>NZ_KV826384.1:0-37730 GCF_001835905.1 Corynebacterium sp. HMSC034E11
GCGCCGCTATGCAGGTATCACAACCGGGTCAATGATGATGACCCGTGGCGTAAGAAACGGGGCCGGATCGTCATGGTGCGGGGTGCCCCGGTATGGATTTCACCCCGCGGCTACCCGGTGAAAAACACCAACCGCGGGGCAATGGACCAACTCTTCGGCTAGGAGATCGTCGCGATCGTGGCGTTCGCCTTGACTCGCTCACCCTGCTGAGCCGCCAGCGAGATCTGGCCGTCGCGGGTTGCCTTGATCTGGGATTCCATCTTCATGGCCTCGATCGTGGCAATTGGGTCGCCCTTGGCAACAACGTCGCCGTCAGCCACGAGCCACTCCACGATGGTGGCTTCGTACTTGGTGGTCACGGCGCCCGCGGCATCAGAAGCCGGAGTGGAAGCCTCGGCCGGGGCTGCGTTTCCTCCGCCGGTGCCGAGGAGGGCGACGGGGAAGCCGATGGTGTGGAGTTTGCCGTCGATTTCGACGACGACGTTGCGGCGTTCGTCGTAAATGTGCTCGATGTCCACGTTGTTGTGGCGCTGCGACGGCGAGTAGTTGTGGTCCACCCAGTCGGTGTAGACGTCCAGGGTGTCGCCGGTCAGTTCCGGGGCGACGACCATGTCGCGGTGGAACGGGATGACGGTGCGCACGCCTTCGATGGTGAACTCGGACAGGGATTGTTCGGCGCGGCGCAGGGCGGTGGCGCGGTCCGGGCCCCAGATGATGAGTTTGCCCATCAGTGAGTCGTAGTAGGGCGGGATCTGCCCGCCGGTGATTACGCCGGTGTCGACGCGTACGCCGGGGCCGGTGGGGGCGTCGAAACGCGTCACGGTCCCGGGCGACGGCGCGAAGCCGTTGGTCACGTCCTCGGCGTTGATGCGGAATTCGAAGGCGTGGCCGTTGATCTGTGGGTCGACCGAGTCCCCGTCGACGAAGGAGAGGGGAAGCCCGTCGGCGATGCGGAACTGCTCGGCGATGATGTCCACGCCCGTGACGGCCTCGGTGACGGGGTGCTCGACCTGCACGCGCGTGTTGACCTCCAGAAACGACACGGTGCCGTCCTCGGAGACGATGTATTCGACGGTGCCGGCCGACTGATAGTTGGCCTTGCGGATGATCTCGCGTGCGCCTTCTTCGATGGCGTTGCGTTGCTCGTCGGTCAGGAATGGCGCGGGGGCTTCTTCAATGAGCTTTTGGAAGCGGCGCTGGGTGGAGCAGTCGCGGGTGCCAAGTACGGCGACGTTGCCGTGGGCGTCGGCAAGCACTTGCGCTTCGACGTGGCGTGGGTGGGTGAGGAACTTTTCCACATAGCATTCGCCGCGGCCGAACGCTTCGCGTGCCTCACGTCCGGCGGAGGCGAAGCCCTCTTCGATGTCGGCTTCGTCGAAGACAACTTTCAAGCCGCGGCCGCCGCCACCGAATGCGGCCTTGATGGCGATGGGCATGCCGTGTTCTTCGGCGAAGTCGCGCGCTTCCTCCCACGTTTCCAGTGGTTCGCCGGTGCCGGGGGCGAGTGGCGCGTTGGCTTCGACGGCGAGGGCACGTGCGGAGAGTTTGTCGCCGAGCAGTTCGATGGCGTCGGGCGATGGGCCGATCCATGTGAGGCCGGCTTGTTCGACGGTGCGGGCGAAGTCGGCGTTTTCGGAGAGGAATCCGTATCCGGGGTGGAGGCAGTCGGCGCCGGCGCGGTGGGCGATTTCGATGAGCGCCGGGATGTTCATGTAGGTCTCGGCGGAGGTTTTGCCGGGGAGGAGGTAGGCCTCGTCGGCGACTTGGGTGTGGAGTGCTCCGGTGTCGGGTTCGGAGTAGACGGCGATGGAGCGGATGCCGAGGTCGCGTGCGGTGCGTGCGATGCGGACGGCGATTTCTCCGCGGTTGGCGATGAGTACTGCATTCAAAGTCATGTTCGGTCCTAGAAGTGTTAGAGGGGATAGCGTTCGAAGCGGAGTTTGGCGCCGGGTGGGAGTTGGGCGGCGATGTCGACGTCTTCGTTGATCACGGTGGCCATGACGGGGTATCCGCCGGTGACGGCGTGGTCGCGGAGGAACAAGACGGGTTGGCCGGAGGGTGGGATTTGGATGGAGCCTGCGACCATGCCTTCGCTGGGGAGTTCGCCTTCGCGTTCGCGTGTGAGGGGGACGTCGGATTCGAGTCGGAGGCCGACGCGGTTGGAGTCGGCGGTGACGGTGAATGTGGTGTTGAAGAAGCGTTCGACGGCGTCGTTGCTGAACCAGTCGTCGCGGGGGCCGAGGACGCAGCGTACGGTCCCGACGACGTCTGCTCCGTCGCGTTCGACACGCAGGGGGTTGGTGAGTAGTGAGTTGGCGGATTGTGGTTTGGCTAGGGACATGGCGATCTGATCGCCGCTGTGGAGTGGTTTGGGTCCGAGGCCGGAGAGCATGTCGGTTGCGGCGGAGTTGAGTTCGGTGTCGGCGATGAGCCCGCCGCGCACTGCGATGTAGGTGCGGAACCCGAGGCGCGCTTGCTTGACGACGACCTCAGCACCCGCCGGGACAATCGTCGGCGTTGCCAGCAGTACGGGCCTTCCGCCGACGGTGACGTCCGTGTCGGCACCGGTGACGCAGATGACGGTTTCGGTCAGTGCGGTCATGGTGAGCCCGCCGATGTTTTCGAGCAGGGTGGCGTTGCGTTTGTTGCCTACGGCTGCGTTGGCGGTGCGGGCGGAGGCGCGGTCGGCGGAGCCGGAGGTGGTCACGCCGAGGTTGCCGTTGCCTTGGCGGCCGAGGTCTTGGTAGAGGGTTTGCAGCCCGGCGTCGTCGAGTGTGAAGACGGGGCGGCGTGGTGGGGTGGCGAGGTGGTGGCGGGCGAGGGTGGTGTCGTCGTTAAGTGCGTCGACTGCTCTGTAGTGCACACGGTCGCCGGGGGCGACGAGGGCGGGCGGGGTGGCGGTTGAGTCCCACATTGGAGTGTTGGTGGTGCCGATGAGCTGCCAGCCGCCGGGGGAGGTGCGTGGGTAGACGGCGGAGAATTCGCCTGCTAGTGCCACGGCGCCGGCGGGCACGGCGGTGCGTGGGGTGTCGCGGCGCGGGATGCTCAGGGCGCGGGTGGCGTCTTCGGGCACGCAGTAGGTGAAGCCTGGGGCGAATCCGCCGAAGGCTGCGACCCAGGTGGTGGAGGTGTGCCAGTCGATGAGTTCGTGGGTGCTCATGCCGAGCGATTCGGCCAGCGGGGCGAGGTCTTCGCCGTTGTAGAGCACGTCGATGGCGATGTCGCGCGGTTCGGTGTGTTCGGCGGCTGCGGGACTGTAGGTCTGCAGCGTGTCGATTGCCTTGGTGGTCGCGGTGGGCGAGTCGAAGGTAAGCAGTACGGTGCGTGCGGCTGCAACGACGTCGGTTTGGTGGTCGAGCGGGCTTGCCGTGAGTGCGGCGTAGTAGTTCATCACCGTGGCCAGGTCGGGCAGATCGACGATGAGGCCGCGGGTGCCGACCCGTTTGATGCTGAGGGTCATAGGACGCTCGCGATCGTGATGTTTTCGTCGCGAAGCTTAGCGACGACACTGCGTGTCAGCTCGACCGAGCCTGGGGAGTCGCCGTGGACGCAGACGGATTCGGCCTGCACTTTGACTTCGGTGCCGTCGATGGCGGTGACGGAGCCGGTGGAGGCGACCTGGAGGACGCGTTCGGCGACGGCGGCTGGGTCGTGCAGGACGGCGTTGGGTTCGCGGCGCGATACCAGCGTGCCGTCGGGGTTGTAGCCGCGGTCGGCGAACGCTTCGCGGATGACGCGCATGGCGGCTTTTTCTGCGATGTCGACGGCAACACCGCCTGGCAGCAGCATGACGGCCAGGTCGGGGCTGAACGCTTTGATGCCGTCGATGACGGCTTTGGCGTGGGCCTCGTGGTGGACGATGGTGTTGTACAGCGCGCCGTGTGGTTTGACGTAGCGCACGTGCATGCCGTGAACGCGGGCAAGCGCGTCGAGGGCGCCGATTTGGTAGAGGGTTTCGTCGGCGAGTTCGCCGGGCGTGTAGTCCATGAATCGGCGGCCGAAACCGACGGGGTCGTTGTATGCCACGTGTGCGCCGAGTGTGACGTTATGTGCTGCGGCGTCTTTGAGCGTTCCGGCTATGGAGTGGGGGTCTCCAGCGTGGAAGCCGGTCGCAACGTTTGCGCTGGAGACCATCTGCAGCATCGCCGCATCGTCTGCGACCGGGTTGCCCGCAGTCGTTTCACCGAGGTCGGCGTTGAGGTCGATATGCATGACCCCAGTTATACCGCTGTTCGAGTGTGACCCCGAACATAAGGGGGGTGCGGGGCTAGATGAGCTGCCCGCTGTTGATCTTCTCGATCATCTCGATGATTTCGGTGCTTAGCTCAATCAGTTGGTGCTGGAGGTAGTCGGATGCGCCCTGGCGATCGTCGGCACGCAGCAGCTCCACGATGTGCTCATTAATGCCGATGAAACGGCGGTTGAATGAGGGATCCTTCTCCAGAATCGGGAGGGTGGCCAGGCGGAGGAAGGCGTCGAGCTGGTCCATGGTGTCGCCGAGGGTTTTTGAACCCATCGAGGACAGTACGACGTGGTGGAATGCCTGGTTCACAGCGATGAACAGGTCGTCGTCCTGTTCCTCAATTGCGGTGCGGCCTTCGGCGTTGAGCTCCTCGAGGCGGTCGACGTCCAGGTCGGTGCCCCATAGCAGTGCAGCAGGTTCGATTGCTGCACGTGCGCGGAAGGTGTCGGTGATGAATTCCGCTGTTGGGGTCGCGAGGAACACACCGCGGTTGGGGATGCGCTCGACCAGGCCTTCAGCGGTCAACATTGCGAAGGCTTCGCGCAGCGTATTGCGAGATACCCCGAAGCGGTCAGCGAGGGCCACCTCGTTGAGCTTCTGTCCGGGGATAAACTCACCGCGCGAAATCGCTCTGCGAACTTCGGCGGAAACGTTATGTGCAAGCATGGCATCCGTTTAGGTCAGCGTTACCGGGACTTTTTGAGTGACCCGGTACGGTATTGAAAAGGTTTCGGGAGAAGTATAGCCCATAGATTGTTCAACAATGTCTTCCCTCGCGAGATAATTGTTGTGTCGTTTTTGTCTGTGAGTACGGTTATACCTATGAGCCAAGCTAAAAAGCCGCCGAAGTTGTCCCGTGATGCCTATGAGCAGGAGTTGCTGCGCCTCCAGGCTGAGTTGGTTGCGATGCAGCAGTGGGTCGTCGAAAACGGCGAGCGTGTTGTGATCATTATGGAGGGGCGTGACGCTGCGGGCAAGGGCTCCGCAATTAAGCGCATCACCCAGTACCTCAACCCGCGTCAGTGCCGTGTGGAGGCGCTGCCGAAGCCGACGGACCGCGAGGCGGGTCAGTGGTACTTCCAGCGCTATGTGGAGAAGCTGCCGACGGCAGGCGAGATCGTCATCTTTGACCGTTCCTGGTACAACCGTGCCGGCGTCGAGCGCGTGATGGGCTTTGCCACCTCTGAGGAGTACCGCCGCTTCCTGCACCAGGTGCCGATCTTTGAGCGCCTGCTGGTTGAGGACGGCATCATGCTGCGCAAGTACTGGTTCTCCGTTTCGGATGAGGAGCAGTACAAGCGTTTCCAGTCCCGTCGTGAGGATCCGTTGCGTCAGTGGAAGCTTTCGCCGATGGATCTGGAGTCCATTACGAAGTGGGAGGAGTACTCCCGCGCGAAGGACGAGATGTTTGTCCACACCGATATTCCGGCGGCGCCGTGGTACACGGTGGAGAGCGAGGACAAGAAGCGGTCTCGCATCAATGTCATTTCGCACTTGCTGTCGACGATTCCGTATGAGCATATTGAGCCTGACCTCCCAGAGATTCCCGAGCGTCCGGCGATCACGGACTATGAGCGTCCGCCTCGCGACGAGTTCCGCTACGTGCCCGATGTCGCCGCCAAGTTGGAGAAGCGCAAAGTGGGCAAGGGCAGCAAGAAGAAAAAGAGAAAGTAGTTACCGGGGCAGCCACTGCGCAAGGAGCGCCCGGACCGGGGTAAGGGTTGATGCGTAGGCGAGACCGCCAACTACGGTGAGCACGCCCACGGCGATGCCCGCGATCGCCCCAGGGCTGAGAGCAGTCGCCCCGAATGTCACGTTGAGATCCACTTCAGAGTCTTTTAGCAACGTGCCCTTCGGGTAGTGCCTGAGGGACTTCTCCATGCCGGTATCCGACACCGTTGTCCGGTTGTGCTCTGTCACTCGTTTCGGCGGGGTGATCTCGCTGCCGAGTGTGAAGGTGACCAGCGGCTCGTCGTCCCCCTTGGCACCGACTGGCTTGTACGTCTTGTTCGCGACCCCGGCGAGGAGGTAATCGCCGTACAAAGTGGCGTTTTTTCCCTCCACCTTCAGCTTGAGGTCCGAGTATTTTACATCTACGGCCCAGCCGTCGTAGCCACCCGCATTCTTGTATCCCTGTACCTGCGCTGAGCCGTCGAGCGCGAATGTCCACGTCTTTCCGGTCCGCGTCGCGGAGGTGACCGGGAAGGAGAATTCAAGCGCTTCCTGGTTCCACGTCGCGCCCCCGCCTGTGAGCACGCGACCTTGACCTTTAATGACGGCCTGATTCAGAAAACCGGTGGAAATGGGCCACACAAATTCGCCGCCAACCTCGGCGGGCTCAGCAGAGGAGCTTTCGGCGGCGGCAGGAATTGCCAGCGCAGTGGCGAATATAAGCGCGGAGAACCCCGCCGCAGCGGCGTTTCGGGAGATGAGCATTGAGGCGAATCCTTTTCGAATCAAATGAGGGCCCCGCCGGACGACGGGGCTCTTGAGGCAGTGTTTAACGCACCAGTTGGGGCAGTTGTGGAGGCTTGATGCCGAGGATTGACGCGGCCCCCTGTATGAGGGCGCTGAGCGCGAACCCTAAACCGGTGAAAGCCATCGCCAGTGCGATTGCCCGCGTGGCTTGCGTAGCCGGCGAGCCGTCGTCTGTCGAGGAAATCTCCGTGAAAGTGTCTTCCTCCGCAGTTTGGCCTTCGGCGACGGCGGGGGAGCAAAGCAATAGCGCCACCGCCACCGCGGTGGACAATCGCGCCTTGCACATGGACGCTACTTGCCCATGAACTGGTTAATCAGCTTCTGGACCGAAGGCTGAGTCGCCGCAAAGCCCAGGCCGCCCAGCACTGCGATAACCGCCATGACAATGCCGACGATTGCGCCGGTGCTCGAGCCGTCCTCATCGGTCGGCTTCGGGTCAGTCGGCTTCGGGTCGGTCGGCTTCGGGTCGGTCGGCTTCGGGTCGGTCGGCTTCGGCTCCTTCTTCGGGGCCTTGAATGCGAGGTTGACGGCGACTTTCGAGTCATCCAATGGCTTGCCGACTTCGTAGCTCGAGCCGAAGATGTCGACGCCGAACTCGGTCAGCTTGGTCGGGGTGAACGTCGCAGACAACTTGTTGTCCTTGCCGGGCTTCAGCGCATCTGTGACCTCGAACTCTGCGATCGGCTTGTCGTCTCCGGTGGCGGTGGTGGGCTCAGAGCCCGGCATTGCGCCCTTGCGCACGTAATCCGCCTGCAGGACGCCCTTCGTGCCGTTGACCACAATCTTGAAGTCGGACATCTTGATGTCCATAGCGCCGTGGTGGCCCTCGATCGAAATGGCGCCGTCGAGGTCAATGGTGCCGTTGCCGTTGGCATCGAGGGCGGAGTCGGCGGCATTGACCGGAAGTGCGAAGTCAGCAAGCTTGCCGTCGCGAAGCACCTTCTCCGCGCCTTCCGTGGTTGTGATGGTGCTGGCGACGAACGGGGATTGCACGTAGCGCAGGAACGATTCCTTGATGTTCCAGTGCGCATTTCCCGACTCGATGGTTGGCGCATCCGCGAAGGCAGCGGGGGTGGCGAATGCAGTCGAGATCATGGCCGTGGCGGTGATGGCCGCGAGGGTGGTGGTGCGGGACATTGATGAAGCCTTTCGGTGAGTTGGTGTGGTGGATGTAACATCGCACCGATGGGATAGGGTAGGCTAACCTTAGCAAGGTATCCCTAACTTTTTCAAGGGGTGGGGGGAGCTGGGGCTGGACACCAGAGTCCGGAGACGGGTTCACCCGCCTCGTCGGGGGCCACTAGGATCCGCCCACTGCTTCGCAACACGGTGATGGGCCAGTCGTAGACGGAGCTGAGAATCGCGTCGTTGTATACTTCGTCAACGGTGCCTGCCGCTGTAATCTCGCCCGCCTTAAGGCACACGACGCGGTCGCAATATCGCGCCGCGAGCTGTAGGTCGTGCAACACGACGATGACTGTCACACCGCGACGCGCAAGCGCGCGAACGGCTCCCATCGTTTGTTCTTGGAAGTGAACGTCCATGGCTGCCGTTGGTTCGTCGAGAAGCACGACCTGCGTTTGCTGCGTGAGCACCCGCGCGAAGGCTGCGCGGGCTCGCTCTCCGCCGGACAGCGTCACAATCTCGCGGTCCTGTAGGTGGGTGATCCCCGTCGCGTCGAGCGCCGCATCCACGATCGCCGCATCGTCCGGCCCACGGCCCCAGGGGTGGCGGCCCATTTCGACGACATCGCGCACGAGGAAGGAAAACGCCACGCTGACGTCTTGGAGCATGACAGCGCGCGTGCGCGCGAGTTCGGAGGCTGTGCTTTCCGACGCATCCTTGCCCGCCACCTCGACCACTCCGTGCGCGAGCTGAATGTCACCCGCCAAGGCCGACAGCAGGGTCGACTTTCCGGCTCCGTTGGGTCCGATAAGCCCGGTGACCTGGCCGGCGGTTGCGTGCAGGTCGACTTGGTTAAGAATAGTGCGGTTTTGCTTCTGCACAGTGACGCCACGTGCGGTAACACTCATATCTGGTGGTTCTTTCGTATCATTTGCCGCAACAGCAAGAAGAATGTTGGCCCACCGATCAGCGCGGTAAATATGCCAATCGGTAGGTCTGCAAAGGGGATGATTGTGCGGGCGAGAATGTCGCCGGCACCGATCAAAAGTGCCCCACCGAGAGCTGAAGCGGGGAGCAGCACCTTATTGGAAGGGCCTACTGCAGTGCGCACGATGTGCGGCACCACAAGACCCACAAACCCGATCAGTCCCGCAAACGAGACAGCGGCAGCGGTGAGCAGCGTCGACAACACGATCGCCGCCATTCGCAGGCGTGTGACATTGAGCCCGACGTGGTAGGCGGCCTGGTCGCCGAGTGCGAGAAGGTCGAACTTGCTGCCTAACAGTATCGCCAGCGTCAGTGACACGATGACCACGCCTGTCACTGCGCCCGTTTGCGCCCAGTTCGCGCCCGAGAGAGTGCCCATCTGCCAAAAGATGATTTGCTCTCGCGCGGTCGTGGGGGCCATAAAAGTGAGCACTGAAATAATGGCACCGCAGATAGCGTTGGCCGCGATACCCACCAAGATCAGGTTGAGCACGCGAACCTTGCCGCCGACTCGTGAGAGGAAGTACACCACCGCGGTTGCAAGGGTCCCAGATATAAAGGCAAGGACGGGCACCGTCATCGTGCCGAAAGTGGTGAGCCCGAAGACGAGCGCGACGGCGGCCCCGACGCCCGCGCCGGTGCTCACGCCGATCACGCTCGGCTCCGCGAGCGGGTTGGCGAAGACTGCCTGCATGAGCGCCCCGCTGACGCCCAGCGCGGCACCGACGAACAGACCGAGCATCAGGCGGGGGAGTCGGATCTGCCAGATCACGGACGCTTCCAGAGAGGTTGCAGACAGCGGGCCGGCCTGGAGAATCGGCCACAGCTCACGGACCGAAAGCTCGAACTGTCCAACCATGATCGAGCCGATGGCTGTCGCCACCAGCAGCACACTGACGGTCGTGAACAGCGCCACACGGCCGCGGCGGCGGGCGTGAAACACCTCGGCGGAAGATGTCACTGCCCCTCCCCGTACAGGGCGTGGGCTGCGCGCAGCAGAAGTTCCCCGGTTTGGGGGCCGAACGCAAGCGAGTCGCCGTCGGGAAGTGAAAGCACGCGCTTGTGCTGGCCGGCGGTCGTCTGTGCGACACCGGGTCGTTGAAGCAGGCCCTCGATATCGCCGGTGGATTGCAGCCCGCCGTTCATCATGACGAACACCTCCGGATTGACCTGGGCGAGCGCTTCGGGGCTGGCGGGGGAAGCGTTGCCGATGCCGTTTTCAGTGTTCACGTCGACGCCGCCGAGCGCCTCGATGAGGTCCTTGGTGCCGTCTTCGCCGCCGAGCAGGTAGAACACGCCGCCGGTCCCGCGCGCGTACAGGAATGACATGCGCAGCGGCTGTTTCGGGACGACCTGTTTGATCGCTTCGAGAGCTTGCTGCACCTCTTTTTCACTTCGTTCCGCGAGGAGTTTGCCCGCTTCTGGCTCCCCGACGACGGAGGCCACGTTCATGATGTCCTCTCCCATTGATGCCATGGTCCGTTTCGGCTCCATGACGACGGTGGTCACGCCCGCCGCGCGGATTTGGTCGATGGCCTCGCTCGGACCGACGGAGTGATCCACGATGACCAACGTCGGGCGCAAGTTCAGTATTGCCTCCACGTTTAGTGAGTGACCGTTTTCGGTGACCACGGGAAGGTCAGAAAGCGAGGGTTCCGCGGAGCTGACCGTGCGACCGACAATGTTGTCCGCCAACCCGATACCGCGGAGCGTCTTTGTGTAGGTGCCGTAGAGGTCGAGCGCGAGGATGCGGGAGGTGTCGGTAACCGTGACGTCGTGGCCGTCGGCGTCAGTGAGTTCGACGGGCAGCGCAGTTTCGCGCTCCGCTTCGACGGGTTCTACCTCGGAAATCTCCGATACCATCGCGACGCCCTCAGCCTGGTGCGGGTCGGCTCCGGTTGCGAGCGACTGCGAAAGCGCCTTTTGTTCGGTTTGCACGGGGTTGTCCCAGCTGGCGCAACCTCCAAGCGACAGACCCACGGCCGCCGCGACCGCGCAGACGAGGGGTGTTTTCCAAAGCTTCATTGAGAGTTTCCTTTTCTATCCGGTTTTATCCGGTCGCAATAAACCTGGTCAGCGCGCCACCGGCGCCGAGCAGCGAGGCCACCAGAAGCAGGAGTTTGGCCACCGTTGAGTCGTCCCAGCCTCCGCTGCCGGCGCCGTCGCCTGCCGCGGAGTTTTTGATCTGGAACTTTCCGCCTTCGGGCTGTTTGGCGGATTCCACGGCATCTGTACCTTCTACCTCGTCGAACACGCTGCCTTTTGCGTTTTCGGGGGTCGTCCCTGAGTTCAGCTTCGCTTGGGCTCCTGCCGTGCCGCCGCGCTTCAGCGCCGCAGCGTCACCTGCGGTTCCGCCTTTGCCTGTCGACGACTCCGAGGAGGCCCCACCCTGCCCCTCGCGGCAGTTCGCCGTGTTGCCGAGGCGAGCGCTGAAACTCACTGGGTCGAGTGGGGCCCCAGCGGGGTAGAACTGGCCGAACGCCTCCGCGCCGACTTGGGTGAGCGTCGCCTGCGCGGAGCCGGACACCGCGGAATCGGAAACGCTCAGCTCGCTGAAGGATAAGTTGGCGATCGCGACGCGGCCGAAATCATTCGCCTTGCCATCAGTGCTATTCGACGAAACATTGATGACGATTTGGCCCGAATCGCCACTGAACTGGATCTCCATATTGGAAAAGCGGGTGTCTAACACCCCTTCGTGGCCGGTGAAATGGATGGTGCCGGGGTAGAGGATGGAACCGGAGCGTGCGGCAGTGTCCACCGCGCCGGAATTGCCGGAGAACGTGAACGCGTTGCCGTCGTCGCCGACGCCTTTGAGTTCCCAGCGTCCTTTCGCGATGTTGCCGCGGATGTACGTGCGGAAAGATTGGCGAATGCCCCACTGGGCCTCGGAACTGACAATCCCACGAGACGCGCTCGAGTCACAGATCCCGCTGTCGCTGGCGCCACCCGCAGGTGCCGCACCAGTGGGTTTTGCTGCATTACCGGTGTTCGTGCCGCCACCCACCTTCGGCGCGCCGGCTGGTGTCGCGGGGACGGAGCCAGGGTTGACGTTCGCTGGACTGTTCGTTGCGTTGGAGGTTCCTCCCGTTCGGGAGGCATTGGACGTGGGGGCGCCGCTGTTGGCCGCTGGTGCAGGGCGCGTGCCTTCCTGCGTTGGAAGTACCCGGCGATGCAGTGACTCACCGCTGCGCAACAGTGTCTCAGTGTTGGCGAACATCGCGTTGAGTTCTTCCAGGGTGTCGTTGATCTCGCCGAGGAGGCGGGCCGGGCCGGAGGTGGCGCCCGATCTCTTTGCGCCGGAGGTGCCACCGCCCTCTTTGGGCTGTGGGGCGGGGCCGGAGGCGTCGTTAAGCGATAGCTCAATTGTGACCGGGTCGAGTGGAGCGCCCACCTCGTAGAAGCCACCGAAGATCTCCGCACCGGTTGTGGTGAGGGAGGTGGGGCCTGCGATGGTCGTTGTTTGTGCGGAGAAATCCGGGGCGGCGTTGAGCGCGATGGTGGCGAGCAGCTCTTGGGTGCCTTCGCGCACCGGGCCGGTCGAGTTCATGCCCTCGTACTTCCGTGAAGCGTAATCCACCCGCAGTTCGGCTTGAGCGCCATTGACCACCACTGTGGGGTTGCGCAGCGTCATATCAAGCGCGCCGTTGTGCCCGGTGAAATGGACCTCACCCTGGAAGCTGATTTCGCCGGCCGAGGCTGAAGTCAGTGCCGAGGATTTGGCGTCGAACGTGAAACCGTCGCCTGAGCGCTGTGCGCCGCCACCGACCGAAATGCTGCCGTGGGCTATGGGACCTTCGATGTATTTTCTGAACGATTCGCGCACCCCCCATTGCATGGTTCCCGCTGAGACACTGCGGTGTGTGCTGGCAGACTCTTCGGCCGCCGCGAGAGGAAGAAGCGCAGGCGCGGCGCCGAACATGGTGGCGGTAAAGCCGATCAGACTCGCGCAAGCGACTGCGCCGAGGTGGGTGCGAACATTCATGGTTGCCTCGAGGTGCGAAATAGCAAAAAGTAGGTAGGCTA
Organism: Corynebacterium sp. HMSC034E11; assembly: GCF_001835905.1. Classification (NCBI taxonomy): domain Bacteria; kingdom Bacillati; phylum Actinomycetota; class Actinomycetes; order Mycobacteriales; family Corynebacteriaceae; genus Corynebacterium; species Corynebacterium sp. HMSC034E11. The sequence goes on from NZ_KV826384.1 coordinate 12,860, forward strand.
ACCTTACCTAAGTAAGGTTAGGTTTGCATAATGTTGAAAGGGGTTGTCGTGATGGCGCAACAGACGGGACCTGCTACCAAACTCATTCGACCTGTCGGTGTGCGATTGCCGCGCACATATGAAGGCGGCGCTGTGCACTTCGTCACCTGGGAGCGCGCCCTGATCGCCTTGATCACAGGTGTGATCGCGTTTGGGGCGGGTACCGGAAGCATCTGGGTGGCGTTCCCTGCGAGCGTGGCGTTGGTGGCTGCGGTTCTCGGGCTTTCGTCACTGCCCTCGCATAAGGGCCGCGATGCCGGTGCTCGACTGGGCAAACGCGCGGGGATCGTTCTCGCGGTGGCTTGGGGGTTGATTGTTTGCTTGGCAGTGCTAGTGCTGTTTCTGGTGCCTGCGCAGTTCACGCTCACCGGCGGAGTGCTCACTGCGTTCGTGGCGGCTGGGGCGATCTGGGGTGCGATCGCTTACGTTGACAGGCGTTAGTGAGCCTCGGCCTAGCCGGCGTGGGTCGAAAGGTCCTGGAACACTGCCTGGTTCAGGGCGAAGACGTGCTGGGCGGTGGAGATGATTCGTGCGCGCTCTTCGTCGTTAAGCTGCATCGCGTCGAGCGCCTCCTTGTAGTGCGCGCGGTAGTGTGGGATCTTGCCTACCGCAGAGAAGTTGTAGAAGTGCAATGCCTCGTCGGGCAGCGCGTACGCATTCTGGAACACGCGTGCGAGCACCTGTCCGCCGGCAATGTCGCCGAGGTAGCGCACGTAGTGGTGGGCGATGACTTCCGGGCCGGAGTCCGGGGTGAGCGCCTCGAGTTCGGCAACGTAGCGCCTCGTGGCATCGAGTGGGGCGGTGGTTTCCTTCCAGCCGGCACCGAGCATGGCGGTGAGATCGGCTTCGAGGGCGGGCACGCGCTCGAGGCGCTCGTCGGCGATCTGCGCCACCGCGGGGTGGGAAGCGGCGCGGCGCACCGCATCTTCGAGTGCCGAATAGATGTGGAAGTACTGCACTGTCAGCTCTGCTACGGCTGCCCGGTCCAGCTCGCCTTTTCCAAGGCTCGACATGAAGGGGGAATTCTCGGCGCTGGAGTGCGCAGTGGCAGTCTGGTCTTTGAGTGCGGCCGACAGTCGCTGGTCAGTGGGGGCGGCCATGGTCATCTGCTTCTCCAATCTAGGAATGAAGGGTAGGTTACCCTTAGTTGTAGATTGAGAATATAGGTAAGCCTAACCTTCAATCAATCACCCAAAAGGTTGATCCGCTTCGGGCGCCCGCGTGGTGTGGATACGGTCTTGTCGCCGGGGATCCAGAACCGCCACGGGGCGTCTTTGTTTTTGGAGATCCCGATGCGGGGTCCTGCGACCCATTCGGGTTCGGTGTTGCGCGGGGTGAGGTGAATGGGGGTGCCGTTGTCGCCTAACCCCAGTGCGAGTGCTTGGCCGAGGTTGCCGGGCCCGCGGGCGAGGTTTTCAAACGGGATCAACGCGCGGTCGGGGCGTTGTCGTCGCTCGCGGGCGAGTGCTTCGCCGGCGACGACTTCGCCGCCACGCATGAGGCAGCCTTGGCCGATGCCTTCGGGCGCGCAGACGATGTTGCCGTTGTGGTGGATGCCGTAGGAGAGGTAGACGTACAGCCTGCCGGGTGGGCCGAACATGGCGGCGTTGCGGGCGGTTTTGCCCCTGTGCGTGTGGGCGGCGGGGTCTTCAGCGCCGAGGTATGCCTCGATTTCGGTCAGGCGCACGGTTACCCCGTTGTGGGTGATCAGGCACCCTAGCAACTGCGGTGCGACGACGTCGGCGGGTTGGGTGAAGTCGATCATTGCAGCCATTGCGCAAGCTTATCGACGACCGCCTCGTCCCCATTCGTCCCAATCACCTCATCCGCGATCGCTTTGAGGTCGGGATGCGCGTTGTCCATCGCTACCGCGTGGCCGGCGGCGCGGAGCATGCCGAGGTCGTTGAGGAAGTCGCCAAACGCCGCCGTCTGCGCAAGGGGGATACCCAGCGTGCCGGCGAGCGCTTCGAACGCGTGGCCCTTGTCGGCATCGGGGTGCATGATGTCCAGCCAGTGCTTGCCGCTGACCACTGCGCGCAGGTCGGGTGCGTGTTCGCGGACCCAGGGTAGGGCGTCGCGTTCGGCGTCGGTTTCAACGTAGAGGGCGATCTTGACCACGGGGCTGGGGTGGTCGCCGAGCGCCGACAGCGTTGTGCGCGAGGCGTAGTACTTGTCCACCTCCGCGTCGATCGCCGGCGGCAGCGGGAGGGTGGCGGCTACCTCCGGGGCGCAGATGACGGTGTGGGCGGGAAAGGGAGCGTCGGGTAGCGCTGCGATGAGGTTGCGGGCGGCGTCTGCGGGCAGGGCCGTGGTAGAGACAACTTCGCCGCCGTGCCACACCACTGCGCCGTTTTCAGCGATGAACGTGTCGCATGCGGGGAACATGCGTTGCAGTGTTGCCAGTTGGCGGCCGGAGGCGGGGGTGATGGTGACGGACTGGGCGGTGGCATCGTCGTAAAGCTGCCAAAAGCGCTCAGGTACCTGGCCTTCCGGGGTGAGGAGGGTGCCGTCCATGTCGAGTGCGATTAAGCGTGGCGTCTGCATTGCCCACACCATACCGGTGTGATGTGGAACACTGGGCGGCATGACTGAGTTTGTGAAGACCGAAGTACGCGGCACGACCGGGGTGATCACCCTCGACCGCCCCAAGGCCCTGAATTCTCTGAACCCGGAGATGGCGCGCGCCATCGACGAGATCCTGAAGCAGTGGCGTGACGACGACACCGTCACCCAAGTTGTCATCCAGTCCTCTGGCAAACACTTTTGCTCCGGCGGCGACGTCCGTGCCGCGCGCGACGGTGTCCTTGAGGGGCGCCTGGACGAGGTCGATGCGTTCTTTGCCGACGAGTACGCCATGAACTTGGACATTGCGAACTACCCCAAGCCGTACATCGCGCTGTGCAACGGCGTGATCATGGGCGGTGGCATGGGTGTGTCGGCGCACGGCTCGCACATGGTGGTCACTGAGGACGCGTTCGCCTCCATGCCGGAGATGAACATCGGCTACATCACTGACGTGGGTATGTCGTGGTTGCTGCAGAACTTGCCGAAGCACCCGTCGCAGGCGCTTGGGGCGTTTTTGGCGCTGACGGGCTACCGCTTGAGCCCGGACGACATGCTGGCTACCGGCCTGGCCACGCATAAGGTTGCCTCGCTTGACGGGGTGCTCGACGGGATCGTGGAGCACGGGCCCGGCTACCTCGACGAGGTTGCGCTGGAGCAGGGTGAATCGCAGCTCGAGGCACTGTACGAGGACATCGAGGCCACCTTCACCGGCTCCTGGGCCGAGATCCGCGAGCGCCTTGACGGCGAGTTCGGCGAGAAGGTGCAGGAATTGACCAAGCAGGCGTCCCCGTCGTCGCTCGTGGCGGCGGCGGAACTCATCGCAGCCAACGCATCACAGGATCTGGCCGGCGCGCTGGACAACGAGCGCCGCCTGGGCGCGGTGATGGTGCGTGAGCCGGACTTTGCGGAAGGGGTGCGTGCGGTGCTCGTCGATAAGGATCAGGCCCCCAAGTTTGCCCCCGAGGCGGACCCCTCCAAGTATCGCGCTGTCCTGCGCTAAAGTAAATGGCGGTGTGGGGCTGAAATTGCCCCCGAATCCAACACGCTGAAGGAGCAACGTTGACCGAAACCACAAACCCCCGCGACGACTGGAACCACAAGCTCACCCTTGCCCAGGAGATGCTGCCGCTGATCAGCCGCCTGCACCGCGAACATAACGCGGTCACCTCGGTTTACGGCCGCCTGCTGGTGGGTGTGACCGACATCGAGATCATCAAGGCACACCGCTACGCGCGTCGTATCGACGAAAAGGAGCTCGCCCTCGACGAGACGCTCCCGATCCTGCGCGAGCTCGTGGAGATGGATCTCGGCACCGCTTCGATCGACCTCGGCCGCCTGGCCAAGGAGTTCAAGTACTCCGACGAGAAGGATCTGCGTACCTTCCTGGATGCGCAGCTCGCTGACGTCATCGGTACCTCCTCCGAGCTCGATGCACGCGACGTTGTGCTCTACGGCTTCGGCCGAATTGGCCGTCTGCTCGCCCGCATCCTGATCGCGCGTGAGGCAATGTACGGCGGCGTGCGCCTGCGTGCGGTGGTGGTGCGTAAGAAGGGTGACATCGACATCATCAAGCGCGCATCCCTGCTGCGCCGCGACTCCATCCACGGCCCGTTCAACGGCACGATCACCGTGGATGAGGAGAAGGAAATCATCTGGGCCAACGGCACCCCGATCCAGATGATCTACGCCAACGACCCGGCCGAGATCGACTACACGGCGTACGGCATCAACAACGCCATCGTCGTCGATAACACTGGCGTGTGGCGCGACCGCGAGGGCCTGTCCCAGCACCTGCAGTCCAAGGGTGTGGACCGCGTGCTGCTTACCGCGCCGGGCAAGGGCGACATCCCGAACATTGTCTACGGCATCAACCAGGACATGATCGGCGACGAGCGCATCCTGTCCGCAGCGTCCTGCACCACCAACGGCATCACCCCGGTGCTGAAGGTGATCAACGACCGCTACGGCGTCAAGCACGGTCACGTTGAGACGGTTCACGCGTACACCAACGACCAGAACCTGGCCGACAACTTCCACAAGGGCAACCGTCGCGGCCGCGCAGCGGGCCTGAACATGGTGCTCACCGAGACCGGCGCGGCGAAGGCCGTGTCTAAGGCACTGCCGGAGTTTGAGGGCAAGCTCACCGGCAACGCCATCCGCGTGCCAACCCCGGACGTGTCCATGGCTGTGCTGAACTTGGACTTGGAGAAGGACGTTGAAAAGGACGAGGTGAACACCTTCCTGCGTCGCGTGTCCACCCACTCCAACCTGCGCCAGCAGCTCGACTACATCTACTCGCCTGAGGTTGTGTCGACGGACCTGCTTGGTACCTCCCACGCATCCGTGGTTGATGGTCTGGCCACGATTGCTTCCGGCAACCACCTCGTGCTCTACGTTTGGTACGACAACGAGTACGGCTACTCTCACCAGGTGGTTCGCGTTGTTGAGGACATTGCGGGTGTGCGCCCGACCGTGTACCCGGCACGCAAGGAGCCGTCTGAGATTCAGTAGCGCGTTTGCTTAGCGACGACTCCACCGCCCCGGCCGCATTCGGCCGGGGCGCTTCGTCGTGTAGTAAGGGTGTGGAATAGCTGGCAGTTCCGTAAAAGATTTAGATAAGGCATATAACTAAGTGGTATCATTCCTGTGTTTTACCGTTCGTTTCCCGTGCCTTTGCTTCGAGAAAGTTGAATGACGCCCATGTCTCGCTATTCCGATGACCCCCGTCGCGTACACCGCCCACGGGGCATGCGCATCACCGCAGTTGCGACGGTGCTCGCGCTTGCCGGCACGGTCGCCGAAGTCCCGCTGGGTACCTTCACGCCGGTCGCGCACGCGCAGAGGGCGCCCATTCTGCAACCTGGTATCGACCATGGCGAGGTTCGCATTGAAACGGCAATTGGCGAGGAGCGGTCTTCTTCAACGGATCCGTGCGGGTGAAGACGGTATCCATCGAGTTCGTGCCGCCGGAAACCGCGCCCCCGCCGCTCTTCGCAAGTACTGTTAAGTCAGCGCCGAAGGATGATCCGGTATTCAAAAGAATCCCTGAAGTCTCGCAGTTCAAGCTTGATCACCGCGTTTACAGAAACCGCCAAGAAGTTGTGCTGAAGACATATGATGTCACCGTCCACCGCAGCATCGCGACAACCCCCTCAGGCAATTATGCGATTCGACTGCGCTATGAGCTACCGGAAGAGTTGCAGGTAGAAAGAATGCACCGCCTGATCCTTTGGGGGATGGGCAAGGGCGGTTATCCGACTCCGATGGCCGGTGGTGGCTCCCGGTACACCGTGCCTATGGTCAACATGGCTTCGCCGGGCAAGGTGCGTGTGCATAATCCGGACGAGGAGCCAGTCGGCCGCCCGAAGGTGTTGGTGAACAGGAAGTGGACCAACCGCCAGGGCAAGGAAATCGTCCTCCAGGGTGAGGAAGCGGTTGCCGATAACGGCTCCTACTGGCTGACCTCCAACAACCCAGGAACGACGTACCAGATTGGCGTGCGACCTCCAGCGGGCTTTGTCAGCCCGGCGACCAAGCCGTGGAAGGACGAGGCCACCGCCCCGGATTTTGATCTGTACCCGATCACCGTCACCGGCCGGGTGATCGACGACAAGGGAGTCGGCATCTCCGGTGCACGTGTGACCGTCGGCGGTAAGTCGGCCCAGACTGATCAAAGCGGTAACTTCACCGTGCCCAAGGTTCCGGTGCCCAAGGATCCAGAGGATAAGTACACGCTGGTCGTGGGCGAAACTGAGGACAGTCAGGGGACAGAGGTTGAAGGTGTCAAAGTAGAGGATCAGCGCGTCAACCGCATCGCGGACCCGATCGTTGTGCAGCGCAAGCAGCAGTACGGCAAAGTCAGCGGCAAGGTCAACGGGCTGCCGGAACGCACCAAGGTGAAGGTGCGTGTCGTCGGTACGAACACTGTCGTAGACACCGATGAGAACGCGGAGTTCACCATCCCGAACCTGGCGGTGGGCAAGCACGTGCTCGAGGTCGTCCCAGAGTCGCTGCCGAAGGGCTATTCGGTGACCCAAACGGCAGACGTGGACGTCAAACGCGCAACAACCGCGAACGCAAACTTCACCGCCACGCGCGATAAAGGCAGCATCTCTGGTGTGATCTCCGGCGTGCCGGCCGACAAACAGGTCAAGATCCGCGTCACGGGTCCCGAGATTTTGGAACAGACCGTCTCGGGCGGCCACTACAGCTTCCCGGACCTGCCCACCGGGGACTACCGCGTCGAAGTGATCAACAACTCCGTGCCACGCGGATACTCCGTCACGGGCCCGCAGAACGCCAAGGTGGAAAAGTACGAAAACAGGACTGTTGGGTTCGCGGTGATTGCGGACAACGTCACGGGCGAGATCAAGGTGGTCGACGACGCCAACAGGCCAGTTGCCAATGCATCAGTCACCGTTGACGGACGGACCGAAACCACCAATGCGGAAGGCCTTGCAACGTTTGCGGATCTCGCGCCGGGTGCCTACACCGCCGCAGTGTCTGCTGCCAGGGGCAAGTACAGCGGCGCATCCCAGGGGTTCGTGCTGTATCCGGGCGATAATGATCCGGTGACGGTGAAGGTTGGTTCACTGAACCAAACCGGTGGCATTGTTGTCGACGATCTTGGTCAGGCTGTGGCGGGTGCGCAGGTCGTCGTCAAGCAAGGCTCCCGTGTCATCGGCACTTTCCCGACCACCCCGGAAGGCAACTTCGACGCCGGCGCGCTGGCTGCAGGCAACTACACCGCAGAGGTGGTCCGCACCAACACGTACGGCGCGGCGAGTGCAAACTTCACAGTCGAACCCGGCGGAGACACCGAGTCGGTGATGCTCAAGGTCGCGCTGCACCGCGGGTCCATCAAGGTTGGCACCTCGGGGACGTTGGCTCCGACGGAGGTGTTCCTCAACGGCGGCCCGAACAACGAGTACCTGCCGATTGAGGAAGCCGGCGGCGACTACGTCTTGAATGACCTGTACCCGGGCGAGTACACCCTTGGTGGGCGCGCCCCGGAGGGGTACACGATCGAGGGCGGCGGCGCAGTCACCATCAACCCGAATGAGACGTCGGAAAAGACACTCAACGTTGTGCGCAACCTGGGCAATATCGCAGGTAGCGTCACCGGCCTGTCAAGCGGACAACCCGCCGAGATCCAGGTACGTGGTGCAGACCAGAACACCGCTGGCGTGAAGAAGACTGCGCCCGTGGTCAATGGGACGTATTCGATTGCTGGTCTGCCAACGGGCACCTACACCGTCGAGATTGTTGGCCCGCAGGGGTATTCGGCGCCGTCGCAGGCTGCGAAGGTGAAAAAGGACAGCACCGAAACGCACGACTTTGCGCTCGCGCTGGACAAGGTGGACCTCGTCTTGCAGGTTGTCGACGACACCGGCCACCCCGTCGCCAACGCCAAACTTGATGTCGCCGGGCGCACGGTGAATACCAACGCGGAAGGCATGGCTACGGTCGAGGACATCCTGCCCGGAACCTATACGGCCAAAGCCGCCGAAAGCGAGACCCACAGCGAAGGCAGCCGGGAAGTCACGCTGCAGCCCGGCAGGCACGGCAGCGGCGAAATCCTGGTGAAGACGCTCAACGCGGTGAGCGGCACGCTTCTCGACGACCTCTCCGCACCCGTCGCCAACGCCCCCATTCGCATCACCCAGAACGGTGGGGAAGTCGCCGAGGATACGACCGACGCACACGGCAGGTTTAACGCGGGCAACCTGCACGCCGGCGAATACACCGTGCAGGTTGAATCCAGCGACAACCACGGAGGAACAACCAAGCGTTTCAGTGTGGAGCCGAACAAGCCGCGCGACCTGGAGCTCACGGTGGCGCTGGTCAAGGGGGCCGTCAACATCTCGGTCACGGGTGATGCGGAGCCAGAGTCGATCATGATCACGGGTGGACCGAAAAACGAAACCCGCAAGGTAGAAAAGGTTGACGGCAAGTACGTCATCGATGGCCTCTACCCAGGTGATTACACCGTGACCGCAAAGGCACCGAGCAACCACACCGTCACACGTGAAAACGACGGCAAGGTCACGGTCAAGCCAGGCGAGCAGTCCAACCTGGGCATTACGGTGAAAAAGGAGCCGGCGACGTCGAATCCGGCCCCGCAGCCGGATCCGTTCGTGTGGGCACCTGTGGTGGTGCACGCCGGCGAGGTAGGCATTGGCACGCCGACGCGTAAGGGGAGCAGTGACCCGGTGCCGTCTGGGTTCACCACCAACGGCGTGGAAAAGGTCATCTCCGGCAACAAGACGGAACAGGTTGCGCCGAAGGATTCCTGGATTCGTGTGGAGCAGGACGGCACGGTCGTCGCCACGCCACCGCGCGATGCCGCGCCCGGAACTTACCGCGTAGAGGTCAACACACCGACGGGCCAGCGCGAGGTCGTCGAGGTTGTCGTGGCTGAAGAAAAACTCATGGCCGATCGCTACACGGTCGAATGGGCGAAAACCCCGGTGCCTGCTGGTGTGGAGCGCTCCTCGAGCTCGCCGCGTGCGCAGGTGGTGGAGCGCGGCTTCACATACGACGACCGCGTGCTGCCCGCAGGAACAACGTTTAAGCCGAACGCCAAGGGCGTGACCATCGACGCCAAGGGCAGCATCACGTTCAAGCCGGAGGCCAACGCAAAACGGGGCACCCACACGGCCCCGGTCACGATCACTTTCCCGGACGGCAGTTCCAAGACGGTCAACGCCGTCTTCGAGGTCGGCGAGCCCATGCTGGCCGACCTGGCAAACCTCGGCTACGAAGACGAGATCATGGTGGTCCCGGGACTGAGCGCAACCGTGCTGCGCACCGGCGACGCTGCGTTGCCCGAGGGTACGACCTTCAAGATGAAATCCGGGTCGAGCCTGGGCGGCTGGTCCGCGACGGTGGACGCGAACACCGGCGACGTGCGAGTCAACGCGCCAAAGGTGAACGCGCGTCCGCTCACGGTCAAGGTCATCGCCTACTTCCAGGATGGTTCCACCAAAGAACTTGAAGCGCGCGCTCGCTTGGCCACAGCTTCTGCACACGCCGTGAAAAACTCCATCTCCTACCCGTCTACCACGGTGCGGGTGGGCAACACAGTTGCAGTCGCCGCTGTTGGCGATGCGGTCAAGGGCGCGGTCTTCGACGTGATCGATAACGCTGGCCTTGACGTCGGCGTGAACAGATCCACCGGCGCGCTGCGCATCACGGCGCCGAAGAACGCCGAGATCGACGAAACCTACAAGCCGCTGATCCAGGTGCGCTACCCAGACGGCAGCGCACGCGAAATCACCGCCACGGTCACGGTGCCTTCGGATGCGGCGACGTTTGACGCCGGATACGTTGGAGCGAACGTTCCTATCGGCGGCGAGGCTCGTCCGGAACCTTCGTCGAAACTGCCAGAGGGCACGCGGTTTAGCATCGACGGCTTCAACGAGCAGGGCTGGACAGCAACTATCGACGAAAAAACCGGCCGCATCACCGCCCGTTCCAATGGCAGTGTGCCCAACGGCAAAACCACCTCCGTCAAGGTGCGGGTGACCTACCCGGACGGATCCTCCGAACTGGTCAACGTCCCCCTGACGGCGAGGGCGCCGGAGGAAGTGGTGGTTGAGGATAAGGGGTCGTCGACAAGCGTTGGCTGGATCGCGGTCCTCGTGGGCGCGCTGGCGCTGCTTGCCGGCGTAGGATTCGCCGCATTTTTGAACCAAGACAAGATCATGCAGGTACTGGGTAGGTAGGCAACAACATGCGATTTTCCACAAAAGTAATGGCAGTCGGCCTGTGCGCCGCCCTCGCCCCCGTCTGCGTTGTGCCCGCGCAGGCCAAGGTCACACAGCAAGGCAGGCAGGTTGTCGTTGAGGGGCAGCAGAAGAGCACATGGTCGCCGTACATCAACGCGACCGTGCGCCCCGACGGACAGGGCCTCTTCGACTTCGACCACCCCGAAGCTGCCGCCGAGGTGCTCAAGTACGGGCTGAGCACCGACGTGTACGTCAACGAGGCGAAAATGCCCGTCGACTGGAACGCGACGCCCGAAACCCTCAGCAGAGACGACGGAACCGACACGGTTGTCTACACCCAGACGTTTAACGGTGTTGAGGTCAAACGCACCATCAACATTTTCGACAACATCATCCAGTACACCGTCACCGCCACCAACGTCTCGGGCGCCCCGGTCAATGTCCGCGTCGAATCCGTAAGCGACATCATGGGCAACCACGGCCAACTCCGCGCGCAGCAATACTTCGACGGCGAAATTCGCGTCTCCCCGGAAAAGCCCGGCCACACCGCCCGCGTGAAGTTTGCGAACGCCGACCGGTTCGGCGTAGGACCGACCGCTGAGAAAGCCAAGGAGAGCCGCAACGACAACGACGCGCGCTTCCAAGCTGGACGCTGGAGCAAGAGCCTCGCAGCGGGTGAGGGGTTTAAGGCCGAAACCCAGGCACGTTTCATCCCGCAGCCTGCCGCGTTCGACTCCGACGGCGATGGCCTGCGCAACTCGTGGGAACGCGTCGGCATGAAGCTCTCCTCAGGCAAATCGCTGCCAATCCACCAGTGGGGCGCCGACGAGAACAAACCCGACCTGTTCCTGCAGCTGCACTGGATGCGATCCGAGTGGGAACAGCTCAATTGCGACCGGAAGGAATCCTTCGCGGCATCCGTGGCGGGCTTTACCCAGTTCGCCGACTGTGCGCGTGCAAACACGAAGGACTATGCGCCGTCACCGGAGATCCTCAAGCAGTTGGAGGAGCGCTTCGCCAAACAAGGCATCAATCTCCACATCGTTGCGGGGCCGGAGTACGTCAGTTCCTCGATGTCCAGCATGAAGGAGGCAGACCGCGAGGGCGGCAAGACCGAGGACTACGCCAAAGAATTCATGCCAGGGTTGGCCGATCCGAAGTTGGCCAAAGACGAATGGGCTTACGCGCTGTATGCGCAAAACCAATTCATCTCGGCACGCGAACGGTTGCTGGGAGAACGCAAGGCGGTCTTCCGCGTTGGCGTCATCGGCGACACGATTTCTCGCGGCGACTCCTCGACAGGCCTCGCTTTGGTCAACGACTCCGTATTCTTCGTGGCGAACCATCCTGAGATGACCACGCAGGAGCAGCTGCGCAACACGATCCTGCACGAGTTCGGCCACACCCTGAACCTGCTGCACTACGGCGCGCACGTGGAGTCAAACACGGCACCGGCGCGCGATGACCTCGAAGAGTACAACTCGGTGATGAGTTACGCGCACCAGTTCAACCAGTTCAACTTTGCCGAAAAGGAAACGCACGGCCACGACGAGACCGGCAGGGAGTTTCAGATCCCGGCGGACTGGGCGAACCTGAACCTTCCAGGCGCGAACGTTGGCCAAGGCCACATCGGAGTGAACGACGAGACAGACAAGGAAAACGACAAAGACGACCACGATCACGACCACTCGCACGGCGAGGAAAGCATGCCGGTGCTGACCGAAGGTGACGTCAAAGAACTGGTCATCAACGCGGCAAGCAACAACAAGTACAAGGCAGGCTTCCGTCTCAACGAAACCGCAAACGGTGACAATGGCGTCGTCGCACAGCTTGGCGACGACAACGTCCTGCGCGGCACCATCTCCAACCTGGGAGACGTGGACGAGCGGTTTAAGGTCAGCGTCAACTACGGCTCGGGCGTGTTCCAACAAAGCTACGACCTGAAGCCTGCCGGCAAAGTCGGCGACGAGAAGCAGGTAGACATCAAGCTCGACCGCGCGGCGTTTTTGGACAAGCCGGTCGTTCCGCTGAGCGTAGTGGTTACAAACTCGCGCGGAACGGAAGTGTTTAGCCAGTCCTACAACGTCTCCGCGCTGAACTACACCCGTGAAGAGATGGCGAAGGTGCTTGCCGAGGTGCTTGCCTCCGACGCCCCGGAGTACGTCAAGGACATGGCCCGCAGGAAGCTGCAGCCGAAGGACAAGACCGAAGGGACGAGCAATGCACCGGCGGCGCAGAAGCCGAAGACGCAGCAGCCGCCGGCCAACGGCGACGGTGCGGTCTCGCCAGTGGCGATCATCATCGGCGTGCTGCTCGCTATCGGCGGCCTTGGCGCTGCGCTAGCCGGCTGGGCAATGAGCCAGGGCATGATTTAGCGCATGATCTAACGCCTAGGCTGCCTGCTCCTGCCACCAGTCCAAAAGCCTCTCAATTGTTTGGAGGAGCGCGTGGTCGGGGCCGACCGCCTCGACGGAGGGCAGCCTCGATGCACGGAATTGCGGGCCGAGGTTGGCAAACGGGCTCACGGGATGGGTTGCGGTTTTTGAGGAATCGATTGCCGCAAAGATCTCGTCGAGTTTGCGCTCGACGATCCTGCGTTGCCTCCGGTTGAACGCCTCCGGCGCGAACGGGTTGATGCCGGTGAAGCTCTTGCTGACAAGGCAGTTATCGCGCGGGTCGTACACAAAAACGGCGACTGGGAACGACTCGTCGGACTTCAGGTTCGGTGTGAACTCGATACAAAAGGCGCTGTACCAGGCGTTGTCTTGCGAGTCGCCGAGCATCATCACCGTCGCAGCCGTGAGATCTTCCGCAGGGAAGACGCGAGGCGCCGTGAGCGCGAACGCGGGATCCTGCGGTGGCACGATACTGACCGTGTAGTCGTCGTGAGCGACCATGATGCGCTGGACTTCGGCCATGACGTTGGCCATCTCCTCCACGCCATACCAATCGGGCGCGCGTGGGTTGTCCGGTTGGAGCAACGCACAGTCAATCTCGTGGGTGTCCGGGTCGTGGATGAGTATTGCGACGCGGAGGCCGTTTTCGATGATGTAGTCGTCGTCAATGTGCCAGCGGATGTCGTCGTCGAAACTGTAGTCGTCCTCGTCGTAGTCGTACATGGTGACAAGGTCATCGACTTCCTCGTCGTAAGAATCGAGGTAGTAAAGCTCGTAGGCACGAAAAGCCATAATTATCCCCCCTGGGTGTCGGGCGGAAGCCCCCATTTTGCTTCCGCGTATCGACGAGCCTAAACCACAACCGGCCCCAACACCAGAGCCGGGATGCACAATATATTGTGCATCTCGTAGGGAACCGAGCAACGCAGCAGTAATTGTGGCCGAAAACGCCACACGCGCGAGGAACTTGACACTGAGCTCATGCACAAGACGAGCACCAGCATCAAGCGTGCTTAGTGAGCCGGTTACTCGCCACGCATCAGGGCGAGGGTGAGTTCATAGCAGCGCTCGAGGGAAGACACCGGCAGAAACTCGTAGATCGAGTGGAAGTTGTGCGCGCCGGTGAAATAGTTCGGGGTGTAGACACCCTGGTTGGACAGCCATGACCCATCGGTGCCGCCACGCATATCGATCTCCTTAATCTCGATGCCGAGGCGGCGCATCGTAGCGTGCAGTCGCTCGGAGCCGACGGAATTTTCGGGGGTCTTCGCGTCGGAGATGTTCGCGTAGACATCTTCGATGTCGCAGGTGATGGTGGCGCGGGGGTTTGCTGCGGCAAGGTCGCTGGCAAGCGCGCGTAGACGCTGCTTCTTTTCCTCGTAGCCTTCGCGGTCATGATCGCGGATGCTCAACTGCATGGTGCAGGTGGACTGGTTGCCGTCGATACCGTTGAGCCAGATAAAGCCCTCACGTCCCTCGGTGTGCTCGGGCGTTTCCTGCGCGTCGAGCTGGTTGGCAAACTCCATTGCCAGTGTGATCGGGTTGACCAGGTTGCCCTTCGCGTTCATCGGGTGGGCGCTGACGCCGGCGATGGTGATGGTGGCGGTGGCGGCGTTGAACGTGGTCTCTACAACCTCGCCGAGCTCGCCGCCGTCGACGGTGTAGGCGTAATCGACGGGGAAGCGGTCAAAATCGATCGTGCGTACACCGCGCAGGCCGATCTCCTCGTCCGGCACGAACGCGATGTAAATGTCGCCGTGTGGGGTCTGACCGCCGAGCTCGGTGACCGCCTCCATGATCGCGGTCACGCCGGCCTTGTCGTCGGCGCCAAGCACGCTCGTGCCGTCCGTGTGGACGATCGGCTGGCCCTCGTACGCTGCAAGTTCCGGGTGGTCGGCGGCGCGCAGCCAGAGGTCGCGCTCGGCGTTGAGGCAAATATCCCCGCCTTCGTAATGGGTTAGCTGCGGATTGACCGTGGGGGAGAGGTTTACATCCACCGTGTCCAGGTGGGAGCAGAAGCCGATCGCGGGGCCGTCGCCGGTGCCGGAGATCTTCGCGGTGACCACGCACGTGTCGGACAGGTGGACGTCGGTGGCCCCGGCGGTGGAGAGCTCGTCGACAAGCAAACGCGCAAACGTCCATTGGCTTTCGGTGGACGGGACTGTAGTGGCGCGAGCGTCGGATTGGCTTTCCGTGCGGACGTAGCGGAAGAAGCGGTCAGTAAGGCGTTGCTGGATCGGCGTGAGAGTGTTCATGCCGCGAGGGTAGCGCGTTAGTTTGCCAGCGCTGCCTCAGAGGTTCGGGTAGGGCTATCGATGGCGCGACCCAGCAGCACCACGAAGATGACCAACGCGATGGTGAGCATGATGTGGCCCAAACCTGCGATGCCAGAGATCGCCGCGCCCGACTCCTTGCCCAGCACTGTCATCGAGCCGTGCAGGATCAGCATGGACACGGTGGTGAGCAAACCCGCGTTGTAGAGCCAGAAGAAGATATTGAAAAGCTTCTTATTGCGCGAGAAGGTGAAGACCTTTTCTAGGGCGAGGAAGATGAGGAACATCATGAAGCCCAGGGCCAAAAGGTGGGTGTGGGTAACGCTGAGCTGGGTGAACTGGCCTTCTGGGAAGTTGTTGGCGCGGGTGAACTCGCGGTAGAACACGCCCGAGATCAGGCCGAAGGCGAGGTAGAAGATTGCGGCTCTGTAGAGGGCCTTCATGGGAAAAACTCCTTTTAGCAACAAAGTGTTGTGAACATTATCTACGTTTGTACCAGAAAGCTCGGTCCTGCGAACCGGGTGTGCCGTTTAAACGATGATGGAGATTGCGTTGATGACCGAATCCCATAACGCCACGACAGAATGGCTCAGATCGTTTAGCGACGCTTGCCACGACGCAGGCAACCAGGCGTCAGCGGCGCCGTTGCCGAGCGCATTGCGGAAATCTTGTGCACCATGATGGATGTTGTACGTCAACAGTGAACTCAAGCCCATGATGGCCATGCTACGCGCCCGTATGCAGGGCAAACAGTACACGCGTCACATTTTGAAGGCCGATTTGGTGAGACTAATGTTTATGCAGGAACAACTACATCAAGGAGGAATACCGTGACTACGGCAGTCGCCCCCGCAGACAGCCCCGAACAGCAAGCCTCACACAAACTCAACACCGGAAAAACGATCGCGTTTTTCCTCGCTTTTGTCGCGTTGGCGGCGGTGATCCTGACCCCGATCGCAGGGCTTGCAATGCCCGCAAAAATCGCACTCGGCATGCTTGCCTTTGCCGTGATCATGTGGGTCTCGGAAGCAGTGTCCTACCCGGTCAGTGCGGTCATGATCGTCGGGCTGATCGCAATCATGCTCACGTTCGCCGTGGACCCCGAAACAGGCGAAGCGATCGGTGCCTCCAAGGGCCTGAGCATCGCCATGAGCGGCTTCTCGTCATCGGCGGTGGCGCTTGTTGCTGCGGCACTTGCGCTGGCAACCGCCATGCAGGCAACCGGCCTGCACCGTCGCCTCGCGCTGTATGTGCTGAAGTTCGCCGGCGAGAAAGTTTCCAACATTGTCATCGGAGCGATTGTTATCTCGATCATCCTGGCGTTCTTTGTCCCGTCCGCAACCGCACGCGCCGGCGCCGTCGTGCCGATTCTCATGGGCATGGTGGCCGCCTTCGGTCTGGCCAAGGAATCCAAGCTCGCCGCGCTGCTCGTGATTACGGCAACCCAGGCGGTGTCCATCTGGAACGTCGGCATCAAGACCGCTGCGGCGCAAAACCTCGTGGCTGTCGGCTTCATCGAAGACCAAATGGGCCAGACCGTCTCCTGGGGCCAGTGGTTCATCTGGGCCGCACCGTGGTCGATCCTGATGTCCATCGCCCTGTACTTCATCATGCGTGCCGCCATTAAGCCTGAGGTGGAGTCGATCGATGGGGGACGTGAGCTCGTCGAAAAGCAGCTCGCGGAAATGGGACCCATGACCGGCGCTGAGAAGCGCCTCACCGCCATCGCAATGTTGCTGCTGTTCTTCTGGGCCACCGAAGGCGTGCTGCACCCGATTTCCTCCGCAACCATCACCATCGTCGCCGTCGGCTTCATGCTTATGCCGGTCATCGGCGTCATGGACTGGAAGTACGCCCAGCAGCAGATCAACTGGGGCACCCTCGTCGTGTTCGCCGCCGGCATCTCCCTGGGCAAGTTCCTGCTGGACACTGGCGCTGCAACCTGGCTGTCTGAGGCAACCTTCGGCGCTATCGGCCTATCTTCCATGCCGATCCTCGCCGCAATCGCCCTGGTGTCGCTGTTTAACATCCTGATCCACCTGGGCTTCGCCTCCGCGACCTCGCTTGCCTCCGCGCTGATCCCTGTGTTCATCGCGTTGGCGGCAACCTTGGACGTGCCCAACGGCGGCATCGGGTTCGTGATCATCCAGCAGTTCGTCATCTGCTTCGGCTTCCTGCTGCCGGTCTCCGCACCGCAAAACATGCTGGCCTACGGCACCGGCGCGTTTACCTCCAAGCAGTTCCTGCGCACCGGTATTCCGCTGACCATCGTGGCCTACCTGCTCATCCTGCTGCTGTCCGCCACCTACTGGAACTGGATCGGACTGGTTTAGTTACGCCGTATTACTCCAGGATAAGGCCCAGGTGCAGCGTCGAAAGTTCGTGCTCGCCTGGGCCTTTTGCTAACCCCGCAAACTCGGCGGCGGTCTCACGTGTGACGGGGATGATCCAGCCGTACTTCGGATCCAGCACAGGCTCGGACCTGCGGTCTACCGGCACGAACGTGACGGAGCGTTCGTTGGGGGAGGTGAGTTGCACGGCGTCGTCGATACGCGAAAGCTCCTCGAGTGCCCTCGCTGAGGTGGTCACGATGATGATCTTCTCGTTGGTATCGGGCGCAAGCCGCGCCGTGTGCACCTGCAGCGTATCGACGACCACCGGCACCACCCGCCCCGGCAACTCCACCAGCCGAGGCTGGTTCAACCCGAAAAGTTCACGCGCGCGGTCGATGATTCCCATGACAAGGGAGTGTATAAGGTGACCAGTATGTCTGAATCGCACCGCGTCGACATGGTGATGTCGTACGGCACCGGCGACCTCGTCGTCACACCCCACGACTACGAAACACCCCTACGTCGCGGCAACCGCCTCACACGCGCCGGATGGAAATCCATCTTCCGCCGCGTGGTCACAGACTTTTCCAACGACGCCATGGTGGACCGTGCCGCCACCCTGACCTACTACACCCTGCTGTCGGTCGCGCCGATGCTGCTCGCCGCATACTCCATCTTCAGCCTGCTCATGCCGCGTGGCGACGACATGGCCGACTCGATCATCGCCGACCTCGTCGCCCAATACGTACCGGAGCAACTGCAAGCAGAAGCACTGCGTCTCCTGACAGTCATCGTGGCCACCCCAGCAGAAAGCACCATCGCCCTGGCAGTGTCAGTGGTGATTTCGCTCCTGTCAGCATCCGCGTACGTGCGATCCTTCTCCCGCAACGCCAACCTCATCTACGGACGCACCGAAGGCCGCCCACTCGTCGTGACATGGGTAACCATGTGGCTTGTCACGGTCGTTTTGGTCATTGGCGCATTGGTGATCGTGCTTGGGGCCCTGCTGACCGACTCAATCGTCAACGCCGTATTCGAACCCATCGCGCGACCCCTTCGACTTGAGGATGAACTGCACTACCTCACCGCAATCTTCCTCCCCGTCTGGGACTACCTGCGCACCCCCGTCATCGCAGTGGTCTCAATCGCGCTCGTCTCCGTGCTCTACTACTTCGCCCCCAACGTCAAACCCGGCAAATTCCGCCTGCTCACCCTCGGATCCGCAAGCGCGCTCCTCGTCATCGGTGCGCTATGGATCGGGTTTTCCTGGTACCTCAAACTCGTCGGCATACGCAGCACCTACGGCGCATTCGGCACCGTCCTGGCGGTACTCGCCCTGATCTGGTTGATGAACATCGTGCTGCTCGAAGGCGTAAAAATCGACGCCGAAGTCCTACGCGCCAAAGAACTCCAACACGGCATGGACTCACGCCGCCACATCCAGGCACCACCACGCTCCAACAGTGGGGCGGCGTGGCGGCTGCAGACCCGCCGGTGGACCGACCGCATCGCCGACGACATCCTGGACCAGCGCGAATAACCGGCGCGACTAGTCGGCGATGAGCGGCTCGATCGTCAGATCCGGGTGCTCCTTCTCCACGAAGGCGAGCTTCCACTTGTCGCCGAACAGCGCGATGAGCTCGCCGTCGGTGCGGGTGAAAATTTCGACGCCGCGCTGGCGGCCCAGCTCTGGCGCGGACTCGGCGTCGGTGCGCCGGGCCACCGAGTAGGGGATCGGCTCGGTGACCGTTTCCACGTTGTACTCGTTTTCCATGCGAGCCTGCATGACCTCGAACTGCATGGGGCCGACGGCGGCCATGACTGGGGCAGCGTCGCCGCGCGTGTCGTTGCGCAAGATCTGCACGACGCCCTCGGCGTCCAACTGCTCGAGCGCCTTGCGGAACTGCTTGTACTTACCCAGCGACTTCGCGCGCAGCGTGCGGAAGTGCTCCGGTGCGAACTGTGGCATTGGTGGGAACTGGACCTTCTTGCCGGCGTAGATCGTGTCGCCCGGCGCCAGCGCGCCCGCGTTGACCAGGCCAATGATGTCGCCCGGGAACGCCGTTTCCACGGTGTCGCGGTTGCGGCCGAAGACGGTCAGGGCGTACTTCGTGGAAAAGCTGCGGCCCGACTGGGCGTGCGTGACCTGCATACCGCGATCGAACTCGCCGGAGACCACGCGCATAAACGCCAACGTATCGCGGTGGTTCTTATCCATGCCGGCCTGGACCTTGAACACCACGCCGGAGAAATCATCGCCGACTTCGCGCTCAGTATCCATCGCGGTCGTGGAGGCTTCCACCGCCTTCGGGTCAGAGGCGCGACCCTCCGGTGCCGGTGCGATTGCGCACAGCGTGTCCAGGATCTGGTGCACGCCGAAGTTCAGCATCGCGGAGGCGAAAATGATCGGGGAGGTGATGCACTGTTCGAAGAGCTGCTGGTCGTGGACGGCGCCGTCGGCAAGCAAAAGCTCCGCTTCCTCGAGGGCGGTGTCCCACACGTCGCCTTCCTTCGTAGCGGCTTCGTCGGCGGAGTAGTGCTCCTCCGGCGCGATGGTCGAGCCGCCGGCTGTGCGGGTGAAGTGCACGTACCCGTCGATCTCGCCATCGGAGGAGACGTGCGCGAGCCCGCGGAAGTCGCCCGCTTCGCCTACCGGCCAGTACAGAGGGGTGGGTTGGAGGTCGATTTCGGTAACGATTTCGTCGACAAGTTCAAGCGGCTCACGACCCACGCGGTCCCACTTGTTAATCACCGTGACAATCGGCAGACCGCGCGCCTTGCACACGCGAAACAGTTTCAGGGTTTGCGGCTCGAGGCCCTTCGCCGCGTCGATCAGCATCACCGCAGCGTCGACGGCGGAAAGCACACGGTAGGTGTCCTCCGAAAAGTCCGCGTGGCCCGGGGTGTCGACGAGGTTGACCACATACGGCTCGCCCTCGTGGCCCTCCGGCGCGTACTCGAACTGCAGCGCCGACGATGCGACGGAAATGCCGCGCTCCTTTTCCATCTCCATCCAGTCCGACACCGTCGACTTGCGGTTGCCCTTACCGTGCACCGCGCCAGCTTCCGAAATCACATGCGCATGCAGCGCCAGCGCCTCCGTCAACGTGGACTTACCCGCATCCGGGTGGGCGATAACAGCGAACGTGCGGCGGCGGGCGGCCTCGGAAACAGTGCTCATGGGGCGCTAGCTTATCGACGACCCACCCACCGAGTACAGTCGCGTACATGACAACAATTGGCGTAATTCTAGGATCCATCCGTCAAGGCCGCGTCGGCGAAGGTGTCGCCCACTGGGTACGCGACACCGGCAACGCCCGCGACAGCGTCGAGTACCGACTCCTCGACCTCGCAGAGTTCAACGTCCCGGCGCTCACCGCCGCCACCGTGCCGGGCGCCGCCAACAAACAATACGAGCACGACGCCGTCACCGCCTGGTCAAACGCCATCGACGCCTGCGACGGCTTCGTCTTCGTCACCCCCGAGTACAACCACTCCATCCCCGGCACCATGAAAAACGCCTTCGACTCACTCGCCTCCGAGTGGGCAGGCAAGCCGGTCGCGTTCGTCGGCTACAGCGGCACCGGCGCGATTCGTGCGATTGAGCACTGGCGTCAGATCGTCGCGAATTTCTCCATGTTTGATATCCGCAACCAGGTGGGCATCAACATCTTCGGCACCGACCTCGAGGAAGAAAAGGCCGCCAACACCGACGCGCTGGGCACCGTGCTTGCCGACCTAGAACAGGCAATTAGCGCGCGTGGATAACGTTCTGCGCCTTCGCTAACCCCTCGGCGACGATCAGGCGGGCGGCCTCCGCCGCGGTTGCGATGTCCTCGTCGCCGGAAACCTCACTGAGCACCCAATCAGGCACCGCCGTACCCGCTGGCGGGCGGCCAATACCAATGCGCACGCGGACGTAATCGCGCGTGCCCAAATGCTCCGTAATCGACTTCAGACCGTTATGGCCGTTTTCGTTCCCGCCCAACTTCACGCGGACTTTGCCGGCTGGGAGATCGAGCTCGTCGTGAAGCACAATGATCCGCTCCGGCGGGATGTTGAACTTCCGGACAAGGGGAGCGACCGCCTCACCCGACAGATTCATATACGTCTGCGGCTTGCAACGCGCCACACCGTCGATCTTCGGCAACTCGTCGAGCGCCAAAAAGCCCACATTGTGCTTCGTGCGCGCATACTCCGCACCCGGGTTACCCAGCCCCACAACCAGCCAATCGGCCTTGGGGCGCCTGAAAAAACCAAACACGTGCCACACTGTACCCATGGAATTTCCACGCGTGATCGCAGCACCCATGGCCGGTGGCCCATCCACGCCCGAACTGGTCAACGCGGTGTCCTTCGGCTTCATCGCGCTCGGCACCTGTAGCGCCTCGCAAGCCCGCTCGTGGCTCGCCGCGTGTGAGACGCCGTTCGGCGCGAACCTCTTCGTGCCCCAACCCGAGCCATTGCTTGACGACGTCCACCGCACCGCCCACCACCTCCAACAGGCAGTTCCGGCACTCGAATCCGACTACGCCGAAAAGTTCGCCGCCGTGCTGGAGGCCGCACCCGCCGTGGTGTCCTCGACGTTCGGCTGCTTCACCGAAACCGAGATCGCACAACTGCATGCGGTCGGCTCGGAAGCCTGGGCGACAGTAACCAACGAGGCCGAACTGCGCGAAGCCCAAGCCAGGGGAGTCGACGGCGTGATCATCCAGGGCCCACGCGCCGGTGGCCACCGCGGCACCTGGAGCCAACACGACGACCCTGACCAGCGCTCATTGCCGGAGTTGCTCGCAGATCTGCGGCCCCTCGCCACCGTTCCCGTGATCGCCGCCGGCGGCATCCGTGGACCCGAAGACGTGGCCGCGATCGACGTGCCCGTCGCCTGCGGCACCGCATTCCTCCTCGCCGACGAAGCCGGCACCAGCCAACACAACCGCGAACTCCTGCGCACCGACACACCCGCCGTGGTCTCCCGCGCCTTCTCCGGACGGTGGGCGAGCGGTGTGGAAACAGATTTCACGCGGGAAAATCCTGACCTGCCGCCGACCTACCCGTATTTACGGCCGATGACCAGGGATAACGACTACTGCCTCGTCGGCGCCGATCGGGGAGCATTGATGGCTGCACCGGCTGCCGAGATCGAGCGGATGCTAACGCCCTAGACAGCTGTTGCGATGAGAGAGGTATGAAGCTTTCCAAGATCGCAATTGCCACTGCAACGACCGGCGCGCTCGCACTGGGCGCGCTCGCCCCGGCAGCCAGCGCGGCACCGGCGGCTCCGGCCGCGACTGCCAACACTGACCGTGCCTACAGCGGCAGCGCCTGGGGGCTTTACAACTTCCTTGTCACCAACATCATCAACGGCGCCGACCAACTCAACGGCGGCGCGAACAAGAGCGGGACGGAGAAAGCTCCTGGGGTGATGCTGAGCTCCGCACCGTTTCTCCTTCTGCTGTTCCCGCTGCAGTTAATCGCAGAAGCAGAAGTTCGCCTGCTCGATCAGCTCGGCTTCTAATCCGCGAGCGGGAGCTCGACGACGAGCCCCTCACACGCCACACGCTCGGTAGGTTTGCCGCCCCACATCGGGGTCAGGCCAACACCGCGAAGCGCTTCCACGAGCGATTCGGCCGCCTCAACGGAGCTAAACCCGAAGTAGAGCTCGCCGGTGTGGATGACTCGATCCACGTCCTGGTTCGTGCAGTACACATAGCCGCTGCGGCCATCATTTTCTGCCTGTTCGGCGGCTTCCTCGGCGCAGTCGCTTTGAGTAAGCCCCTCGTCGAACGAGAACGCGAGGTTGCGCTCAGCCAGAGCGTCGCGGAGCGTATCGAGGCGCTGCGCGTCCTCGGAAGCTTTGGGGATGAGGTTGGTGTACTCGGCGCGGATGTCGTCGATAAGCACATCGAGCCCAGGGACCGGATCGCCGCCGTTATCGTCCTCAAAAAACGCCTCGATCTCGCCGGTACTCCACCCATGGCACAGCATCAGCGAGATGTCGCCCTCGCGTGACTGCGATTCGTAGAGGTTATCTGACGGCGGATACTTGCTGGTCAACATCGCGTGCTGGCTCATGGGCACGAGGCTAGCAAGAAATCACGCGGGTCGTGTTCTCGATCGCACCAAGGCCCTCGATCTCAACACGCACCGTGTCGCCATTTTTTAGGTAGCGCTTCGGATCACGCGCGTGGCCAACACCGTCCGGGGTGCCGGTGGCGATCACATCACCCGGTTCCAGCGGATACAGATGCGAGATGAACTCGATGAGTTTCGCGGGGGTGAACACGAGGTCGTCGGTACGCGAATGCTGCATCACCTCACCATTAACCGTCGTCGTAATCGCGGGACCCGGCTGCCACTGCGTATCCAGCCACGGGCCGAACCCCGCCGTCTTCTCCAACGACTTGCCCTGGTGCCACTGCTGCGTGCGCTTCTGATACGTGCGCTGCGTGTAGTCGTTGATCACGCTGTAGCCAGCAATGTAATCCGCACCGTTGGACACATGGCGCGCCCGCTTACCGACGACCACCGCCAACTCACCCTCAAAATCCAACGACTCCGCATTGAACTCCGGCACCTCAGCGTCGTCATACGGCCCAACGAGCGCCTCCGGGAACTTAATGAACAGCGTCGGCACATCCGGCTGCTCATGGCCCATCTCCGCGATGTGCTTCGCGTAATTTAGCCCCACGCAAATGATCTTGCCGGGGCGCGGAATCACCGGCGCCAAATCAGCGGGGGAGAAGGTAAACTCCTCGCCCTCCTCGAATTTTCCCGCGTGCAAAAGTGCGCCGACGTCGGGGGCGTTGAGTGTGACGGCGCGGGTGTCGTCGATAAGCCGTGCCGCGGTGGTGGTGTTTCCAGTCCTGATCGTTGCAAGTCTCATGCCGCTAGCCTAACGCGCGCAGAATCTCATCCGCCGCGTCCGCAGCCGCAATAGCGAGATCAACCTGTTCTTTTGCACTGAATGGTTTCAGCACATAATCCGCCGGCGCCATCCGTCCGGGCGGGCGACCGATGCCGACGGCGACCTTGTTGTACGGCTTGCTCAGCGCCTTGGTCACCGACTTCAGCCCGTTATGGCCGTGATCGCCGCCGCCGAGGCGGATCTTCACCTCGCCGAGGTCCAGATCGAGCTCGTCGTGAATCACATACACGTCTTCCGGCTTCACGCCGAAATAATCTGCGAGCGCCTTCACCGGCCCGCCCGAAACATTCATGAAACTGCGCGTGCGCGCAACGATCACACGGTCCTTGGCCAGGCGTCCCGCCGCCAACTCCGCCACCTCGGTGTTAGTGCGCTTGTGTGCCGACAAGGTTGCGGGCATCGGGGTGACGCGCTCCAAAAGCTCATTGACGACGACCACACCCGCGTTATGACGCGTATTTTCATACTGAGGGCCAGGATTCCCAAGACCAACGATCAGAACAGTCACGACGCACATAGTACTTCTCACCAGCGGATTGTGGAATTTGGTGTGGGAGTTATCCACATTTTTGTGGTGGGTCTTGTGCGGTGGTTTCTCGCTTCGTAG
>NZ_KV826385.1:0-61656 GCF_001835905.1 Corynebacterium sp. HMSC034E11
GACTCATCCGTCAAGCATGACGCGACTCATGACACTTGTGCGCCCGGAGGGATTCGAACCCCCAACCTTCTGATCCGTAGTCAGATGCTCTATCCGTTGAGCTACGGGCGCAGTGGCGGAGATGACAGGATTTGAACCTGCGGCCCCCGTCAAGGGGGCAACTCCTTAGCAGGGAGCCCCATTCGGCCACTCTGGCACATCTCCAGCGCTGCGTACACATTACCTGTATCCGGGCGAGCAGCCAAATATCACCGAAATCCGTCCGTATACTCGGCCGCATGAAAATCCACACGTGGCTCAATTCCGGACTGGCAGCACGCGACAATTCCGGCGACACCGCGGACTACCTCCTCTGGTTCCCCGCAGCGCTGGACACCCTCGGCACCGGTCCGCTCACCGGCTCGCTGCACTTCACGCCGAAAACATCGGTGCTGCGCGACGCGCCCGAAGGCACTGTGCTGCTCGGCATCCCAGCGGGCGATCTTCAGGGCATTCTGCCTATCGACGACACCACCACCCCCGTACACCTCACCAACCCCCTCCCCCTCGAGCAGATCCAGGTCGTCGCCGGCCAGAACCGCCCGGACACCAAGCGCGCCATCGAAATCCTGCGTGACGTTCCCGGCGAACGCCAGTTCCACACCATGCCGGAACTCTTCCCATAAGAAGTAATTGGCGGAGACGAGGGGATTTGAACCCCTGGAGGGATAAACCTCGCCGGTTTTCAAGACCGGTGCATTCGGCCGCTCTGCCACGTCTCCTCGTCGCAAAGCAAGTGCGACGCACATACTCTACAACACGTCGCGCGTCGCTCAATCTCGGTAGCCTAGCCGCATGAAAGCGATCACACTTATCGACGACACCAACCCCCGCTCCCTCGAACTCACCGAAGTGGACACCCCGCAACTGCAGGACGGGGAGGTGCTGGTCAGGGTCACGGCGGCGGGCGTGAACCGTGGCGACATCGTGCAGGCCGAAGGCAAGTATCCACCACCGAAGGGCGAGTCGGAGATTATTGGCCTGGAGTGCGCCGGCGTGATCGAGGACCCGGGCACCACCGGCCGCGAAAAGGGCGAAGAGGTCGGCTGCCTGCTGGCGGGCGGCGGGTACGCCGAATACGTCGCGGTGCCGGAGGGCCAGCTCACGCCGAAGCCCGCGAACCTCACGTTGGAGGAAACCGCCGGTGTGGTGGAGGCGGCCTGCACGGTGTGGTCGAACCTGGGCATGCTCGCCGGCATCCAAAAGGGCGACAACGTGCTCATCCACGGCGGCGCGGGCGGCATCGGCTCGTTTGCCATCCAACTGTGCAAGGCGCTGGGCTGCACCGTCGCCGTCACCGCGGGCAGCCAGGAGAAGCTCGACTACTGCAAGGGCCTCGGCGCGGACGTCCTTATTAACTACAAGGAGCAGGACTTCGCCGAGGAACTCAAGGCCTGGGCGGACGTGATCCTCGACGTGGTTGGTGGACCGTACCTGGAGCAGAACATCAAAACGCTGAACACCGACGGCCGCCTGGTGGTCATCGCGGTGCAGGGCGGGCCGAAGGGCACGCTGTCGCTTGGCCGGATGATGCCGCGGCGCCTGTCGGTCCACGCCACCACCCTGCGCGCCCGGCCGCGTCCGATGAAGGCGGAGATTGTCGCCTCGACGGTGAAGAACGTCTGGCCGCTCATCGAATCGGGCCAGATCAAACCCAACATCACCTCCACGTTCCCGCTTGCCGACGCCGCCAAGGCCCACGACCACATGGATTCCGGCGACAACACCGGAAAAATCCTTTTGATCGTGTAGCGGAGCGTCAGCGAGGCTACGCCAGTGAGGCGACTGTGCGCACCAACTGCTCGATGTCGTTCTGGGTATTAAAGGGCGACATGGCGATGGTGACGGCGCCGCCCATGTCGGCGACGCCCATGTCGTCGAGAAGCTGCGTCTGCGTCGTCTGAGCAGCGACAATACCGTGCGTGACCAGGCGATCCAGCACGGTCTCCGACGGCACGCCCCGCACACCGAACGCCAGGCGCGGGATGCGCTCCACACGCGCGTCCTCCGCCGCCTCGCCCGTCACACCAACAATGTGCACCGCAGGCAGCGTGCCCAAAAACGTATGCAGATCATCGCGCAGCCCGTTCAGGTACGCGGTGGTCTCCCCCATCGAATACTTCAAGCGATTGCGTCTCGACGACCGCCCCGCCGCCCCCTCAACCAACGACGCATAATGCTCCACCGTGGCCGGCACACCACCAGCAAGACCAGGCGACACCTCCAACTCGAGAGCCTCACGGTCCAAACGCTTAAACATCGCCGCGTCACGGAAAATCAGGGCCGCGATCTCCGGGCCGCCGAACTGGGCCATGTCCACCGCAGCAATATCGGCACCCCACGCATCCAAATCCAACGGACGGTACGGGGCGTACGCCGACGCATCCACAAGCACCCACGCCCGGGACTTCTCACGCACCGCCTCCACAATGTCCGCAACACCCACAACGTTGCCCAACTCCGGATGCGCCGCCGGCACCGACACCAAACGCGTCGACCCGTCCGCAATGTCGCGGTACTGCCACGCCGGCAAATCGCCGGTGGCCAGATCGGCCTGCGCCCAGGTCGTCGATACGCCAGCGCGCTGCAAACGCCCCGACAACACCGGACGATCCACCGGATTCAGCACCATCGACGAGTTATGCCGCAACATCGGACGCATCGCCGACACCAACGCCGAATACAACGCCGGAACACTCGGCCCCAACACCACCTGCTCCGGCATCACCCCAGCCAGATCCGCAATAGCGACCCGCGCCGCCTTCGGATACTCCGCCCCCTCCGGCAAACCAACATCCGACCGGGAATGCGACCCCAACACCGGCTCCGGCGGCGGCACCGACGCAGCATTACGGAAACTGCGCGCAACCGCCCCCGCAACCTTCTCCGGCACCTGCGGCGACACATGCGCATTCAGATACGTCCAACCGCCACCCAACGACCCGTAAAGCCCACGGACCCCCCACACGTCATAAGCCACGGCCGACCTCCTTCACGCAAGAACGCCCTTAATTATGCACGTGCGTCCGACACAGCGCACACCACCAGCTCGGGGGCATGAAACTTGTGCACTAGGGTGAACTGCGTGCATAACGTAGAACAACTGCGCGATGACGTCGCCCGGATGACCAGCGCGCCTGGCGAAAACACCCCGCCATCAACATCCAAAACGTTCCGGCGGGCATTCGACGACCTCATCCGCGGCTGGGGCCAACACGAACTCTGGCTCCAACTCGGCTGGCAAGACATCAAACAACGCTACCGGCGCTCCACGCTCGGCCCCCTCTGGATCACCATCGCCACCGGTGTGATGTCGCTCGCCCTTGGCCTGCTGTACTCGATGCTGTTCCAAATCGACGTCGCCGAATTCCTCCCGCACGTCACCGTCGGCTTCATCGTCTGGGGCTTCATCTCCGGCTGCATCAAAGACGGCGCGAACGTCTTCATCGAAAACGAAGGCCTGATCAAACAGCTCCCCTCCGCCCTGTCGGTCCACATCTACCGGCTCGTGTGGCGCCAAACGCTGTTCCTCGCCCACAACATGGTCATTTGGGTGATCCTGGCGCTGATCTTCCGCATCCCCATCACCCTGAACACACTCCTGTTCATCCCGGGTATGGCCCTGCTGCTGGTCAACGGTGTGTGGGTCGCCATGTTCTTTGGCATGGTGGCCACCCGCTTCCGCGACGTCGCCCCGCTGCTCGAAGCCCTCGTCCAACTCCTCTTCTACGTCACCCCGATCGTATGGACGACGAGGACGCTGAAGGACCAGGGTGGTGTCGTCGAGAAGCGTGCAATGCTCGCCGAAATCAACCCCCTGTTCCACTACCTCGAAATCGTCAGAGCACCGCTTATCGACGACCCCGTCGCCGCCTACCACTGGCTCATCGTCATCGCCTGCACCATCGTCGGCGTACTCATCACCCTGCTGGCCATGAAACAGTGGCGCTTCCGCGTGCCGTACTGGGTCTAGGAGTTACACATGGTTTCCATCGACACCTACAACGCCTGCGTCGACTTCCCCATCTTCGACGCCAAATCCCGCTCCCTGAAAAAGGCCATGATGTCCTCGGCCGGCGGCAAAATCGGCCAGAACGCCTCCAACACCGTCGTCGTCGAAGCACTCCGCGACATCAACCTGCATTTAAGGGAGGGCGACCGCGTCGGCCTCGTCGGCCACAACGGCGCAGGTAAAACCACCCTGCTGCGACTGCTGTCCGGCATCTACGAACCCACCCGCGGCGTCGCCGACGTCCGCGGCCGCGTCGCCCCCGTCTTCGACCTCGGCGTCGGCATGGACCCCGAAATCTCCGGCTACGAAAACATCATCATCCGCGGCCTGTTCCTTGGCCAGACCCGCAAACAGATGAAAGCCAAAATGGACGACATCGCCGAATTCTCCGAACTCGGCGACTACCTCTCCATGCCCCTGCGCACCTACTCCACCGGCATGCGCGTCAGGTTGGCCCTGGGCGTGGTCACCTCCATCGAACCCGAGATCCTGCTACTCGACGAAGGCATCGGCGCCGTCGACGCCGCCTTCATGTCCAAAGCCCGCGTCCGTTTGGCCGAAATGGTCGAGCGCTCCGGCATCCTCGTGTTCGCCTCCCACTCCAACGACTTCCTGGCGCAGCTCTGCAACACCGCGTTGTGGGTGGACAAGGGCGAAATTAGGGAAGCCGGCCTGGTTGCCGACGTCGTCCGCGCCTACGAAGGCCCCGAAGCCGGCGACCACGTCGCAGAACTGGTGCAGCGCTTCCACGGGTAGGTGTTGGTTGGGCCCTCCAGCCTCCCGCTCGGCCGGTCGGCTGACAAAGTCCGGCGGAATCTGTCAGTCAGCCGCATACTTGCAGGTCAGAAATCGCCCCTGACAGATTTTGTAAAATTTGTCAGGGACGTCCGTCTCCAGATCCCTCAACGCCCGGCGAGCACCTCAGTGATCAACGCCGTCAGTAGGTCAACGAATTTGTGCACGTTGGCGGAGGTGAACCGGAGCACCCTCCAACCGGCGATGGTGAGCCCCGAGTTGATGTCAGCATCTTTGTGCCATTGAGTGGCGGAATTGTGGTGGGCCCCGTCGTACATAATGCCGATCTTCAGCTCTGGAATGGCCAGGTCAAACCTCGTGAGGATCTTCTTACCCCTGTAGACAGCCACCTGTTCTTCTAGCTCGAGCCCCAGCTTGGAACACACCATTTGGGCAAGTAGGCGGATTTCGGTTTCCTTCGGAGAATCCGCCAGACTGCTTGATTCCGCTAGGGCCCGCGCAACCCACCTTTGGTCGATGATTCCAGGGCTGGCTTGGAGGATCGATAGTGGTTCAACACCGAGGTAACGCTGCACGCAGTCGAGGAGCGTGATTGCTTCAACTATGTCGAGGCTGTGCCCGGCTAACGTCCTCGGCTGCTGCGCCTTAGCCATTTTGCGAATCTCTTTCAGCGCCTGGACTGTGGCAGCCGCGGGGCTGGCAACGCGTAGCGGATAGCTGCCGTTTTTGACGTCCCACACTTCAGTTTTTCTACATCCGCGTCGGACGATTGAGGGGCGGTGGATGTTGCCTTGTCGGTTGCGTTCGGCGGAAGGGTTCATTAGCACGGTGTCTTTCCCTTCGACCAGGTAGGGCAGCCCATATAGGGCCAACGCGCTGTATCCAACCACCACCGAGCTTGGGTTCTCGATTCCATGGGCAGCCGCGCGGTAAGCAATGGGTGTTTGATAAATGATGCCTTTAGGGTGGCGGCGGGCGTCGGATTGAGCGGTGTCGAATGGGCGTTGGAGGCCGGCTTGGATGTGGAAGTGTTGGCTGATGCGGACGGTTTTCAGCCCTTGTGGGAGGTGTGCCACGTAGAAGAGGCCGTGGGTTGGTCCGACACTCATGCCGTTTCGTAGGTTCGTCATGGTTATTAGACGCAAGAGCGACGGTTTGGGATCCCTCGGGCACAATAAATGTATGACTGCCTTGAATCGCAACGGTACGACTGCTGCCGTGATTGTGACCCATAAGCGCGTTGACCTGCTGCGACATTCGTTGGAGCAGGTGGTGTCGCAGACGCATCCGGTGGATTGGGTCATTGTGGTGGATAACGGTGATGAGGATGCGGTGCGTGTGCTTGTCGACGAGCTCGCCAACGACAAGGGCGTCTACCTACCAAGCAAGACCAATCTGGGCGGGGCGGGTGGCTTCGCGTATGGGTTCTTGCACGCGCTGGCGCTGGGGGCGGATGCGATTTGGTGCGCGGATGATGACGGTCGCCCGCGGGATCACACGGTGCTGGAGGTGTTGTACCGAACCGCAGAACAGCACCAGTTGTCGGAGGTGTCGCCGGTGGTAGCGAACATCAACGACCCGGAGAAGCTGGCCTTTCCGCTGAGGCAGGGCACGACGTGGCACCGGCGTGTTGATGAGCTGCAGGGCGATTTTTTGCCGCAGTACGCCAGTTTGTTTAATGGCGCGTTGATTTCGGCGAAGGCGATGGAGCGCATCGGTGTGCCGGATTACCGTTTGTTTATCAGGGGCGATGAGGTGGAGTACCACCGTCGTTTGGCGCAGTCGGGCCTGAAGTATGGCACGGCGTTGACGGCGTTTTATCTGCACCCGGATGGGTCGGATGAGTTCCATCCGATCATGGGCGGGCGGGCGCACGCGCAGTTCCCGGACAATGAGACGAAGCGGTATTTCACGTACCGCAACCGTGGCTACATCATCAATCAGCGCGGCATGAAGAAGATGCAGTTGCAGGAGGTTGTCCGGTTCGGGTGGTTCTTCCTGGTAGAGAAGAAGGACCCGAGGGGCTTCGTCGATTGGCTGAAGTTGCTTAGGCGGGGGGCGCGAGAGGACTTTCGCCGCCCTTAGCGCCTTTAAAGATCCAGTAGCGCTGGAGGAGGAAGTTGGTAGTCGTCGCTACGCCTTGTGCGATGACGAAGGACACGGCGTTCTTCCACGAATCTTGCAGGCCTATCGACGACAACGGCTCGTCCGTCACCCTCCACAGCAGCATCTGCACCGCAAAGGTGGTGGCGTAGAGGATGAATACGGCGCTGGCTTTTTTGGCGTCGATTTTGGCGTTGAAGGCGAACTTGGAGTTCAGCACGTAGGCGGAGATGGTGCCGAAGACCCAGCCCACGGCCTTGGCAAGGTCGCGCTGGACGTCGAGGGCTTGGTCGAGGGTGTTGGTGATGCCGAAGTCGATGACAGCGCAGCCGATACCGATGACCAAAAACGGGATGAGCTGCTGTTTTAGGGAAGCGTTCGAGGACACGGGCGTTTACCCTACTAGGCTCGTGTGCCATGAGGAAGCATTACAAAGGTGATGACCCGGACGCGATCCACGAGGCAGCACAGCGTGTGGAGGTCCCCCTGTCCGACTTCATGGTGCGCCTGATGGCCGAGGAGCTGCCGTTTGTGGACTCCAAAGGCCGCACACGTATCTATGAGATTCTTCGCGAACACGACGGGCCTGTGATTTCGAGCCAAGAAGAACTGCCCGCGGAGATTCGTAGCATTATGGATCTCTAGTCCGGCGGTAGGGTTGTGGGCATGGAACTGACAACCCAATCCCTCTACGGATGGGGCCGTACTGCCCCTTCCACCGCCCAGGTCCTGTCCACCCCTGACGTGGACACGATTGCGGAGGCAGTCAAGCGGGTCGCGGATGAGAACGCGGACCTGCCCGAGCACAAGCGCCGCGGCATCATCGCCCGCGGCCTGGGCCGCTCCTATGGTGACCCCGCCCAGAATGGTGGCGGTTTGGTCGTCGATATGACTCCGCTGAACCGGATCCACTCCATCGACCCGGACTCCGGCATTGTCGACGTCGACGCAGGCGTGAGCCTTGACCAACTCATGAAGGCCGCGTTGCCGTATGGCCTGTGGGTTCCGGTGCTGCCGGGTACCCGCCAGGTCACCATCGGTGGTGCGATCGGCCCGGATATTCACGGTAAGAACCACCACTCCGCGGGTTCCTTCGGCAACCACGTGCTGTCCATGGAACTGCTGGTGGCGGACGGTCGCGTGCTGCACCTGGAGCCGACCGGCGAGACCGCCGAGCTGTTCTGGGCCACCGTCGGCGGTATGGGCCTGACCGGCATCATCCTGCGTGCGCGGATCCAGATGACCAAGACGGAGACCGCCTACTTCATCGCGGACACCGAGCGCACCGACACGCTGGACGAGACGATCGCGCTGCACTCCGACGGCTCTGAGGTGAACTACACCTACTCGTCGGCCTGGTTCGATGCGATTTCCGCTCCGCCGAAGACGGGCCGCTCCACCATCTCCCGCGGCTCGTTGGCAACCCTGGATCAGTTGAAGGAGTTCGCTCCGAAGTTGGCGAAGGACCCGTTGAAGTTCAACGCCCCGCAGTTGATGACGGTGCCGGACATTTTCCCGTCCTGGACCATGAACAAGCTCTCCCTGATGGCGATCGGCGAGGCGTACTACATGATGGGCTCCCCCGCCCGGAACCAGGTGCTGAACCTGACGCAGTTCTACCAGCCGCTGGATCTCATCGGGAAGTGGAACCGTGGCTACGGCAAGGCTGGCTTCCTGCAGTACCAGTTCGTCGTCCCCACCGACGCTGTGGAGCCGTTCAAGGACATCATTTACGACATCCAGTCCTCCGGCCACTACACCGCCCTGAACGTGTTCAAGCTGTTTGGCGAGGGCAACCAGGCGCCGCTGTCCTACCCGATGAAGGGTTGGAATGTGTGCGTGGACTTCCCAATTAGGGATGGCCTCAACGAGTTCCTCGACCGCCTGGATGACCAGGTCATGCAGTTCGGTGGACGTCTCTACCTGGCCAAGGAATCGCGCACGAGCGCAGAGAAGTTCCACAAGATGTATCCGGAACTGCCAGGCTGGTTGAAGACCCGCCGCGACATCGACCCGACCGGCGTGTTCGCATCCGACATGTCCCGCCGTCTTGAGCTCAACTAAGGAGTACCCATGCTGAACGCAGTAGGCCAAGCCCAACACATCCTCCTCCTCGGCGGCACGAGTGAGATCGGGCTCGCGATTGTCAGCGAGCTCGTCTCCCGCGGCGGCAGCCCCACCGTCACCCTGTGTGCGCGCAAGGACTCCCCGCGTATCGACGACGCCATCGCCGAAGTCCAGCGCGCCGGCGCCGGCCATGTACGCCTGGTCGATTTCGACGCCCTGGATTTCGCCTCCCACCCTGCGGTGATCGAGGCAGCCTTTGAGGACGGCGAGGTCGACGTCGCCGTCGTCGCCTTCGGCACCCTGGGTGACCAGGAGCAGCTCTGGCAGGACCAGGCTGCTGCCGTCGCCTCGGCGCAGACCAACTTCACTGCCCCGATGTCGGTCGGTGTGCTGCTGGGCCAGGAGATGAAGCGTCAGGGCCGCGGCAACATCATCGCCCTGTCGTCCGTGGCGGGCCAGCGCGTGCGCCGTTCCAACTTTGTCTACGGTGCTGCGAAGGCCGGCATCGACGGCTTCTACCTGCAGCTCGGCGAGGCTCTGAAGGACAGCGGCGTGAAGGTCACCGTGGTACGCCCGGGCCAGGTGCGCACCAAGATGACCGATGGTCTCGACGAGGCCCCGCTGACCGTAAACAAGGAGGACGTCGCCGAGGCTGCCGTGGAGGCTGCCCTGGCCGGCAAGCCATCGGTGTTCGTGCACAAGCTCTTTGGCCCGATCTCCCTGGTGCTGAAGGCGATCCCGGCGCCGATCATGAGCAAGCTCAACTTCTAGCGCCAAAATAGTTCCCAGCCGGGGAACTTTCTTCAACAACGACCTGCAAAAGATTCACTCCCTGCAGGTCGTTTTCGTCTTGGTGGAAGATAGTTCACACCCCGGGAACTATTTTCTAGTCCTTCGCACGGCCCATGCCGAGCAGCACTTGCTCGCGAAGCCGACCGGTCCCCACCACCGCCAGGACACAGCCAACCAGCGCGACCGCAACAAGCGCGCCGAACAGGGCCACCTTGTCCAGCACGTTGACGTGAACCATAACCATGATGGTGCCCATCAGGCTGCCCATGCCGAATCCCAGCAGGGCCACCACGAGCATGGGAATCCCAACTTCGCGCACGGCCACCTTGGTGTGAAAGGCGGCGGGCGCTCCGATGAAGTAGAGCGATTTGGTCAGTTGCTTCTGCTCCACCACGGACAGTGCCTGGGTGAGCAGGGTGGATGACACCAACAAGACTGCCGCGAAGACGACGGTGATGGCCACGCCGGAGGGAATATCACCCGTAATCATCTTCAGGGCGGGCTCATCTTCGACCTCCGGTACTGCGGAGATCCAGGCGCCGACGCCGCCGATGAACGCCACGAAGTACAGGGCGGTGACGCGCTTCCAGGTGGTTTTCGCTCCCCTGCCGACCCGGCGCGTGGCCACGTAGTTCGCGGGCCCGGGGACTCGGTAGCTCAGGCGTGCGAGGAGTTGGATCACGCCGACGGCGATCAGTGCATTGACAGTGAGAATGCCGCCTGCCACGACCAACAAGGCGCCGAATTCCAACGCGTCTGCCTGCGGAGCGATGGTGAGCGAGCTTAGGTAGCGGTACAGCACCACCGCACCAACCACTGACAACACCAGCGTGATCATGTTTTGTCCCTTCGGCGGGATTTTCTTGGTGACGCCGAGTGGGGTGACGGCGACTCGTCGCAAAGCAAGCCACACGGAGCAGGCGGCCAGCACGAGCACGACGATCCAAGCGATGGGGATGACCCACCAGGTGAGCATCTCCCAGGCGCCGACGCGCTTTTCCTGGAACGTCAGCAGCGACCACGCGGGACACGTGACCACGTAGAGCACCGACCCGAGCACCAACCCAACCAGGGCCTGGCGCAGCGACTCCAGGATCATCATTCCGCGCACCTCGCCGGCGGTCGCGCCGATGAGGCGAAGCACCGCCAGGTGCTCCTCGCGCCCGCCGAGGTTCGCCCGCGCGGCTTGGGTGAGCAGCCCCAACAGGCTTGGCACGAGGAGCACACACGCGAATAGCGCGAGGAAGATATACGCGATGGAAATCGGCCCGCCCATCGACTCCTCGATTTCCACCAGCGCCTCGTGCGGGTGCAGGTCACGCGCGAGGAACATCCAGGTGCCGCCCATGAGCGTGCACAGCATCCACGTGGCTACGGTCACCGCGACCAGCGACAGTGCACGCACCCAACGCTCGCCGATCTGCCGTTGCGAACGCCCTTCGCTTGTCTGCGACACCGCCGAGCGCATCAACGTCACCGCACTCATCGCGCCACCTCCGAGTGGATCAGGCCGTCGCGGATTTCGACGCGGCGGCTGCACCAGTCGGCGATCTTCGGGTCGTGCGTAACCAGCACCAGGGTCACACCAAACTTCTGCGCGATTGCCACGATCTGCTGCATGACCTCGTGCCCGGTGGCCTGGTCCAATGCCGCCGTCGGTTCGTCGGCAAACACCACCGATGGCGGCCCGGCCAAGGCGCGGGCGATGGCCACGCGCTGCACCTGGCCGCCGGAGAGTTGCCCCGGGTACCGATCCACAAAGGCACCCAAACCCAACCGGGTGAGCATGTCCACGGCCTCCTTGTGTGCCTCCGCACGCGGCACCCCGCGCATGATCTGTGGCAGGGCGACGTTTTCGGTGGCGGTCAGTTCCGGCAGCAGCTGGCCGTCTTGGAAGATGAAGCCAAAGTTTTCCAGGCGCAGGCGCGAGCGTTCCGCGTCGTTCATAGCCGACACGTCCTGGCCGTTGAAGCGCACCTGGCCGTCGTCGGGCACGAGCACGCCGGACATGCAGTGCAGCAGGGTCGATTTGCCGGAGCCAGAGGGACCCATGATCGCGACGGATTCGCCGCCTCCAACCGTCAGGCTGATGCCTTCGAGGACCCGTTGTTGGGTGAAGGACTTCGTGATGTCGTTGAGTTCAAGCATGGTTTCTATTCCACAGGTGGTCGTCGATAAGCACTATGGCCCTGGGTCCCGAATATGGGTAGTGCTAGCTCTACCTGGCTACGCTCGGGGCCATGCGGCGACATAAACACGAGGAGCGCGCGGCCGCCAAAATCCACCAGCTGACGGTTTCGCGGCGCAGGATCGCGGAGGCGTACGAGGTGGAGCGGCTGCGCATCGAGCGAGACCTGCACGACGGCGCGCAGCAATACTTTGTGGCCGCCGCGATGAAACTGGGCGAGGCAAGGTTGGACATTGCATCGCAGCTTCTCGACGACGCCGCCCGCGACCTCCACAACGGCCTCGACGCACTCAGAAGAACCGTACGTGGCATCCACCCGCGGGAGCTGTCGGACCACGGGCTGGTCGCCGCGATCGAGACTGCCGCCGC
The DNA here is from genome assembly GCF_001835905.1 of Corynebacterium sp. HMSC034E11. Taxonomy (NCBI): domain Bacteria; kingdom Bacillati; phylum Actinomycetota; class Actinomycetes; order Mycobacteriales; family Corynebacteriaceae; genus Corynebacterium; species Corynebacterium sp. HMSC034E11. The sequence continues at coordinate 12,327 of NZ_KV826385.1, forward strand.
ACAGCACGGCCCGCATGTCACGGTCCGTGCCCCGCACGAGCTGCCGCGTATCGACGCCTCCGTCACCGCCGCCGCCTACTTCTTCACCACCGAAGCCTTAACCAACGCCGCGAAGCACGCACCACATGCACCGGTGAGCGTGCTCGTGACCTGCGACCACACCCTGAACGTTTCCGTCACGGATCAGGGCGGCGGCAACGCACGCATCACACCCGGCGGTGGGTTGGATGGCATGCGCGAACGCATCGCGGCGTTCGGCGGTGAGATGGAGCTGCACTCGCCGGATGGTGGGCCAACCACCGTCACCGCACGTATTCCGTTGCTGTTGTTCCGAGGAGAAAGTGGGATTGCGCCATGAGGATCGTCATCGCGGACGACTCCGCGCTGCTGCGGGAGGGTGTTGCAGGGTTGCTCACCCGGCGCGGCCACGAGGTTGTGGCGCAGGTGGAGAGTGCGGATGGGTTGCTGGGGGTCGTCGATACGCATGGGCCCGACCTAGTGATCACGGACGTGCGGATGCCGCCGAACATGCGTGACGACGGCCTCCGAGCCGCCCTGGAACTACGCAAACGCGGCCCGGTGAATGTGCTGGTGCTGTCGCAATACGTCGCGCCTGCATACGCGCGGGAACTGTTCTCCGGTGGCGACGGCGGCACCGGCTACCTGCTCAAAGACCGCGTCGCTGAGGTGAAGGACTTCATCCAGGCCTGCGAAACCGTGGCAGGCGGCGGCGTGGTCATCGACCCAGACGTGGCGGGCGCACTCATGGCGGCGAGCTCACGCTGGTTAACCACGCTCACCCCTCGCGAGGTGGAGGTGCTCGAACTTATGGCAGAAGGCCTGTCCAACAGTGAGATCGCGGGCAAGCTCTACCTCTCCGGCGCGGCGGTGGCGAAGCACGTGTCCAGCATTTTCTCCAAACTGGGGCTCACCCCAGACGAGGACAACCGTCGCGTCCGCGCCATCCTCATGTACCTGGCGGAACGTGGCGTGGGGTGAGTGTCGGCAGCGTATGCGACACTATTACGCATGACTACCGCTTATCATCCCGACGAGCTGTCACCGGGGCAGGCAGCCGTCCGTACCGTCGCGGCGGGGCTCGCGGGCGGCATCCTCGCGCTTGCTGCGTGGTTTGTGCTGCACCAGATCTCGCTGCCGGCGTTCAATACCTCCATGGTGACCAGGTCGTTGGCCACCGGTGTGTCGTTCGTCCTGTTGGGCATTGCTGCTGTGCTGGCGGTGCTGTGGACGCGCGGGAAGCAGCACTGGATTATTTCTGCGGTGATGGCGTTGGTGCCGGCGGGGTTGGTCGTCGCAACGCTTGGCATTCCGCTGTCTGCCACCAAGCTGTATCTCGACGGCATCCAGGTTGACCAGGGGTTTAGGACGCAGTTCCTGTCCCGCATGACTGAAAACCTGGGCCACGCGGACATGGCGTACAAGGACCTGCCCACCTTCTATCCCATGGGTTGGTTCTGGGTCGGCGGGCGTGTGGCCAACGTGCTGGGCATGGACGGTTGGGAGGTGTACCAGCCGTACGCGATTGCCACCCTGGCGGCGGGTGCGGCGATGCTGACGCCGATCTGGCGCAGGCTCGTCGGTTCCCTGCCGGTTGCCGCTGCGATCGCTGTGGTGACCACCGCGATTGTGCTGACGGAAGTCCCGGAGGAGCCTTACGCGGCAATCGTGGCGATGTTCCTTCCGGCCGCGGCAGTGTGGGCCCACAGGGCGCTGAGTGGTTCGTGGGCAGCCACCGCCGCGTTGACGATCTACCTGGGCATTTCCGCGTCGTTCTACACGCTGTTCACCGCTATTGGTGCGCTGACGGTTGTGGTGATCGCGGTGGTGATGTTCTTCACCGGCGAGCGCACCTTGACCCCGCTGAAGCACCTGTTCATCGTCGGGTTCGCCTCCATGGCCATCGCTGCGATCTCGTGGGGTCCGTACATCTGGCGTGTAGTCACCGGTGACGAGGCGCTGAAATCCACCGCGAACCACTTCCTGCCCATCGAGGGCACCTACTTCGCCCTCCCGTTCCTGTCGTTGTCTCTGGTAGGCCTGCTGTGCCTGTTCGGCCTCATTGGACTTATCGTGCGGTTCCGCGACCCGGAGATCGCCTCCCTGGGCGCGGCGATTGGCGTGAGCTACGTGTGGGCGCTCGCCTCCATGGCGATCACCCTCCTGGGCACTTCCCTGCTGGGCTTCCGCCTCGAGGTGCTGGTTGTGTTGCTGTTTGCCACCCTCGGCGTGATTGCGGTGGCGAACTTCCGCCTGACCTGGCTGGAGCAGCAGGTGAAGAATAAGACCGCCCTGAACGTGGTGGCGATCGTTTTGGTGGCTGTGGCGTCGCTGCAGATGGTGCAGCACATTGCGGTGAAGAACGAGGCGTACATCGACCAGGCCTACGCCGATACCGACGGCTACGGCGAGCGCGCGGACCGCTTCCCGCCGGATGCGGGCCAGTACTACAACGAGATCGCCGACTACATCGAAGAGCACGGCCACATGAAGAACGACGCGGTGATCTACACCGACGAGATCAACTTCATGGCCTTCCAGCCATTCTTCGGCTTCAACGCGTTTACCAGCCACTACGCTAACCCGCTCGGCGAGTTCGAGCAGCGCAACGGTGAGCTGGAGGCGTGGTCGCAGATTTCTTACGACGACCCGAAGAAATTCACGGAGGCTATCGACAACAGTCAGTGGGAGCCGCCGACTGCCTTCATTTTCCGCGGCAGTGAGGATTCTGACTTTAAGACCCACATCGCCCACGACATTTACCCAAGCCAGCCGAACGTGCGCTACCAAGGGTTGTTCTTCAACCCGGAGGCGTTTGACAAGGCGAATTGGGACGTGAAGTTCATCGGACCGTTTGCTGTCGCGGTGAGGAAGTAAGGTGACCGGAGTGAAAACTGGATCTACTCGTCTTATTGCGACCGTTTCTGGTCTCATCGCGTTTGTGCTTCTGCTGCTCACCCCGTTTTTGCCGGTGAAGCAGACGGAGGCGAGCGTGTCGTGGCCGCAGAACGACACGGTTGGTTCGATCAACGCACCGCTGATTTCGTTGGCGCCGCAGGACCTTGAGGTGACGGTGCCGGCCAACAGCGTCGGTGAGCTGCGCAACGACCAAACTCTGATTTTTGGCACGTTGCCGGAGTCGTCGAATAAGGCGACGGACCGTGGCCTGTTCATCACCGCTCCCGACGGCGGTTTGGTGGTGACTTCCCTCAACGACGTACTTTTCGAGCTCACCCCAGACGAAGTCCGCAACCTCCCCGACGATGCGAAGCTGCTCGTCAGCGTGACGCACGAGGAGACCACGGTTGAGATCCCGGGCACGTCCCACTCGGAGACCAGCGAGGATGATTACCGCCCGCAGGTCACAGGCATGTACACGGAGCTTGAGAATAAGCACACGCTTATCGACGACGGCCTGTCCGCCCATATGAACATCAACTCCCGCTTCACGTCCTCCCCGACGCTGATCAAGAGCATTGCGATGTGGGGCGGCCTGCTGAGCGCCCTGGTCAGTTTGTGGGCGTTGCGGAAGTTGGATGGTCCGGCGCGTTATCGTCGTCGCCAAGCAAGGGGTGTGATGCCTCTCGACGGCGTCGTAGCCGGTGTCCTTGGCTTTTGGCACATCTTCGGCGCGAACACCTCCGATGATGGCTTCCTGCTGACCATGGCGCGCGTGGCCGCGAACACGGACTACATGGCCAACTACTACCGCTGGTACGGCGTGCCTGAGGCCCCGTTCGGCTCCCCGTTCTACGACGTGTTGTCGCTGCTGTCGGAGGTGACCACCGCGTCGATGTGGATGCGCCTTCCGGCCCTGTTTGCAGCGCTTGGCACGTGGTGGTTGCTCTCACGGGAGATCCTGCCGAAGTTGGGCCCGGAGATCGCCGAGCGCAGGGTCGCCCACTGGACGGCGGCGTTTGTGTTCCTGGCGTTCTGGTTGCCGTACAACAACGGCACCCGCCCGGAGCCGATCATCGCCGTTGGCCTGATGGCTACCTGGGCGCTGTTCGAGCGCGCGATTGCCACGAACCGTCTCACCCCGGCAGCCTGGGGCACCGTGACCGCCGCGTTTACCCTGGCGTGCGGCCCGACCGGCCTCGCAGCGGTTGGCGTGTTCCTGATTTCGCTGCCTGCGGTGCTGCGCATGATCGGTTCGCGCCCGCAGCCCCGAATTTCTTACGTCGCGCCGTTTATGGGCGCGGGCCTGGCGGTGATGGTGCCGGTGTTCCACGACCAAACTCTGGCCACCGTGCTCGAGGCGACGAAGGTGCGCTCCGAGGTCGGCCCTGCCCTGAGCTGGTTTGAGGAGTGGACCCGCTACGCAACGCTTCTCGAGCAGACCGTCGACGGCTCCATGTCGCGCCGCTTCCCCATGTTCGTGCTGCTGCTGTGCACCGGCCTGATCCTGTGGGCGCTGGCGAAGGGCGACAAGACCACCGGCACGACCAAGCGCATGATGCTGATCCTTGGCATGGCGACGTTCTTCCTGCTGTTCACCCCGACGAAGTGGACGCACCACTTCGGCATCTACGCGGGTCTCGGCGGTGCGATCGCGGCTGTGGGTGCGGTGGTGCTCTCCCGGATTGCGATGAAGTCGGACCGCAACCGCACGTTCGCTATGGCTGCGGTGCTGTTCCTCATGGCGTTTACCCTGGCGGGTTGGAACGCGTGGTGGTATGTGTCCTCGTTCGCGGTGCCGTGGTGGGACCGCACTGTGCAGTTCAAGGCCATCGAGGCCAACACCGTGGTGCTGGCGATTGCCCTGGTGGTGTTCGCAATTGGTGTGGTGCAGTCGATGCGCGGCCCGCGCGCGATCAGCACCCGTTGGTCGGGCGTGATGGCTGCGCCGATCGCCGTGTTTGCGATCCTCATGGTGACGTTCTCGTGCCTGACGTTTGTGAAGTCGTTCGTCTCCCAAGCCCCGGCGTATTCGGTGGGTATGGGCAACGTGAAGTCGTTCAAGGGCGACGTGTGTGCCCTCGGCGGCGACGTGCTTCTGGAGGACGACACGAACGAGTCCTTCCTCACCCCCGTCGGCGGCGTTCCACTGGGCAAGTCCCTGGATGCGGGCAAGAACATCGGCTTCACTCCGGACGGCGTGCCGGCGTTCATCGCTTCGGAGACGGCCGATACTTCGGACCGCACGCTTAGCGACACACAGTCTGACGACGACACCGCCGACGTCGATCCCGCTTCCGACGAAGCCCAGTCCACCTCCCGCGTGAACACCCAGGGCAACCGTCCGAATTCGATGCGCGGCGTGAACGGCTCGACCGTGCGCCTGCCGTTCGGCCTGGACTACAACCGCATTCCGGTTGCCGGCACCTTCGATGACGAGCCGAAGCAGTCCGCGTCGCTGGAGACCACGTGGTACGAGTTGCCGCAGCTTAGCGACGACCGCCCCCTCCTGGTCACCTCCGTCGCCGGCCGCATCGCCCACCACGACATCAATGGCGTGGAGCAGGAAGGCACCGAGCTGAAGCTGGAGTACGGCACCAACAAGGACGGTGTGGTGCGCAAGCTCGGCGAGGTAGAGATGCTGGACCAGGGCCCAACCCCGCTGTGGCGTAACCTGCGCTTCCCGCTGGCGGACCTGCCGGAGGAGGCGAACGTGGTGCGTCTCGTCGGCGAGGACACCTCCCTTGCGGAGAAGGACTGGCTGGCGGTCACCCCGCTGCGCAATCCGAAGCTGATCCCGCTGTCTGAGCGTTTCGATTCCGACACCCCGGGCCTGCTCGACTGGACCGTCGCGTTCCAATACCCCTGCCAGCGCCCGTTCTTCCACGCCAACGGTGTCACCGAGATTCCGGAGTTCCGCGTCATGCCGGACGGCCCGGGCAAGCAGCAGCTCTCTGGCTTCATGGACTTCCTCGGCGGCGGCGCGCTCGCCCCTGCGGAGGCCGTGAACACCTCGTATGAGATCCCGGGCTACCTCAAGGACGATTGGCAGCGCGACTGGGGTTCGGTGGCGCAGTACGAGCCGCGCCGCAACTCCGTCGGCGACGTTCCCGAGTTGGCACACGTGGACACCGAGGTGACCACACGTTCCGGCCTGTACACCCCCGGGCCGATGAAGGTGCGCAATCCCGACGAGCAGGGATAAGATGCACTTGTCATGAAACTCAGAAAAGTTCTCGCAGCCTGCGCCGCTGCCCTTAGCGTCATCGCCACCGCAACCACCACTGCGGAAGCACAGCCCTTCAAGCAGAAGGGTTGCGCCCCGCATTACCTTGTGGCGGTGCCGGGCGGAGCGAACACGGCTGAGGGGATCCCGGACTACGTGCCGCACGGTGGCAACGTGTTCATGACGGGCATCCTGACCAAGCTCGGCACCGCCGGCGAGATCGATCCAGTCTGGGTTTCGTACCGCTCCACCCCGTTCGCGGCTACCCCGTACAAGCAGGCGTCCGCCACTGGCTACAACAAGGCGCGTGCAACTGTCACCCGCCTAGCCAATGCGTGCCCGGACGCCCGCTTCTCCTTCACCGGTTACTCCCTCGGCGCCGACATCGCCGCCCGCCTGACCAGTGATATTGCGCACGGTCGCGGCCCGATCGCGCCGGAGAAGGTCTCGGGTGTGGCACTGTTTGCCAACCCGTACCAGGGCGACAACGGTGCGGTGCTGTCCCACGGCACCTCCCCCCACGCACGCGGGTCCCTCGGCCCGCTCCCGGAGGGCTACGGCGAGCTCGGCCCCCGCGTGCTAGAGATCTGCAACGCCGGTGACCTGGTGTGCAACATGAACGAGGCGCACCGTGGTCTTGTCTCCCCGGCGATGCGTACCAACGTGGCTGCGGGGCAGATCCCGTTCGGGGAGTTCAACAACCTGTTCCGTTCCCTCGGGTTGGGCGCGTTTGCTGTCTTCCACGACATTGGTTTGCACGGCAGCTACACCCTCGGCCAGCAGCGGGAGGCATCCAACTGGATTATCGAGCAATCTTTGGCCCCGATCCAGGTGCCAATTCCGTAGCATGGTGGCATGCATGACCTCTTTGAAGTAGTAAACGGCGAGTGGGTCGCCAACCACGAAATCCCCGCTGACCGCGGCATTGACGGCGCGTTTTACGCCCTGCGCGATAAGGCGGAGGAAGATGTCCACGCCATTCTTGCGGACGGCAACGCCCTCTACACCTCCTTTATGGACGTGGATGCGGTCAACGCTGCAGGCATCGACGCCCTCAACGCCGACTTGGAGTTGATTGAGGTGGCGAGCGTTGAGGAGTTCGTCGAAAAGTTAGGGCTCTTGGAGCGCACAGGCATTGGCGCACCGCTGACCTACTGGGTGGAGAAGGATTCCCAGGGCGAGGATTCCGTCCCGTACCTCGTGCAATCGGGGCTTGGGCTTCCCGACGAGGCCTACTACCACGAGAAACAACACGCACAGACGCTCGCGGACTATGAGAAGCACGTCGCGCGCATGCTCGAGTTCCTCGCCCCAAAGTACCTGCTGGGCCTGAGCCCGGAGATCGCCGCACAGCGCATTATCAACGTGGAGAAGGCGCTGGCAGACTCCCACTGGGATGTGGTGAAGTCGCGCGACGCGATCGCCACCTACAACCCGACCGAACTTTCCGAGGTACCGCCGCTGGTGCAGAAGATGCTTCGCGCCTCCGGCCTCCCCGACGGCCGCGTCATCGACATGATGCCCTCCTACACCGCGGATCTGGATGCAATGCTGCGCCGCGAAACGCTCGCCGACTGGCAGCTGTGGGCTGCGTGGAACATCCTGCGTTCCCGCGCCGGCGTGCTCAGCGAGGAGATCGGAAAGGCAAACTTCGAGTTCTACGGCAAGAAGCTTTCCGGCGCGACCCAGCAGCGCGACCGTTGGAAGCGCGGCGTGGCCCTCGCAGAATCCCTCATCGGCGAGGACATCGGACGCGAATACGTCAAGCGCCACTTCCCGCCGCAGTCCAAGGAGCAGATGCTGGAATTGGTGCAGTACCTTATCGACGCCTACCGCACCCGCATCGCCGACCTCCCCTGGATGAGCGAAGAAACCAAGGAGAAGGCCGCGGAGAAGCTTTCCCAGTTCAACTCCAAGATCGGCTACCCCGACAAGTGGCGCAGCTACGAAGGCCTGGAGTTCACGGACAACCTCGTCGAGAACGTGCGCCGCGGTGCCGCGTTTGAGCACGACTACCAGCTGGGCAAGATCGGCAAGCCATCCGACCGCGACGAGTGGGTGTCCAGCCCGCAGACCGTCAACGCGTTCTACAACCCGGTAGTCAACGACATCACCTTCCCGGCCGCGATCCTGCAGCCCCCGTTCTTCGACCCGGACGCAAACGCCGCCCAGAACTTCGGCGCGATTGGTGCAGTGATTGGCCACGAGATTGGCCACGGTTTCGACGACCAGGGCTCGCGTTACGACGGCCTGGGCAACCTCAACTCCTGGTGGACCGAACAGGACCGCGCCAACTTCGAGGAACTCACCTCCAAACTGGTCGAGCAGTTCAACGGGCTCGTCCCATCCGTCCTGGAGGGCACCGACACCTCTGGCGTGAAGGGTGAGTTCACGCTTGGCGAAAACATTGGTGACCTCGGCGGACTCGGCATTGCGGTCGTGGCGTACAAGAAGTACCTCGCCGACAAGGGCCTCGAGGAAACCCGCGAGGGCTTCCAGAACCTGTTCTACGCGTGGGCTCGCGTGTGGCGTTCCAAGGCCCGTCCGGAGATGGCGGCACAGCTGCTGGCCATTGACCCGCACGCCCCGAACGAGTTCCGCTGCAACGTCATCGCTGCGAATATCGACGAGTTCTACGACGCCTTCGACGTAGAGAAGGGCTCCAAGATGTGGATCGAGCCCGAGGACAGGGTGACGATTTGGTAGAGGAATACCCGCTCAACGAACAGGGTGACCCGAACTTCAACGTCGGTGGCGTCAAGCGCGACCTGCCGCCGGAACTGCAGTTGGAGCAGCTCACCTCCTACATCGAGGCGACCTACGAGGACGGCCCGAACTACCTGGCACTCCTTCCGGACCGGATCACGCACGCCGCCATGCTCATGCTTGGCAGTGCGGTGGATCATGCGATGCCGGCGACGAAGTGGTCGGGTGAGGTGGTCGTCGAGAAGCATGAGCTCGGTGTTGTGTTCAAGCCGAGCAACCCGACCGGCGCGTGGGCCGTCTCCGTGTGGGACGGGCCCGACAATGCCAAAGAGATGCTGTGGCGCCCCGACGTGGCCGCCGCCGCTGAACTCTCCGGCACGACGATCCTCGACGTCGACCGCGCAGAAGACGCCCAACGCGCCGTCGACCAACTGCCCGGCCCCGTCACCGCCTGGGTGCTTGGGGATACCCCAGCCCCCACCGCCGACGACTACGTCTTCACCTTCCCCACCACCAACCGAGAGGGATTCGTGCAGGTCCCGGCAGGTTCAGGGCTCGAAGGCACCGAGTACTACGCCAAGGGGTTCATTTCCACACCGGCAGAAATCCGCCGTCGAGTGCAGGATGTCGCGGAGCATCTCCGTCGTTGACCTGGTTGATACCCACGTTGGTATCCACCGTGTTTTCATAGGCGGTGCCGTACGTCAGTGCGGCCACCGCCCACGTTTCCTTGCCGATCTCACCCCAGGACACCGAGCCCGTCGCACTCTCCCGGTCGTCTGACCAACCCATCTTCGAGCCCTTCACACGCTTCAACCGGGCCGTGCCAAACCCCTGGATGAAACCGTCCGACGCCACCGCGGTCTGCTTCTCCATGCCCGCGAACAGCGGTTTCGCCGCCGGGTCCCACACAATCGACGCGATGAACGTGGCCAGATCCCGCGCCGAAGTTTGCGACTTCCCCCACGACACACCGCGTGCCGTCTGCTTCAGGTCAAAGTCCTTGGCAATCTCATCAATCGCCTCCGGATACTTCGCATCCAACGTGCTGGCAATCCCGTCATCAGAGGAGGCAATCATCTCCTCCACCTGCTTCTTCTCAGCCTTCGTGCCGTTGTACAGCACGTAGTAGCCCAGATAGAGCTTCGCCAACGACAACGCCGGCCGGGCCTCCTCCGCCTTCGGCGAAATGGACACACGTCCGTCCGGATGCACCACAGCAAGACCCGTCCGGTCCCTGTTGTACGACGGGTCCACGTGGTACGCACTCAGCGGAAAACTCAACGACGCCACCAGCAGCGCCGCCCCTACACGTTTCACAGCACAGAGTCCGCTTCGCTGATCTCCTCGAACGTCGGCACGTCAACCTCGACGATGAAGCACTGCGCACCGTTCGGGTCCGCAATGCCCGCCATCGGCCCAAACGCGCCCTCGCCAGGTCCGACGAGCACAGTGCCTCCGTGCTCCTCAACCGCCTTGCAAGCTGCCTCGAGGTCTTCCACGCCGAAGTAGCTCACCCACGACGCCGCCTCCCCGACATACATGCCCAAGAACGGAGCGCCGTCCTCGAGCGCCAGGAAGTAGCCGTCTTCCTCGCGGATCTCCCAGTCGAACAGGTCGCCATAGAAATCGATGGTGGCCTGGTCCGTGGTCACCAACTCGTACCACACCGGCACCCCCGGCTCACCGGCCGCGACGAAGCGTTCCTCCGGATCCATCAGGCCAAACAGACCGCCGGATGGGTCTTCACACAGTGTTAGCTCCCCGTCCGTGCTCAAAATCCGGCCGCCGAGCTTCTCCACCTCGCCGCCGCCCATAAACGACGTCACCCAACCGTCCGCCTTACCAGACACCAGGCCCGCCACCGGCAGCCCATCCTTGCGGGCAGTGCCGTCGACAATCTCCCAGCCGAATACGTTGCTGTAGAAGTGCGTGGACTTCAGCACGTTCGTGGTCATCAGGTCCTGCCAAAACGGCATGCCATCCTTGCCCTCGAATGCAGGCATTACATGTTCCTCCACTTTTCCGGATCGAAATCATCGTTGGCGGTGCGCTCGTCGAAGTAATCGTCGCCGTCCGAGTCCGTCATCACAGTGGCGGAGGCGTCGCCGATCGAGACGGTGTCTTCGTCGTGAAGCAAATGCCCCCGCGAGGTGACCACGTCGCCGTTAACCAGCACCTCGCCTCCCGCAATCGCTTCCTTCGCGTGACCACCGGATTCCACCAGGTTGGCCAGTTTCAAGAACTGTCCGAGCTTGATTGATTCGCCCGAAATCGACACGTCCATATGCATGCCGGACAGTCTATCGGTCCGCCTGATCGACCGGCATGATGCTCATTGTGTCGATGTTTACCCGCTTCGGCAGGCTCGCCACCCACCGCACCGCCTCCGCAATGTCCTCGGCGGTGAGGTTCACGTTGCCCTCGTAAACCTTCTGCGCACGTTCCTCGTCGCCGCCGAACCTGTTCAGCGAGAAGTCGGTCTTCACCCGACCCGGGTCGATCTCGCACACACGAATGTTGTTCTCCGCCTCTTCCCTGCGCATCGCCCTGGTCATACCGCGCAGGCCGTACTTGGCGGCGTTGTACCCCGAACCGCCCTTGTATGCGTCCGTGCCGGCCACCGAACCAATGTTGACCACAAGCCCCTCCGACGCCTTGAGCTGCGGATACAGCGCACGAGTGACGCGCATGGTGCCCATCACGTTGGTTTGGAACATCCACTCCCAGTCCGCGTCGTCCGCGTCGCGCAGGTAGTCAGTCTCCTTCGCGCCACCCGCGTTGTTGACCAGCAAGTCCACGCGCTCAAGGCGCGCAAGCTTATCGACGCTCCCCGGGTCCGTCACGTCCAACTCCACCGCAACGCCACCGATGTCGTCGGCAATCGCCTGGCACTTCTCCAAACGCCGCGCCGCCACGATCACCTTCCACCCATCCTTAGCCAAGGCCCGGCACGTCGCCTCGCCGATACCCGCGGAACCACCTGTAACTACTGCAACCTTTTGTTCGCTCATGTGCCGAAGTGTAGGCCCTCCCACAGCATCCATGTGGCCAGAAGGATAAAGATGATGCCCGTGACCACGTCGATCCACCTGCCGTAACGCTCAATCTTGGACGCCATCGCACGGACCGCCAATGCGAACCCGACGAACCAGATGATGCCCGTGACAACCAGCAGCGGCACCGCCCACCAGCCCACGTGTGCGAACTGGGCGAAGATCGCCCCGAAAAACAGGACGGCCTTCGGGTTGGACAGGTTCGTCGCCACACCGGTGAGGAACGGTCTGCTCACCTGCTGCGCTTCCGGCAACTCCGGGTCACTCGCCCGAATCGCGCCTATGCCCATCCACAACAAGTAGGCGCCACCGACGATCTGCAGCACCGACAGGATCTCCGGGAACGCTTGAATCAACGCACTCAGACCCGCCAGCGACGCGACGATCCACACCGTGTTGCCCAGCATGATGCCGAGCGCGCACAGGATGCCATCCCGTCGATTCTTCGCGCCAACCCGGATGATCTGAAACAGGTCCGGACCTGGGCTGACGATTGCCGCGAACCAGACTCCAAGCAGTGCGATCATCACTTCTCCATTTGCCGCATCGTGATGTTGAGTCTTCCTTCTAGCAGCGCCGACGTCCCCTTCTTCGCCCCCAGCACGCCATGTCTCGCGCGGCGGGCTGGGCCACCGAACACGAGGGCATCCCCGGACATGAGGAGAATATCGTGCCCCTCGATGCGAAACACACAGTCCTGACCGAACGACAGGCTGACCACCGCGTTCTCAGATTCTTCCTCCGCATCGACGTGCATACCCATTCCTTTGCCCGGCGGGTAGAAATTCACTAACGCCGTTTCCACACGTGGAGTCTCACCAACCCGCGGGTCAATCTCGCGTGCCCGATCCATCACCTCCCCTGCGATCCGCTGGAAATTCTCCGGCACCGGCGGTACCTGATATCCATCGACTTCCTGCAGCATGCGGTACGGATTCGTCGCCCAGAACCACCCGAGCGACAGCATCCACGCATCCATCTGCCCTTTGCCTACCCGTGGTTGGCGCATCGCCACCGGCGTGCCGGCAACCGACCTCGCTAATTCGCGCGCTTGTTCGATAATTTCCCGCTGCTCATCAGAGGTGAAAAACGCAGGTAGATGCACCACCCCAGGCATGACGCGGTTGGGTTTGCGTGGGATCACGGTGGCGTCGAAAAGCAATTGCTCCACCTTGCGTGTCGCGGTCGTTTTATATGATTTTCACACAATAACCCAAAGTGTTCGAATAGGCAACCGTATTACTTTTTATTTCTGCTGGTTAATCCCCTGACGCTCGTTCGTGTGTTCGATATTGCTATTGACGACCCTGCAAAGGGGGCCATGACCACGGCAATCGAACCGATGTTTCGCAACCAACGCACTAACGACCCGCACGCAAGCGGCGCCCAAGCGATCCGCGACATCTACTGGGGAATGTTCCGCATGTACACGTACGAAGGACACGTTGAAGACGACTTTTACATGATCTACCTCGACTGTCACTTTCTTGACGTAGCCGCGGCTTGCGGATTGGCAGAATGCGGACTGCACAGGCTTCGTGGCTGTAGTGGTCGTCTTCTTCGTGACTTCTAGCTGACGCCAAGAGCCTTTTTCCAGACAGCGAAAGTACTCCGCCGAAACAATTAGCTCAGTTCAGGAGAGCTATAAGTTCCGCCCTAGAGCTACAGTCCATTTTTTTCAGAAGAGAAGACACTATTTTCTTTATATAGGATTCAGAATAAAATAACTCTTTTGCTATTTGTCTATTGCTGTTTCCTCGGCGCAACAATTCCATGACAGCTTCCTCATTATCGGTTAATGAAGCGTGTGCCATTCGTTCGACAAACCGTCCCCACGGGGATTGAGCTACCAGCCGTTTCACGCATTGGGGTGAGAGACTGGTCCCTCCGTTAAGCGCATCTCTGAGTGCCTGAATAATTACCTGCGGAGGTTGTCCTTTAATGACGTACCCGGACGCCCCACGCGCAAGAGAAGTAATCATCGTGTCGTCAGTGTCGTAAGCTGTCATCACAACAAAAACAGGTGGTTCATCGAAACTGTTCGTCTGTTTCAGTAATTCGACTCCATCCATATCGGGCATGCGGACATCGGACAACACAACGTCACAGGTATGACTATCGAGCCATGTCAGCGCGCAGCGCCCGTTCGCGGCGGTGGCAACAACCTCTAGGTCTGGGGTTTTAGAGAAGTAAAGCGGAAAGGATTCCCGGATTACGGGATCATCATCAACAAGGAGGATCCTGGCGCTCATTTACTACACCAAGGATGGGTTTGACCTTTACTGCACCCCAGCCAGTCCTTAATAATCTGGTATGTATGAGTCACCGGTTTCCTCTCAGCGGGAGGTACCTCGACTGTTACGGGGGATCCTGCCACAAGGCTAACGGTAAGCATAAGAGAGATCACGGAATTCATATTTACGACGAAACCTTTCAGACGGGGACATGGAAAGTAATCGACCAACGGGCGTCAGCGCTATCCAGTGTCATGTTTCCGCCTACGGCGGCAATCGTTCGCTGCATAGATACTAAACCAAAATGGCTGGAACCAGCTCGCCCACGCCCCGGTCTATAAGTGTTAGCGAGAGTCACAATGATTTGTTTGGCATCTGCAGTTGCAGTCATTCTCACCATGGAATCAGGTACGGCATACTTGATGATATTGGCACTGGCCTCAGACAAACATCGACTGAGCGCCTTGTCGATAGACTCAGTGCCGGGATCCACGCTGATATTCGCGGTGGATTCAACATGAAATCCGGCCTCCTGAAGCGCGCGATTAGTTTGTATCAGTGTCGTGGTTAGCGCTGGCACAGTCGCTTGCTGATGATTGATCGCCTGGGCATTGAGCTCGTCCACTAACGCGCGAATACCGCCTATTGACTTACGCGCTGTGGTAGCACACTTCTGTAGAGCTTGCTCTATCTCCGGCGTGGCGATCGCCAATGCTTCAAGCCTAACAATCAGCGCAGTTAGATCAGCAGCTACCGTGTCATGGAGAAGCCCAGCTACTTCTGCCTTACGTTGGCGTATCTGGAGATGGCGTTGCCTTTCTTTTGTATTCACCGTGTTGATAAACCACCCAACGGCAAATGCGCAAACCATCATGAGGCTAAAGATGGTCACAGACTGCGAATCCACACTAAACGACTTTTTATCCGGGGAGTAAAACCCAAGTAGTGTCGTAAAAACTGCAAGGACTACTCCAGTCTTGTACCTGCGTTGCGCAGTAACTACAGTAACCATCAGAACGGACGTCAACGTCACCAAATCTGGAGAACGAGCGGAAAAGCTTGCGACCGCAAACAGCGCAAGATGCCCCAGAGCGGCGACAGTAGGCCGATATGTCGCCAGAGGCAATGTAGCTGCTAGCAAGAAGAAAAGCACCCCAGTGCCAATGTCGACAGGTGCGACTACCGAAACGCGCAAGCCCCACAGAGTAAGAGCCAGCAAGCACAACACCAGCGCTATTACTACGCGGCCAGAATGAAACGCCTTAATAAACACATTAAGCACCCAGAGTTGCATCGATGGAAACCATAGAAGAACAGTGAAGCATGAAAGTTACGGTTCGTCCCGCCACCCAGCAATCGAATTTTCAACTATCAACTTATAAACGTTGATTCAAAAAGCGATGCCAGAATCGGCCAATCAGAACCCCCAAAATCCAATCGAAAAGCGAGGCGATAGCACTTCAAACTAGAGCACCCCTAGGCTTTGTTCCGCGACCCAAAGTACCTTTCCACTCTCCTTGATTCTCTCCCTCGTCGTTGGCCAGTGTGTAAGACAGCATCGCTAGAGATCACCCCCATTCTGAAGCCCATGGGGCGCTGTCCATGTTTTATCTGTTTGGCACCATCCCAGAGCCTCAACAAAAGGGGGGACAACGACCAGCAGTACCCGAACCAGGGAATTTGCCACCTTCGGGGTAAAACTTTCCCAAGATAAGCAAACTAGATAGGGTCGCATTTTCCATTTTTAGCATCTCGTTTCTGCAGCTCAACAATTGATTCAGTGAGCGAGAAGTCCGGATTGTCTTGTCGGAACTGCTTGATTGCAGACGCTGAGGGGATGGGTAGGCTCGAATCGATTTCTTGGGCCTTCGAGAGGTTTCTGTTTGGCTTTAGTCCCCACACTCCGATGATTGCGAGAACAAGCGCTAAGACGAACTGCCCCGTAACGATGGCCACTACTGCCGCCCCAATTGACAAACAAGACCCTATGTACTCTAGTTTTTCGAGCATATCTTCCTCTTGTGCAACTATTGCTACATGCGTGCGCTAGTCGAAGCACTTTTCCTGCACGCCAGCGATTCCTACGAGCTCCGCCGCGAGTGCACCGACAGCTCCACCGAGAGCTTGCAGCTTCTCGTAGCTGAAGCTCGCCCCCCACATGACGCGAACGGCTTCCGCCACTCCTCCAAGTTCTTTGATATAGCGCTTTATCTTGAGAAGTTTGGCGGATCCAACCAAATTACCTGCGATCATCCCCGTAATTGCCCCAGTACACCCAAGAACACTGGCGTAAGTAGTTACCCCCGGTGTCCCTGTCACAAGGTTTTGCTGGACCCATGTTTGAGTAGCAGCATCGCCTTGAAGGAGGACTTCATCTGGAATAGACATGATGGTTTTCAGGTCGGCTTCCATTTGCTGTGCCTGTTCGGCAAATGCAGGGTCAAATTCAGTGCTGGTGCCCGCTGCATGCTTCGTGGAAATCCCTTTACCATTGCTCTTTTGAGTGCTGATAGAGGGGGCGTCGGTGGGTGACGGAGTAGCGTACGCGGCTGACACTGACGCGACCGAGCATGCAATGGTCAGCGTGACTGCCCCTGCGAGGACACGATTACGGTGAAAAAACATAGTACCTCTCTAGTGGTGGACTGGATTGGAGACACTTTTGAAACTAACCGCCTACCTGCAGAAAGGGCAATAGTTCAGATCACTTCTGGAACTTTAGTATCCACAGTGGTTCCAAAGGTTGCACTCCTTTTTGGAGCGCCTTAATCTTTTCGGCTCAAAAACAACTTGACGCTGTCGCCGTTGGCGCCCCAGGGAGTGGTGGGAAATAGATCAGTGGTTAAAGAATTCGCCCAGAACCACCCGAGCGACAGCATCCACGCATCCATCTGCCCTTTGCCTACCCGTGGTTGGCGCATCGCCACCGGCGTGCCGGCAACCGACCTCGCTAATTCGCGCGCTTGTTCGATAATTTCCCGCTGCTCATCAGAGGTGAAAAACGCAGGTAAATGCACCACCCCAGACATGACGCGGTTGGGTTCGCGTGGGATCACGGTGGCGTCGAAAAGCATCTGGCCAACATACCGTGTCGTGGCCGTTTTATATGATCTTCAAAATAACCACCCAGGATTTTCGAACACCTGAACTCTTTATTCTTCATTGTTCCGTTATACCCCCTTGCGTATCGCTTGTTTGTTCGATACTATAGCACCATAGACGAAAGGGGGGACCATGACAACGGCAACCGCACCACCGAAAATTTTCCGCAGTCAGCGACCAGATGATCCAGACAGCCGAAACGCTCAAATGATTCGCGATATTTACTGGACAATGTTCGGCGAGTACGCATATCCGGGCCTCGAGGTGGATGATTTCGACCTCACTGTTGAGAAGGTGCAATCGGCCACCAGTTGGAACAAGGGGTTTGTAAAGAACGCGATCCTCGGACATGCAGTCCTACAAGAACTTCCACGGCTTCGCGCGCTACAGAGCAACACACGGGTGATGGACATCGGCCACCTGACCGCTACATATACCGCGATCGAGGAGCTCGGCCCAGATCCAGACGAGGAAGCACTCGCGCTTATCGACGAGATCCTGGTCGACACCTTTACCCCCAAGCGCAACAACCAGCAGGTTCCGCAACGCAAGACGGTCACCGACCGCATCCGCGCTGCAATTAAACGCCTGGACAAGTCGCGCGGGTACAACGCAAAGAAGCGCGATGAACGCGAAAAGGACACTAGCGACACGTTCCGGATCGACTGCTTCTCATTCGGTGGAGAGGACCGCGCGTCGATAGAGATATTCACCA
The DNA here is from genome assembly GCF_001835905.1 of Corynebacterium sp. HMSC034E11. Lineage (NCBI taxonomy): Bacteria > Bacillati > Actinomycetota > Actinomycetes > Mycobacteriales > Corynebacteriaceae > Corynebacterium > Corynebacterium sp. HMSC034E11. Next base: position 30,282 of record NZ_KV826385.1, read on the forward strand.
ACCCAATCGCCGCAGGTCGCGTCGGCGCAAGTGTGAAGGCTGTCGCCCGCGAACATGGCATCAGCATGCCCGAAGCCGCTTTGAAGTTGCTGTGTGGTGAAATCGCCGGCACATCCGTCACACCGGTGCTCAACGTGTACAGCCCGAAAGACCGCGAGGAAGGCGACCCGGTTTTTCTGCCAGGTTTGGGTTGGACCGATGCTGAAACCACCGCAGCCTTCGAAGACTGGTTGGCGTCCACCGACCACGTCGAACGCGACCTCGACGCAGCAGCCGTACAGAAACTAGGTGGCTACGCCCCGAACGAGGCGATGCGTCACGCTGTCATCGCCCGTGACGGCACCTGCATTTACCCTGGCTGTAACCGCGCCGCTCAGCAGTGCCAGCTCGACCACCGCATCCCTTACGGCGAAGGTGGCGAAACCGCAGTGGAGAACCTGTTTGCACTATGCCAGCACCACCACAATCTGAAAACGGATCGTCGCGGGTTCTACATTCCCGATCCGGTCACCGGTGACATCGTCTGGCTTTTCGCGGACGGAACATACGAAATCTGCACGCCGGAAGGCCTCCTCCACGAGCAAGTCACTCCGACGAACCCGCGGTGGAAGTCCAGCCTGGCCAACGTACGTAAAAACCGTGCCCGGGCCGCCGAGTTCTACGCCAAAGGCCACCGAATCCTGGACATTTTCGACGACACCCTCGACGAAGAAGCAGCCACCACCGCGATCGAAGAACTCGAGCAGGAATACAACATGGAATTCCCATTCGCACCCGAAATGCCGTGGGAAGAGCCACTCCCTCCAGAACCGGACGACGAGGAACCGCCGTTCCCGGACCCGGAAGACTACTACCCAGAGGAAAACCCGTTCCACGAACAACCAAAGATTGATCTGCCTTACTTCGCTCACAGATTCAGATTTGATGACCTTAAAAACCTGGTGCTTGATATCGATGGGGACAACTTTGGGCTGGCCACGTAGATCACCGCAGGTAGAACCTGTCCACCACGTCGTATTTCGGGCCGCCACTTCTCCCCTTGCCCAGGTGGGACTCGAGCAGCAACACTTCGTCGACGGCGAATTCTGGTCCGGTGTAGACGGCGAGGGCGTGGGCGTGGTCGTCGAGAAGCAATGGGTCCCTGGTGCGGGTGCCGGTGCGGGCGACGGTGAGATGCGCACGTTGGCGACGGCGGGCATCTGGGTCGAGTTGGCAGTCCGCCATGAGGTCTTTCAGAGGTGCTTTGTCGCCGCCGACTCCGATCCACATGGTGCGGCGTTCGAAGCAGCCGGCGCCCCGCAGATGCAAGCGGAGGGGCCGAGTGAAGGCAGTCGCTTGGGAGAGATGATCGGTGACCAGGTCGGCGTCGTTGGGTTGGTTGCCGTAAAACGCCAGCGTGATGTGCCAACTGTCGGGGTCAGACCAGCGCACTTCGGTGCCGGAGAAATCCCGGATTGGGCGCAGGGCGGTGATGAGGTGTTCGCGGACTTCGTCGGGTGGGACGATCGCTGCGAAGAGGCGTCTCATGGCCCACACGCTACCCTGGATTGCCATGTTCGACCTGGCGAAAATCGGCCGCGACCTACCGGTGTCGCGAGTCGTGGACAAGATCCCCCACCGCGGTCCCCTTGTGGTGGAAGCGCCGCCGGGTACGGGCAAGACGACGTTGATCCCGCCGGCGATCTCAAACATTGCAGGAAAGACACTGGTCACGGCGCCAAGGAGGGTGGCGGTGCGGTCGGCGGCGAGGAGGCTTGCGTTTCTCGACGGCACGCCGCTCGGCACCAAAGTCGGCTACTCCATCCGCGGGGAGCACAAGGATGGCTCCGAGGTGGAGTTCGTAACCCCCGGGGTGTTGTTGAATCGCCTGCTCAAGGACCCCGGCTTGGAGGGGGTCGGTGCGGTGGGGATCGACGAGGTGCACGAGCGCCAACTGGACACGGACCTGGTGTTGGCGATGTGCATGGAAGTGGCGTTGCTTCGCGACGACCTCTACCTCACCGCCATGTCCGCCACCCTGGACGCACAGAAGTTTGCCGACCATATGGGCGCGCAGGTCCTGTCCACGGAGGCGGTGACGCACCCACTGGACATCACCTATGCGCCCCATCCGGACAGGATCCGGGGAACGCGCGAGTTCTACAAACACGTGGCGCAACAGACGCACGGCACGGAGCGGACCTTGGTATTTGTGCCGGGTGTGCGCGAGGTGGATTTGGTGTGCGGGTTCCTGGACGATGCGGTCCCCCTCCATGGGAGGCAGAGCAGCAAGGAGCAGGATGAGGCGCTGAACGGGCCAGCGAGGGTGGTTGTGGCGACGTCGGTGGCGGAGTCGTCGATAACTGTGCCGGGCGTGCGCAAGGTGGTGGACGCAGGCCTGTCCAGGGTGCCAAAGAGAGATAACAGGGGCATGACGGGCCTGGTCACGGTGTCGGAGGCGAAGACGAGTGCGGATCAGCGTGCTGGCCGTGCGGGCAGGCTCGGTCCGGGCGAGGTTGTGCGGGTGTTTTCGCGCGACGATTACGCCAACTTCCAGGCGGACATCACACCCGAGATCCTCACGGCGGATCTGACGGGTGCGTTGCTGACTATGAAGGCGTGGGCGTCGCCGGACCTGCCGCTGTTGGATCAGCCGAAGGACTACACGGAGGCGGAGCAGAATCTGGAGGCGATTGGGGCGCTAAGCAACGGAAAAATCACCGATTTTGGCAAGAGGTTGGCCAGTTTCCCGCTGGATCCGCGGCTGGGCGCGGCACTGTTGACGTTCGGTTCGCAGGCGGCGGGCACGATCGCGCGGCTTGCTGGTGAGGTGGATACGAAGCGGCTGCGCAGGCTTGTCGACGACAAAGGCCCGGCGGACCCCGGCGAGGTGATTGCGGCGGCGTTTCCGCAATGGATTGCGAAGAAGGTCGGCGAGGGCGAGTACCTGTTGGCGTCGGGGACGCGCGCGAAGTTCAACTCGCATAGTGAGTGGATCGCGGCGGCGGAGATCCAGCGCACACCGACACAGGTGATCATCCGAGATGCCGAACCGATTGCGTTTCCGCAGGACAGGGTGACCGAAACCAAGAAAGCAATGCTTGTCGACGACAAGGTACGCGGCCGGCTCGTCACCTCCATCGGTGCGATTGAGCTCTCCTCCACCCCGATCAAACTGACTCCCGACGAGGCGGCGGAAGCGCTCACCCACCTCAGGTTTGAGGACTTCCCGCTCACCGACAAGGAGCAGCACCTGAAGGAACGGCTGGACTTCCTGCACGCCACCCTTGGGTGGCCGGATGTGAGCGAAGGGGACTATTCGGTTGAGGTTTCCGAGGTGGCGAAGGGGTCGTCGATAGGCAATTGCGATATGCGGGCGGCGATGTTGCGGCAACTGGATTGGAAGCAGGTTGCGGAGTTGGACCAGGTGGCGCCGAAGGAGTTTGAGTATGCGTCTGGCAGGCCGGTGAAGCGGGTGAAACTGCAGCATATGTTTGGCAAACACGGCCAAACAGTCGCGGGCGTGAAGGTGCTGTACCACCTGCTGTCGCCTGCGGGTAGGCCGCTTGCGGTGACGGATGACCTGGACAGTTTTTGGGCGGGGCCGTACCAGCAGGTGCGCAAGGAGATGCGGGGCCGCTACCCCAAGCATGCGTGGCCGGAGGACCCTACTTCACACACTGGGAAATGATCGCGCCTGCGCCAGCGAGGCCTGCGACGGCGAGGATGGCGGCGATGCCGAGGTCAACGTCGCGGGAGTTGAGGTCCCGAAGTTTCAGATCGACGCTCAGGGCGTTCTCGACGACCAGGTTGAGGTCGTTCTGACGCGCGACCAGCGGCAGGCTCATCTGGGAGGCGAACCCAAGCGGCAGCAGCACGAGCAGTGGCAGGCCGACGCCGATGGCGGTAGCGGAGCACTTCGGGGAGACCTCGGGGGCGTATTCGACGAGTGCGTCGAGGATCGCGCCTTCCTGGTTGAGGTCGGTCGAAGCGTCCTTGCTGATGGTGACGCGGACGGGGAAGACTCGCTCGGTCTCGTCGGCAAGCACTGCGCGGACGGGCCACTCGTACACACCGGGGGTAACCCCCTCCCCCGGCGTGAGGTGGATGGAACCGTCGGGGTTCAAGGTTGCCCAACGCGGTAAGTCTTCGGCTTCGTACCAGGCTTCGCCGATGGGCAGGGGTGCCTCGATGGTGGCGGTCAGGCCCGGCACGACTGCTGTTTGTTTGTATCCGTCATCGGCATACGCTGGGGAAACGGTTGCCAACGACAGTGCAATGGCACATGTCATTGCCGCAATTTTCTTGCGCATTTGCCGCCTCCCTCAGTTGTTTATGCTTTAAACGTTCTGTATCGATTGATGATTGTAGTAGACAACCCCTGGGGTAGTGTTAGTCGCCATGACAAAGCGCACCGTTTCGGTCTGGACGCTGGTCTCCCTCATCATCGGATCGACCATTGGTTCCGGCATTTTCGCGCTCCCCCAAAACATCGGCTCGGTCGCGAGCCCCGGAGCGATGCTTGTTGGTTGGGCAATTGCCGGTGTCGGCATGTTGTCCATTGCTTTCGTGTTCCAGATCCTGGCGGTGAGGAAACCCCACCTGGACTCCGGCGTGTACGCCTACGTGCGCGCCGGCTTGGGTGACTTCATCGGATTTACCGCAGGTTGGGGCTACTGGCTCGGCTCGGTGATGGCCCAGGTTGGGTATGCCACCTTGTTCTTCGGCACACTGAGCCACTATGTGCCGGTGCTCCAGAACCGCTGGGTGTTGGCAATCGCGGTGTCCGCAATGAGCTGGCTGATCCTGTGGGGGCTGACGCGCGGCCTGAAGCAGGCGGCGGTGATGAACGTGGTCACCACCGTGGCAAAACTCGTACCCATCCTGGCGTTTATTGTGCTGGTGGCGTTCCTGGGGTTCTCGTGGGACCGCTTCACCACCGACTTCTGGGGCAACGCCAACAGTGCGCCGTTTAGTGCTCAGTTGAAGGGCATCATGCTGTACACGGTGTGGGTGTTCATCGGTATCGAGGGCGCGTCGGTGTACTCCAAGCAGGCTCGCCGCCGCAGCGATGTGGGCCGTGCGACCATCATCGGCTTCCTGTCGGTGTTGGCCCTGCTCGTGGCGGTGTCCACCCTGTCCTACGGTGTGCTCAGCCAGGAAGAGTTGGCGGCGCTGCCGGACAACTCGATGGGTGCCGTGCTTGAGGCAGTTGTCGGCCCGTGGGGTGGCGCGCTGGTCTCTATCGGTCTGTGCTTGTCGGTGCTGGGTGCGTACGTGTCGTGGCAGATGCTGTGCGCCGAACCGATTGTGATGATGGCCCGCGATGGGTTGTTGCCCAAGCGATTGGCGACGACCAAGAACGCCCAGGTCCTGTCCACCATCGTGATCCAGTTGTTCGTGGTCGTGTTCTTTGTCTCGGCGGCGTCGTACAACGGCATGGTGCAGTTGGCCACGATCATGTACCTGCTGCCCTACATCTTCTCCTCTATCTACCTGGTGCTCATCGCGCGTGATCATCACGTTCACCTGGTGGTGGGGTTGATCGGTTCGGTGTACTCGCTATGGCTGATTTACGCGGCGGACCCGGTATACGTGCTGTTGGGCGCGCTGGCGGTGGTGCCGGGCATGGTGCCGTACGTGGCTACCCGGCGCGCCAACAACGAGCGTTCCTTCAACACCTTTGAGTGGTTCGTTGTGGCGTTGGTTCTGGTCGGCGCGGTTGCGGCCATTTATGGCCTAGCCAATGGCTCCCTGGTCCTTGAGTAGTTTCACGCACAGCACCACCACGAGGATGAGCAGGGCGACGCGCACCAGTTTGGAGCCGCCCTTGAGCACCGTTCTCGTGCCAATCTGCGCGCCGATCACGTTGGCCACCGCCAAGATCAGCGCCAGTTTCCAATCGATGTAGCCACCCACGCCAAACACAATCAGCGCGCCGAGGTTCGTGGCGGTGTTGACCACTTTGGCCATCGCCGCCGACTGGAGAAACTGCTGCGTGAAAATGGCGGTGAACGCCATGATCAAAAACATGCCGGTGCCCGGGCCGAAGATGCCGTCGTAGGCGCCGATCAGCGCCGCTGCTGCGACTCCCAGAGCAATTCTTATCGACGACACCCTTCTCTCCCCGGTCGTCCCAAACGTCGGTTTGACCACCACGAAGATGCCCACGGCGATTAGGAGGGTGATGATGATCGGGTTGGCGATGGAGTCGTCGATAAGCGAAACTGCAGTTGCTCCAAGCGCGGCGGCGATGCCTGCGATGAGGGCATAAATCCACGTGAACTTGGGCACCCCGACGCGGCGCACGAGCGACACTGCGGCCGAGGCGGTGCCGCTGATCGCCGCGACCTTGTTGGTGGCGAGCACGGATGCGGCGGGCATGCCGGTCGTCGCCATGAGGATTGGGATGAGCACGAGACCGCCGCCGCCGATCACCGCATCGATCCAACCGGCGAACGCTGAAGCAGCGATAAGGAAGGCGAGCATACGACTACTATGCACCACATGAACCGTTGGATCGTCGCTGCCCCGCTGTCGGTGCTGTGCGGTCTCGTGTTCACCTACCTGCACGTGCCGGCCGCATGGATTCTCGCCGGGATCGTTGGTGCTGGAACGGTCGCGATTGTTACCGAGCGTGACCTGCGGATCAACGAACACCTGTTCACCCTCGCCCGCGGTGTGATCGGCGTGGTGGCGGCGCTGCCGCTGGTAGGTATTCCACCGGGTGATTTGCTGCCGTTCTTGGTCCCTGGCCTCATCGCGGCGGTGTTGGTGATTGCGGTGGCGTTCTTCGGTGGTTTGGTGTTGGCGAACCATGGCGTTTCCAGGAAGACGGGTGTGCTGTCGCTGCTGCCTGGTGGGGCGTCGCTGATGCCGGCGCTCGCGCGAGACCTAGGGGCGGACATGCGCTACGTCAGCCTGAGCCAATACCTGCGGTTGCTGACGGTGTCGATAACACTGCCGGTGGTGGTGTCATTTTTGGATGCGCCCGCCGCCGGCGAAGTCATGCACCTCAAGCCCTATTGGTGGATGTGGTTGCTGGTGCCGGCACTGATCGGGGTGGGAATTCCACTCGGCAAGGTTTCTCGGCTGCCCAACCCGTCCATTTTCGGGCCGATGCTGGTCACGGTACTGGTTGGGTCGTTCGCGGACTTCACCATTGTTCCCCCGGAACCACTGAGCATTACGGCATTCCTGGCGCTTGGCTGGATGTGCGGCGGCGGCCTGTCCGTGCCGGCGTTGAAGGCGTTTTCCAAACTGCTGCCGGCGACGATGGCCTACATCGTCGGCCTCATGGTGTTCTGTGCGGGCATCGGGTGGGTCGTAGCCAAGTGGCTGGGTCTGACCCTCTACGAGGGCTACCTCGCCACCACACCCGGCGCGCTCGAGACCGCGCTCGCCCTATCCGCAGAAGGCGGAGCCGGGCCCGCCGTGGTGGCACTGCAGCTCATCCGGCTGATCTGCGTGTTGATCTTCGCCGGGTTCGTCCCCCGAATCCTGAAACGAATCGAGCGAGACGACTAGTGCAGGATCGCGTGGGCCAGGATATCCATCGGCATTGAGCCCAGGCTCAGCGCCTTCGTGTGGAACTCGTCCTGGGTCATGCCGCGGCTGAGGGCCTGGTCGCGCAGGTCGATCCAGTCCTTGAAACCCAGGGCATACGACGGGGCTTGGCCCGGCCAGCCCATGTAACGGTCCAGCTCGAAGGCCAGGTTGGCTTCCGCCATGGCGGTGTTGTCGCGCAGGAAGGCCTTGGCGTACTGGGCGTCCCACACGCCGGTGCCTTCCGGGGTGGTCTTCTTCAGGTGTACGCCGATGTCCACCATCACGCGCGCGAGGCGCAGACGCATGGAGTCGAGCAGACCCATGCGGTAGCCGAGGTCTTCGCGGTAGCCGTCCATGAGGTGCTCGGCGTAGAGCGCCCAACCTTCGCCGTGGGCGGAGTTCCAGCAGACGGAGCGGCGCCAAATGTTCAGTTCACCGCGATTGAGCAGGGCGTAGGCGTGCTGTAGGTGGTGGCCCGGGATGCCCTCGTGGAACACGGTGGTCAGCTCCTGCCAGGTGTGGAACGTCTCCTGGCCTTCTGGGACGGACCACCACATGGTGCCGGGGCGGATCATGTCGTCGCTTGGCGGGGTGTAGAAGATACCGCCGGAGCCGGCGCGGTCGATGGCGCACTCCACCGGGGGCATGCCCTCGGGGATCGGGAACACGTTGGCCACGTCTTCGTTGACGCTGTTCATCCAGGCGAGGAGGTTGTCGGTGCCGTGGATGGTGTAGCGCTCGTCCTGGTTCAGGTGGCGGTATGCGGCGGCGACGGAGTCGTCGTCGTAAAGCTTGCGCGCGATCTGCTTCTGCTTATCGACGGTGCGCTTCAGTTCCTCCTGCGCCCAGGCGTAGCCCTCGTCGAGGTCCACATTGCGGCCGTGGAAAAGTTCGGCGAACAGTTCGTAGCGCTCGCGGCCCACGGCATCGTCGTGGGGCGACTTGGGTCCGAGTTCGGTGGAGAGCCAGTCGGCCATCTGTGTGAACGAGGCCTTCGCCTCTTCGACGATCTTGGACTCCGGCGGGAGGCCCAGTTCGTCGAGTTGGGAGTCGCTTTCGCCCAGCGCCTCGCACTGGTTGATCACGGCGTCGATCTGGCGGTGGGATGCCACATCGCCGGCAGAGGCAGCCTCTGCCAGGGATTCGCGGTAGCCGGCGAGCGCTGCCGGGATGCGCGACATGCGGGAGGCGATGGCGTCGAAGTCCTGCTCCGTCACGCGCGGCATCAGCGCGAACGAGTCGCGGATCTCCTGAATCGGCGAGTCGATGTTGTTCAGCTGGCGCAGGAGCTCGCCGCGGTGGTGAAGCTCGAGCTTCATACACAGGCGGTCGCGCAGGATGGCGGCTGTGAGGTTGTCTACGTCGTCGAAGTCGTCTTCGTCGTCGGAGTCATCGGTGGAGTCGTTCAACGCGTCAACGTCGGCGATGAGGTCGCGCATGCGGTCTGCGACCCGGTCCCAGTACTCGGGGGAAAAGTCCTGCAATTCGCCGTCGTGGCCATCGATGCCAATTTGGGTTGCCAGCGTGGGAGAGATGGCTGCGAGGTCGTAAACGAAATCCTCGCAGGTGGCGTCGAGAAGCGACGGCTCGCGCATGGGTTGGCTCATGCTGGGCGATTGTATAGGAGCTGGCCAAATGGACAATTCGTCGCACCATCCAGTAAATATATTCATCATGACTTGGGCTTCGTTTTCTCGTCCACGTACTCCCGCGGCGAAATGCCTGCACCTCATTCGCCTGCAGGAACTCACCTCCCGCAGCGAGCTCGTCCGCGCGACCGGCCTGTCCCAGCCCACTGTCACCCGCGCAATCGCGGCGCTTGTCGACGCCGGATACGTCACCGAACGCAACGACCTCACCCAATCCCAAGGCCGTGGACGGCCCACCATCCCCCTCGAACTCGCCGAAACCACCGAAACGCACGCGGGTGTGTCCGTGGGCACCGACTCCACCTACATCGCCCTGTTCGACCTCAAGGGCCGCACCCTGCGCAGCGTGGACGTGGCCCTGCCGGTCTCGCGTATGAGCGAGGACGACTTCATCCAGCACATCATGGCCGGCCTGAACAAACTGACCACCAGCGTCGGCCGCCCGCTCGCCACCGTGGGCGTGACCACATCCGGCACGGTGCGCGGCAGCGGCGACGTCTACGCCCCCAACCTCGGCTGGGACGGGGTAAACATCGGCGATCAGATGCGCGAGCAGTTCTCCGTGCCGGTGCAGGTCACCTCGATTTCCAGCGCGATTGTCGGCTCTGAGATGCAATCCACCGCGGACCTGGACACCCCGTCGGTGATGGCGCTGTTTGCCGACGACTCCCTCGCCTGCGCCATCTCCAGCCCCGAAGGGGTCAACCCCATCGAGGTCGAACAGGGCGAGCTGACCACCCAGGGCCTGCTGGACGCCATCGATGTGCCCACGATCCGCACCCTGCGCCAGGCGGTGGAGGACGCCGGGGAGGCAACCCGTTCCGCGCTCGACAACCGCGCCCGCGGCCTGGGCACGCTCGTGGCTGGGCTATGCTCCGACCACTGCCCCAACACCGTGGTTGTCGCAGGCAGTGCGTTTATCGACGACCCCCTCGCCTCCGCCCCCTTCGCCCGCACTGTCCGCGAACACATCTCCGGGCCCATCGACCTGCGCCTGATCCCCAGCCACAAAGACGTCGTGCGCGACATCGCCCGCGCCGTGGCGTTGGATTACGTGCTTCGCGAGCCCCTGGCGGTTGCGGGGGCGTAATGCGCAAGGTCGCCTGGGTTATTCCCCTGCTGCTGGCCGGCTGCTCCGCAGAGGCTCCCGTTGAGCCGCTGCAGACCGAGGCAGTACCGACGCATTCGCAGGAGCAGTATGAGGGCCTTGAGGGGGTCGTCGCAAAGATTGAGGAGGCGACAAACACCGAGGTGGGCGTCGCGCTTTACGACGGCACCACCCTCACCAAAGCCGGCTCCCTGGACACCCTGCCGGCCTGGTCCACCATCAAAATCCCCATCGCACGCGCCGCCGAACGGCACTGCGAATACGACCACGCCACCATAGCGGACTTCACCCAGGCCTCCATCGAATGGTCCGACAACGACTCCGCCCGCGCCCTATGGGACTGCATGGGCGACGACCTCGAAGCCGCCAAACTCGTCGGCGAGGAAATCGAAAAAGCCGGGCCGCACGTCAACGTGCGCGGCGCGTTTGGCACCACCAGCTGGACGTTCGCCGACCAGGCGAAATACGCCCACTACTTAAGCACCCGCGACCAATCCCAACCCGTCCTGGCGGACATGCGCAACATCACCGAAGACCAGGCCTACGGGCTCGGCCAGTTGGGGGTTCCGTTCAAAGGCGGCTGGTCAGACGTGGAGGAAGACGGCTCCTGGCACACCCGCCAACTCGGCTGGATCAAACACGTTGGGGTAGCCATCGGCGCGCGCAGCGCCGACGGCAGCTACGAGGACACCATGGATGCCCTCGACCAAGTCGCCGAGGCTATCGCCCCATAAACTTATCGGCGATCGGGCGCAGGTATGGCTCGATGAACTTCACAATTGCAGCCAGGATCGATAGCACCGTCAACACAATGCCCACGGTCCGACGCACGTCGTCCGGCGACTTATCGCCGACACCCGCGAAGACCAACTTCTTCGGCGTGGTGTTCGGGGTTTCGTTGCCATCCGCCGGACGGTGCAGAACCACCTTCTGGGAACCCTGCGGCATGGATTCCACGTCGGTCGGCTTGTATCCCACCACCGCAGCCGATGCCTCGCCCTCAGCGGTGACCGCACCGGCGAAACCGACACGAGTCACGGTGGGGTTCAGGAACGTGTGCAGGTGGCCGGTCATGCTGTTCTTGTCGTCGGACCACTTGCCGTTCAGACGCTTCAGGTCCGCCAGCTCGCCATAGCCCCACCCCTGCATGGCGCGGCTCATGTTAGCCGTGCTGTGCAAGTTCGCGCCCCAGCCTCCTTTGCCGCCGATGGTGGCGGTGTCCTCCGGGCCGCAGTTGTCCGTACACGTTGCGTTGAACGGGCGGACGTGCGCGAACTTCTTCGCCGCCTCCACCGCACGCTGCAGCGCGATCAGGTTGTAGCCGGTGTCCAGTTGCACTGCGTTGACGTACTTCTCGCGGGTATCCAGGCCCTGTTCTGCAGCGACCGTGCGGAGCGGTTTTCCGTCGTACGGCACGTTCTGGTCCCACATGTCGCCGCGGAGCTTGCGCAGTTCACTGATGCCGGTTTCCGCATCGTTGGTCAGGTTGAACTTCGTCTCAAGCGCGATGACCTGGTCGGCGGGCTGGTTGAGTTCCACGCCGGTAACGGGGGCCGGGTCGGCGGAGGCTGCGGGGGCGAGGACGAGTGCTGTGGCTGCCGCGGTCGCTGCGGCGTATAAACGGATGCGCATAACCCGAGGGTAGCGCGTACCACGCCATAAAGAGCACTGGCACGGCAATGTAAAGGAACTGCGGGGCGCCAGGCCAGAGCACTACCGAAGCGTACGGGGCCATCAGCACCATGAGCGCCACCGAGCCGTAGCGTTCGAAGACGAACACGCCAAGCGGCACGATCCATACCCAGTGGTGGTACCAGGAAAACGGACTAACCAGGCACGCGGTTAGGCCGATGAAGGAGACGGCGAGGGGGGCGGGGGCTCGTCGACAAGCAAGGAGCGCAAGGATGGTCACGGCGGCACACAGCGTGAGCCACAGCAGCGTCGAATCCATCCCGGCGCGGGCCAGCACTTGGCGTATGGACTGCGCCCCCGGATTCTCGTCCACCCCAATCCGTTGCGTGCTGAAGATCGCGCGCGTCCAAAAGTTCGGCGCGTCCACCACATTCATCCCGCTCGCCGCAGTGCACACGAACGTGAACGCGGCAACGAATGTTGCTCCCCACCTGCGCTGATAGATCAACAACACGATGAAAAACGCGGGCGTGAGCTTGATCCCCGCAGCCAGGCCCGTCCCGATGCCCGGCAACCTGTTCTTCGGCAGGAAATCCAGGCACACCAGCCCCATGAGCAGCAGGTTCACCTGCCCGAAGTACAGCGTGCCTTGCACCGGCTCCGTGCACAGCACGAAAAAGGCCACCAGCGGCACCACGTGCTTCTTGCTTATCGACGACCCCCACACCACCCCGGCCAACACCACCACACTGGCCAACTTCCAGGCGACGCCGAACCACTCCTCGGTTGGCAGCCACGAAAACACCACGCCCGCAAACGGCGGATACGTGAACGGCAAGCCCGGCAACAGGTCGTGCGCATAGAGCGGCAGGTGGTCCTTCACCTGCTGCCCGCCCAGCACGTAGACGTGGAGATCACTTGGGTAGGCGGTGGAAAACGCAGTCTCCAACGGCGTAGTGATGTAACGATAAACCGCTACTGCAAGAACAATGAGCAGGAGAATCACAAGTCGAGCCCGTCCAGGATCGCATCCATGGCGTCAGCGACGTCGGTGCGCCACAGCGTGTCCACCTTCGTATCCGCACGCCCCGGCCCGCCATTGATCACAGCGGTAGGTTTGCCCTGCTTCTTCGCATCCAGAATGAACTTGTAGCCGCTCATCACCGCAAGCGACGTACCGATCGCCACCACACCCGTCGACTCCGCCAGCCACTGATCGGCCTGTGTTCGCGTGGCCTTGGGCACGTTCTCGCCGAAGTAGACCACGCTGGGTTTCAGGCGCTCCGAGCCACAGTTCGGGCACGTGATCATGCGGAAGCGCTCCACGTCCTCTTGGCGCAGTTCCACGTCGCCGTCCGGGTTGATCATCGTCCCGACCACCTCGACAGAATTGAAGTAGTTGGGGTTGGCGGCGGTGAGGAGGTCGTCGATAAGCGATCGCTCATGCATCACATTGCAGTCCAGGCACACCACATGCTCCATATCGCCATGCAACGCAATCACGTTTCGCGAGCCCGCCTGTGTGTGCAGTCCATCGACGTTTTGCGTGACAATGCCACGAATCAGGCCGGCCTGCTCGAGCTCCGCAAGCGCAAAATGCGTCCGGTTTGGCCGCGCCGCCCGCATGAACTGCATACCGACGAACGCACGCGCCCAATACCGACGCACCTGACGCGGCGAATGCGCGAACTCCTGAAACGTCATCGGACGGCCCTTGGTCAAACGGCCGGTTTCGGAGCGATAGTCGGGAATGCCCGAATCCGTCGACACACCCGCGCCCGTGATGACCAGCGTTTTTTGGTTCCTTAACTGTTCTATGACGCGTTGCTGTGCGTTCGGGGTCGGCGTTGCCGTTTCCTTGACCACCCGCTCAATCGAGCGCACAGCGGACCGATGCGCCATCGCAATCGCGGGGTCGTCGAAGAAAGTTTCCATCGCCAGGCAGTGTACAAACCACCTAGGATTTCCCGCATGGGGGAATGGAAAACCGAAATCAGAACCAACCTTGTCGACGTCCGAGGGCAGACATATCTCAGCAGCGACCTGCTTCGCCTATCCACGTCACACGCGCTGGCGCGCCGCTCGTACGACGCCTTGAAGATCCACCAGCAGCACTGGGCCCGGGCCTACTGCGCGGGCCTTGCCGTCCACGCCGCCGTGATCACCGGTCGCGCCTCCGCGTACCTCAACGACATGTGGGTCGTGAACACGCCGCTAGACCAGGTCGCGCTGGTGTTGCCGTCGGTGCCGCGGCGCTCAACATGGCCCGCCGGCGTGCGCTACGTGCAACGCACACTCCCCGCCTCCCGGATCCGCCGCGGGGAAGCCATGTCCACTACGTCACCATTGCAAACCTTTCTGGACATTGCCCGCCTCGACGGCTTCACCCACGCACTCGTCGCCGCAGACTGGCTCGTCCAACGCGGTGGCTTCACACCGGCCCAGCTGCAGCACCTCGTCGAAACTGAGCCGCGCTTCCCAGGCAAACCCGCCGCCCGCCTGGCCGCGCAGCACGCGTCGACCCTGTCCGAATCCGCACCCGAGGCCTACGCGCGCGCTTTGCTCATCGAAGCCGGCATCACCGACGTCCGCGCCAACGTCACACTCACCCGGTGGAGGTACCGCGTTGACCTGCTGATTAACGGGTGGTTGGGAGTTGAGATCGATGGGCGCGTGAAGTACGACGACACCACCTTCGGCCCTGCGCACAAGGCACTTCTCGACGAGAAAACGCGCGCCGACCGCCTCGGCAACGCCGGCCATCCCCTGCTCCGGTACGCGCCGCGCTACCTGGAGGAGCACCCCGAGGAGTTCGTCGGGGCGGTGCGGGCGCGCCTCGAACTTGGCCGTTAGGTGTGCGGGGTTTTGTTCATATGCAGGGCTCGATATGCGTAAGTGCAGGTCGGCGCGTTTTCAGAAATTTTGGCCAATTTTCCGCAAAACGCCGTGACCAGGGGTTACGCATATCGAGCCCTGCATATGAAGCCGCGAAGGACTTACCGGAACGGGACCTCACCGATCGTGCGGCGCAGCTTCCGGGTCCGGAGACGTTCGGGGCGCCGGGCAAGCTTCTCCATCGCACGCACGGCACACATGACGTGGGCTTCCTTCGAGTTGGAGTAGAACGCCTGGGCGCCGGCGGGCAGTTTCGGCACAGCGTGCAACGGCAGGTCGGATACGGCCAGCAGGGTGCCGTAGGGGACGCGGTAACGGTAGCCGTTGGCGGCGATTGTGCAGGACTCCATGTCTACGGCTGCGGCGGTGGATCCCCGGAGCCATTCCCACAGGTCCTGCGGGTCTTTCCACTCCCAGTTCCGGTCGCCGGTGGACAGGACGGTGCCGGTGCGCATCAACGACGTGTCGTCGCCGTACACCTTGGTCACGGCCTTTTCCAGGGTGCGTTGCACTTCGGGGACGGCGGGGATGGGCAGTTCGCGGCGCAGGTAGTCGTCGAGAACGTGGTCGTGGCGTTCGTAGGCGTTGCCGAGGATGAGGTCGCCGATGCGCATGCGGGCGTCCAGGCCGGCGCAGTGGCCGATCATGATCCACGCTTCCGGACGCAGAACGGCCAGCGAGTCGGTGATGGTTTTGGCGTTGGAGGGGCCGACGCCGATGTTGATCATGGTGATGCCGTCGCCGTTTTCGGTGATCAGGTCGTAGCGCGGCATCTGGAACTTCGACCCCAGCTCCAGGTCTTCGAGCGCGACGGTGTCGGAAACTGTTTCGCCGGAGGGGAGGACGAGGCGGGTGTAGCGCGAGTCGGGGTCGGACAGTTCACGCAGGCCGAAGCGCACGAATTCGGTGACGTGCATGGCGTAGTTGGTGAACAGGATGTAGCGCTGCAGGGTGTCTACGTCGATGCCGGTGTAGTGCTCGAGTCGCGCGATGGCGAGGTCGAAGCGTTGCGGGCCGAAGTGGAACAGGGGTTTTTCCGGACCGTGGAAGGCGTCCCAGTGGCCGTCGACGATGGCGTCGTGAACGTCGTCGAGGGCGGGTCGGGGCAGGTTGCGTGTTTCGTCGATAGGCGGTGTGCCCTTGATGTAGGCGGGCGGGATGACGATATCGGAGTACTCCACACGCATGGAGCACGGATAGTTCGAGGTCAGCGCCTCGAGTTGGGCGGTGAGGTAGTCCTCGAGCAGGTCGGGGCGGGAGAGGACGGCGGAGTAGGTGCCGGCTTTGTCGACGTAGCCGAAGGTTTTGGAGCGGTCGATGGGGCGCCATTCGAGCACGTCAACGGTCAGTTTGGGGTAGCGCACTTCCCCGTAGCGTTCGAAGTCCCCGGCGCGTGCGATGTCGCACGACGTGTTGTACAGGGCTTTTAGCTTTTCGACGACCTCACGTACCTGGTTCATACCCCGCCAGGCTACTCACGAATGAGCACGCGGCGCACGGCTTCGGCGCGGCGACCAAACTCCTCTGCGGGAACGCCTTCGCGGATGCACTGCTCAATGAGTTGCTGCATGCCTGCGATGTAGAACCGGGCCATATCGTCGACAAGCTTCATGTCCGCGTTTTCCCAACGGGCGGCGCGGGGCAGGAGTTGTTCGCGCATGGTGGGCAGCATGACCTCGTAGACCTGGTTATCCAGGAGGCTGTGGATCGGCGAGTCGATGATGCGCGTGGCGGCGGTGTAGTGACCAGCGGTCGCCTGTGCCAGTGCAGTGACCGACGCTTCAAAGTTCTTGTCAATGCTGAATCGTTCCGCGAAACTGCCGTAGGCCGCCAAGACCCACTGCGCTGCGGTGGCGAGTACGAGGGCGTCGCGGTCCTCAAAGTGCTGGTAAAACACTTGACGGCTCACGCCTGCTTCTTTCACGATTTGCGAGACATTCAGATCAGCGACCTCGTAGTCGTTGAGAAGGCGCATGGTGGCGTCGATTAGCGCCTTGCGAGTGCGCAGCGCGCGCGGGTCTTGGCTGTCCGAGCGGCGGCCCGGGAGGGTAGTTTCAGTCATCCCATGTCTCCAAAAGATTTCCGACATTAGTGTTATGTGGTATGAGCCTAACCGATGACACTCTGGAACTGTTACATGCCCTTATTAGAAATGGATGCGTCAACAACCTAACGGCAGATTCTGGACACGAGGAAAGAAACGCCCGCACGCTGCAGGAATTCTTCGGGGATACCCGTGTAGACGTAGAACGCTTCGAACCCCATCCGGGTCGAGTTTCCGTAGCGTTTTCCATCGAAGGCACCGACCCCAACGCTGAGCCACTCACCCTTTTGGGCCACACCGATGTCGTGCCCGTCGACGAGGATAAATGGACAGTTGACCCGTTCGGGGGTGAGATCAAAAACGGCCGCATGTACGGGCGCGGCGCCACCGACATGCTCTACATCACTGCAGCGATGGCGGCGGCTGTGCGCGACGTTGCCCTCTCCGGCACGCAACCCAAAGGCACCCTGACCTTCGTGGGATGCGCCGACGAGGAGGCCCGCGGTGGCCTCGGCGCGGCGTGGCTCGCCGAAAACGCGTCGTTCCCTTGGGCGAACTGCCTATCCGAGGAGGGCGGCTCACACCTGCCTGTGTCCGACGGCTCTGACGCACTCGTGGTTGTCGTTGGCGAGAAGGGCGCCGCACAGCGCCGCTTGACCGTGCATGGCGACGCCGGCCACGGCTCCGCACCCTTCGGCCGCGACATGGCGGTCACCAAGATCGGCGAGGTCGCCCGCCGCATCGCCGCCATCACGCCCGAAGTGCGTAGCGACGACATCTGGGAGGGCTACGTCCGCGCCTGGAAATTCGACCCCGACACCGAAGCGGCCCTGCTGCGCGGCGAAGGCTACGAGGCGTTCGGTCAGCTGCAGAGCTACTCCCACGCCATGAGCCACCTCACCATCTCCCCCACTGTGCTGCGTGCCGGCGAGGCGATCAACGTGCTTCCGTCCGTCGCCTGGATGGAGCTCGACATCCGCCCGCTGCCTGGCCAAACGCAAGAAGAGATCGACG
Source organism: Corynebacterium sp. HMSC034E11 (assembly GCF_001835905.1). NCBI lineage: Bacteria > Bacillati > Actinomycetota > Actinomycetes > Mycobacteriales > Corynebacteriaceae > Corynebacterium > Corynebacterium sp. HMSC034E11. The sequence goes on from NZ_KV826385.1 coordinate 48,151, forward strand.
AGTTGCTCCGGGAAGCGCTCGGTGACCTTGCCGACGAGGTGGAGATCACCCACCTCATCACCGAACCCGGCACCGTCTCCCCCACCTCGGGCCCGCTTTACGACGCCATCGTGGACACCTTCCACGAATTCTTCCCCGACGTCCCCGTCGTCCCGACGATCGCGGCGGGTGGATCCGACCTGCGCTTTGCTCGTCGTAAAGGTGGTGTCGGCTACGGATTCGCCCTCCACGGGCGCGGCGAAACGCTGGGGTCTGTTCTAGGTGAGCTCCACAGCCACGACGAATCCGTCTCCCTCGAAGACGTCGACCTCACGGTCCGGGCGTACCGTTCCCTGATCCGCCGCTTCGTCGGGGCATAGGTTTCGCGGCCATTTCTCGCCCCATTTCTCGCCCCATTTCCCTTCATATGCAGGTCTCGATATGCGTAACTGCTGGTCACGACGTTTTCCGAGTTTCCGCCGTAATTTCGGGAAAACGCTCCAACCTGGGATTACGCATATCGAGACCTGCATATGAAGCAAAGGTGGCCACGTGGGATGCTTAACGCATGAAGAAAACTCTCGTAGCGGCGCTTGCCGCCAGCGCCGTCACTGCCGGAACGTTAACAGCGCCCGCAGCCGAAGCCGTGGAACCAAGCACTACCGCGACAGCCACCCCAGTCACGACTACTGCAAATCCCGAGCAGAACCCCGCCATCGCAGAGGAATACACCCCGCTCGAGATCGCGCTTGGACTTGCTGGCGCCATTGCCGTGTACGGGGCGATCGCTGCTGGCACATGCTGGGCGATGAAACAGGGATTCATTCCGAACCCTGCACCGAAGTACATCCCTTGCCACGCGAAACCGAAGCCCGCACCGAAGAAGCCCGCCTCGAAAACAGCACCGAGGCCAGCACCGAAACCTGCACCGCGGCCCGCTCCAACCCCTGCTCCGAAGCCGGTGCAACGGCCGGAGCCTGCCCCGGCACCCGCACCGTCGAGGGCATACCCGAACTGCCGCGCCGTTTGGAACGACTTGGGACGCCCCATTCGAAGCAATGACCCGGGCTACGGCTCCCACCTAGACCGCGATGGCGACGGGATTGGATGCGAAAAGCGCCCGAAGTAGCTCTTCCCACCTGTCACATCTGCCCCATCCGTGACATACTGTTCCGCATGAAGTTCCGTACTCTCGCAATGACCGCCGCGCTGGCCGGCACGATCGCCGCCGCGCCGACCGCCCAAGCTGACGCCATCGACGACGCACTTGCCGCGCTGCCGTCCGGCCCGATCTCCTGCGACCAGGCCTCCCGCTACTGGACCAACGACGCCGACTACCAGCAGAAAGTCCGCCAGGCCCGCACGCTCGCGGCGTTCGACCGTCGCGGCCCACAGATCCTCGAGGCACTGTCGCGTGTCGACGAAGCCGCCAACCGATGCGGCCTCAAGGGCACCCAGGGCGGCAACAAGACGGCCAACACCACCGCCCCGAAGCAGCAGACCCAGCAGCCGAAACCGCAAGCGCCGGCTCAGCAGCCTAAACAACAGCCACAGCAGCCGAAGCAGCAGCCGAAGCTGAACATTCAGCCGCAGTTCCCGGAGCGCGTGAACCTCACGCCGGCGGGCATGCCGTCGTTTGATGTGCCGGTTGCTGGCGTAACCACGCTGCAGCTGCCAGACCTGCTGAAGATGCTGCAGGACGCGTTGGCGCAGATCCTGGCTTACTTCAACATCCAGCTGTAGAGCTCTTCACCGCCGGCGTGGATGCGCACGCCGGGTGTGGGGTCAAGCCACAGGTCGGTCTGGAGCGAGTGCTCGCCGTCGGTGCAGGTAAACGAGATTGTCTCGTTGGTCTTATCCAGCACCTCAACGCGGGCGCGTGTGAGCCATGCGTTGCGGCGACGCACCCCGATCAGCTTCTGATACTCCGTAAAAATCCACCCACCCAGTGGCGAGAGTTCGGCCGGGGTGGTTGGCAGGGCGGGGCGGACGGCGTCGTCGGCAGACCAGCCCTCGCCGCGGGTGCCGGTGAAGCCTTGTTCATCGCCGTAGTAGATCGACGGCATGCCGGGCACGGTCATGAGAATCGCGGCGGCGAGGATCAGTTTGTCGGGTCCGACTGTGGAGGCGATCCTGTCCACATCGTGGTTGCCGATGAACGTGTTGGTCAACAGGTCGGCGGGGTGGCGTTCGAGGGCATGGGCGAGTTCCCAAAAGTTGGCGTCGGCAAGCGATGACCAGGTGGCTTTCCACAGTTCATACTGGGTGACTGCGTCGAGCGTGCCGGCCGCGGCGATCTCTGCGTAGTCGCCGTGGATGACCTCCCCGAGGAACATTGCGTCAGGGAACTCCTCGCGAACGCGGGAGAGCACGTCGCGCCAGAATTCGGACGGGACGGCGTAGGCGACGTCGAGGCGCCACCCCGCGATGCCGCGGCGCAGCCAGTGGCACATGATGTCGACGACCGCATCCCGGATCTCTCGCTCGTCGTGGTGGAGTGTGGCCAGTTCGTTGTGACCCTCCCAGTCCGTGTCGCCGGCAAGACCTTGCTCAACCCAAGGGTGGGTGCGGGCCACGTGGTTAAAGACCCCGTCGAGCATTATGTTGATGCCACGGGTTGCGCAGGCGTTGATAAGCCAGTCGATGTCGGTGTCGTCGCCAAGCCTTGCGTCAATGCGCAGGTGGTCGAGGGTGTCGTAGCCATGGGTGACCGACTCGAAAATGGGACCGAGCAGCAGGCCATTGCAGCCGAGTTCGACCAGGTAGTCCAGCCACGCCTCGAGTCCGCGTAGGCGGTGTGCGGCATCTTTAGTGTCGCGGATCGGCGCGCCGAGCGCGGCGAGCGGGTAGACGTGCCACCAGATTGTGCGATCCAACATGTGCCCGAGCCTACGCACCGAGCAGCGCCAGCGGTACGACCGCGATTCCGTCGGGGCGGCGGTAGGCGCGGGTGCCGGTGGTGAGGATCACCGCGTCCACAACATCGTCCGGGAGTTTCTCGCGCAACCAAAGCAGGTGCTTGACGTCGTCGTCACCCACGTTGGCGGCCAGTTTGACCTCCAATGCCACGATCGCACCGTCTTGGTCCTGCGCAATGAGGTCGACCTCTCGATCCCCTTTGACCGTGCGGAAGTGGCCGACGGTACCGAAGGATGCTTGCGCCGCTACCCGCACGGTGAGGGTGGCGAGCGACTCGAACAGTGGTCCGAGCAGATAGTTAAACCGCCCCGTGAGTTTCGCAGCTGGAATCTCCAGCAGACGCAGGACAAACGCTGGGTCCGCAAGCTGGTGTTTCGGTGCTTTCGCGAGGCCAGCGAACGGGGAGCGTCGCATATCCCAAGCTGGCACGGGGTCCAGCATCCACAACTCGGCGAGTTTTTCTCTGTACACCATCGTCGTGGATTTAGCGGGTTTGTTGGTTTGTCCGGGCGTGGCTGCGTCGAGAATCTCCTGGTAGCTCGTCGTCGTGGAGCTGGCTGCTGCGTACGCCGCTAGCCAGTTCATCAACGCTGTTGGGTTGCGCGCGGTGTAGCCCTGCTCAGGGAGGTCGCGATCCACCACACGGGTGAGATAGGAGTCCAGCTGCTGGTTGCGGAGTACCGGTGGCGCTTCATAGAAGCCCGGGAAGCCGCCGGACGCTATCGCGTCAATGTAGTCTTTCAGGGTTTTGTCGGTCTCGCCTGCGATGGTTGCGTCACCTTGAAAAAGTTCGCGCATGCTTATCGACGACTCCCAGCCACGCCGTTCAAACAACGCCAACGGTCTCATTCGCATTGACAAGATGCGCCCTGCTCCGCTGTGAGTATCAGTCCCGGCTACGGGAGTGGCTGAGCCGGTCAGGAGAAAACGCCCGGCGGGAGCACCATTATCCACCGCCCGCCTGACGTAATCCCAGGACTCGGGGTGGCGCTGCCATTCATCGATCAAGATCGTGCCATCAGGGCTTGCGGTGAACGCCGGATCCGAGGCGAGAACTCCGGCACCCTCATCCGTGTCGAGCTTGAGCACCGTCGACGCTCGCCGGCGCGCAGTTTCGGTTTTGCCGACACCTTTCGGCCCCTCAACCGCAATAGCAGACGCATACGGAAGGAGCTGGTCAAGTTGGGTGTCTACGGCCCGTTGCAGGTATCCCATAGACACGAACCATACCAATTTTCCGTCGTGAATCGGTCGTTTTTTCCGTCATGAATCGGTCGAATTTTCCTCCCTGCGCCGAATGAGCGGCTGCAGACCCTTGGCGATGCGCTCGCGCCACTCCTTGGCAATTTCTTCGTAGCCGCTGTCGTGGGGGCGCATGCCGCGGTGGGTGAAGTTGACCTTGGTTTTGCCGGATTCGTCCTCTTCGATGTCAAAGATGAGGGAGGTGTCGTCCCACTCGTGGTCCTCTTTGGGGTTGTCGGTGGGTTCGACATCCCAGACGATGCGCTTGCCGTCGTCGGCTTCCTTGACGGAGAAGCCAACGTAGCGGTCGTCGTCAGAGTAGTGGAACTCGGAGCCTTGTTCGGCGGCGTCGCCTTCGACGCGTTCGTCCCACCAGGTTTTGGGTTTGGTGATCGCCTCGTAGACCTCTTCGCGGGTGGCCGGGACGGAGAAGGAGGCGGTGAAGTCGCGGATGGCTTGGGCGGTGGTGCCGTCGGCGAACTCGTAGTCCGACAGCGTGTGGTCCGGGTCGTAGATGGAGATGTTGTAGCCCTCGTCCCGGTACTGCATCAGACCGTCTTTGATCAGGTCGCGGCCAGCCTTGTTAAACGCGGTCACGCCGGAGACGTCAAGGATGAGGTTTGTGCTGGTCAGACGGCGCTCGGAAAGACCACGCAGGATCCTTTCGGCGGAGGTGAACGTGATCATGCCTTGCAGTTCGACGATTTCGGCGTCGTCGCGGCGTTCAATGCGACGGATGCCCGGCGCGAAGTAGAAGTTCGACGACAGCAGGTTCAGCCCCATGGAGCTGGACAGTTCTCGGAAGATTTTCACGCCGCGCACGGAGTTGCCCTGTTTATCCAGGCGCGGGCTTAGCGACGCAATACCTAACTGGCCTGGCAACGTCCCGATCAAACCGCCGGCCACGCCTGACTTCGCAGGGATGCCGACGTTGACCATCCAGCGCCCGGAGGCGTCGTACATGCCTGCGGAGACCATGACTGCCTGGGCGAGGCGAGCTGCTTCCGCCGAGACGATGCGCTCACCGGTGACCGGCTGGATGCCAGCGTTGGCAAGGGTGGCAGCCATGACGGCGAGGTCTTTCACGGTGGCCAGAATGGCGCATTGGGCGATATAAGAGGCGACGGCCTCGTGGGCATCGTCGCTAATCGTGCCCGCTTCGCGCAGCATGTGGGCGAACGCCTTGTTGCGGTCGGCGGTTGCCTTCTCGGATTCGAATACCCGCTGATCAATGCTCAGTTCGCGGCCGGCAAGGCGGGAGAAGTAGGCGCGGAGTTTCTCGCTGCGCTGCTCCACGGGGATGTCGGGGCCGCCGATAAGTTGGTTGACGGTGATGGCGCCGGCGTTGATAAGTGGGTTGGCGGGGCGGCCTTCGTCGTCAAGCGAAAGCGCGTTGAATGCCTCACCGGAGGGCTCAACGCCGACGTGGGCGTGGACCTCATCGGGACCGTACATGTCCAGCGCCAGCGCGTAGACGAACGGTTTGGAGATGGACTGGATGGAGAACTTGTAGTCGCAGTCCCCGACCGCGTAGAGCTGTCCGTCCGCAGTGCAGAGTGCGAGGCCGAGCTTGTCGGGGTCAGCGTGTTTGAGCACGTCGATGTAGTCGGCGCGGTGGCCGGAGTCGTGGTCGCGCACGGATTCGACGATGTCCTGCAGGTATTCAGTCACTGGCGAAGGCATGGTGGCAAGTGTAGGCCCGAGCACGACACATTCGAACATGTTCGAACACCTGTTCGCCTCGTGTCGTGCGCGGTGGTTAGATTCACCTCATGAGCGATTACAGTGGCACCGCCCGCCCACACGGCCTTGAAGTTACGTGGAAGATCTGGGGCGATCTGAACGACCGCGATCTGCACAACGTGCAGGCTTTTATGGACGACTTCTTCGCGGTCTGGAAACCACGCCCGACCCGTGGTTTTAAAACTCCCATGGACTACGCCACGCTCGCGTATGCGCGGCAGTGCTTTGACCTGGCGGGAGACGCAGCCGACATGCACGTCTCCGATCAGTTTTTCTACCTCGACGCGCTGCGGCAGGCGATGGAGCAGTTGGAACGGGTCGAACCCCGGTTTGTCTACGCCCACTCTCTCGCCCGGTACGCAACGCAGCTTGCGGGTGAGTTCGATATCGAAGACGCGATGGACGGCGCCTGGGACGAGCTCCGCGCGGTGATGCCTCAGCCGTTGACGCGGCCGATCCCAGGAGTGACCGAGTACGCCATTGTCGACGACACCCAGTCCCCCGCCGACTTCGACATCATGCGCCTGCCCGACCCCGACACGTTTAGCGTGCGTATCGGCTCACTCACCGCAGACGAATTCGTCCGCGAAGGACGCCAGGTGTTTTCACTGGACATGGTCCCGGAGGAGACCGTCCCACTGGTCTTTATCGACCGCGCATTTCCCCTCGGAAGAGTATCTCTGCGGGTGGACGTGGACGACGACGGCACGGAGCTGCCACACGAGATCCTGCGCGATGTGCGCGTCGGCATCGACGACTACCTGGACAGCCTGGTGGGCTGCGGCACGAGCGCGGTCGAGTACTACTTGTCGTGCGCCCGCGCCCAGGAGTGTACGGGCCTACTGGTCGAATCCCCCGCTGCGGGCCCGCTCGTTGCTGCGGTCGGCGAATCGCTACATCACGTTGTGGCCCGTAACCCTTCCGCGGCACCCGCGCGTTTGCTTTACGACGAACTCACGTCCACCACCGATCCCGACCTGATTTTCGAGTACGCAAATGCCATCTACCACTGGATCCCGCGTGACTTTCGTGTCTGTTTCCCCACCAGCAACACACCGGAGGCGGACGCGTTGAAAGACGCGCTATTCGAGTCGTTTAGGGAGCAAGACATCGGATTTGCCCGGGTGGTGCTACGCGGGCGGCAACAACAGAACCAGGCTCCGCTGTTGAACCACTTCGCTGTGGACTTTTTAGACACGTTCGGGGAGGCGGAGGACCTGCCGTATTCAAACTGTTTCCTCATCCAAGACATCGACTCCGCAACACGCGACCTGTTTTAAAACGGCTATAATCGTGTTTATTCGATCCGCGACTTCAAGGAGGCCCTGATGTACGTTGACACGTTCCCCGACTCGAAACGCAAGTATCTCTCGGATGCGCACGCTGAGACTGTGAAGGCCACGCTCGCACCGGTCGCCGACAACATGCAGACCATCGCGACCACCTTCTACTCCAAGATGTTCGCGGCGCACCCGGAGCTCATCTCCGACCTGTTCAACCGCGGCAACCAGAAGCAGAACGCACAGCAGAAGGCGCTGGCCGCGTCGGTGGTGAAGTTCGCGGCGCATCTTGTCGACGACTCCCAGCCCGACCCCGTGATGATGCTCGACCGCATCGCGCACAAGCACGTCTCCCTCGGCATCACGGAGGACCAGTACCAGATCGTGCACGACAACTTGATGGCCGCGATCGCCGAAACGCTCGGTGAGGCCGTCACACCCGAGGTGGCCGAGGCCTGGGACGCGGTCTACTGGCTGATGGCGGACGTACTGATCAAGCACGAAAAGGAGCTCTACGCCTCTGACGGTGTGGCGGATGGCGATGTGTTCCGCCGCGGCACGGTGACCGCCAAGGAGGCCCTGAGCGAAACGGTCACTGCGTTCACCGTTGAGGGGGATTTCTCCGCGCCGAAGCCTGGGCAGTACACGTCGATCGGCGTGAAGCTCGACGACGGCGCCCGCCAGCTGCGTCAGTACTCGATCATCGATGGCGACGCATCGCACTACCGCATCGCGGTGCAGAAAGACGGCGAAGTGTCGTCGTACCTGCAGGAGCGCGTCGCAGTCGGCGACACCGTCGATGCCACTCTCGCCGCCGGCGATCTCGTGCTGCGCCCGGGCGAGAACCCGATTGTGCTCATCTCCTCCGGCATTGGTTCGACGCCGCTGACTGGTATCCTCACGCACCTGGTCAAGCACGACGATCCGCGTCGGGTGACCTACGTGCACTCAGACTCGTCGGAAGCCACTTGGGCGCAAGCGCAGGAAAGCCGCGACCTGGTGGCCGCGCTCAACGACGGCTCGATCCACCCGTTCTTCCGCGACAGCGGTGAGCGCATCGACATCCACAACATCGATGTCGCAGGCGCCGACGTCTACCTCTGTGGCGGGACCGGCTTCTTGCAGTCGCTACGCGACGACCTTGCCGCCCTCCCGGAAGACAAGGCGCCAGCGAACGTCTTCTACGAGCTGTTCAGTCCGAATGACTGGCTCGTGTCCTAAGCACGCTTGGTCAGCCGGGCACCGCACTCCCCCGGCCTGTCGTGGGGGCGCAGTTGCACCTTGACGCCGCCAAGCCTCCCGTCCAGAAACCCCTCGTGCAGCGCACAAATTACCGGAGCCGGACGTTTGTTGCTCTCGGTGACAAACGGGCAGGCATTGAGGCTAAGTTCGCGCACTTTCCGGGTGGTCGCATCTGGACGCTGCAGCGGGTCAAAGCCCAGCTCGCGCAGCAGTTCCGCGATTTGTCGTTCAGCCGTGGCCAGGTCCACCTCATCTGCGCCGTTGTCGCGACCTTCGTTCACACGGTCTGCCCACTCGCGGCCAAGTGCCTTGGCGGCATCGGTGTCGTCGGCAGACAGTTGGCTGGCCAGCACCTCCACGAGCGACACAATCGCACCCGATGCCCGGCTCGTAGGCGCAACGCGTGCGGTGTAAATATGCGACGGGCGCCCCCTGCCAGAACCAGTGGCAACCCTGCGACTGATCACCCCGGCGGCCATGAGCTCGTCGAGGTGCCCGCGCACAGTGTTGGGATGCATGCCCAGTGCTTCGCCAATTTCAGCAACCTGGATGCCTTCGGCGTGGGACTGCACCTCTTGGAAAACCTCGACTTGTTTCGCGCTCAGGCGGTGGACGGCGGTTATCAGCTCACCAGCTGGCCGCGGAGCATACCTACGTTCCATGCGCGTTCTCCTGAGGGGTGTATCAAGTCCGCCAAAATTATATGTGTTGCTGAGTTGTAGTCCAACTTGGTTTTTCTCGGATTATACAATCTCAACGTCATCAACGAACACCAAAGGAGCCGATCCGTGGCACGCACAACGCACTTCGCCGCCTGGTCCGCAGTGACTGCGCTCGTCGCTGGTACCGCAACGGCAGCGACATTGCTCGCACCTGCGCAAGGTGAGATCCCCACCGGCGACGACGTCGTCCACGTTGACGTTGATATTGAGCGGATGCGGTTCATCCCCGACCGGGTGGAGGTGCCCCGCGGCACGAAACTCGTGGTCAACCTGACCAACTCCGGCGAGAAAGAGCACGACCTGAAGGTCGGCGAGGGCTACTCAGGCCGGCTCAGCCCTGGCGAGAGCGCTACCTCCTACTACGGAGAGTTCAACGTTGACACACTCGGCTGGTGCACCATCGCGGGACACAAGACGATGGGAATGCTCTTTAGGGTCGACGTGACGCCTTAATCAGCGCAACCTGCGCCTTTACCGCGCGGGTCAGCAGCGGGATAAACGCCACAAGCACGCCAAACACGAGGAAGGACAGGACAATCCGGGCGTAGGAGTTGTTCACCGCCAGCCATGCCAAAAGGGCCACGTTGAATAGGCCGACGCGCAGGTAGGCACCACGGTTGAGTTCCCGCAGTCCGGACTTTACCGCTGCTGGACCGCCGCCCATCATGGTTGGCATGAGGTAGCTCATCGCGCCGATGAGCAGTTGTGCTGCAAACCCGAGCAGCAGCGGCAACGTTGGAATGTCGGCAGATCCGCCGAACAGGCGCACTGCGTACCAGGTCAGCCCGCCAATCAGCCACGCAACCGCGAACAGGGCCGATAGCGCTGGGTAGGTGATGCGACCTCGGGGATCGCGAAGCACCGTCAGCGCGTTAACCACAAAGCCCTGGTAGAGCCACGCCCAGCCCGCAACGATCACCATGGTGCCGATGCCGGTAACCACGGACATCCGCAGCAGCGCACCCGCGACCGCCACGGTGACGCCAGCGCCAGCGAGCACCAGTGCCACACCGACCCTCCCCACGGCGCGCGTGCGCCACATCGCGGGAAACAGCACGCTCAGCGCGCCCATGGCTGCAAAGCCGACGAAGCCGCCAACGTTGATGAACATGTGCGCCTGGCGCACCGCACCGTGCCACTGACCAGGCAGTCCGGCCGACAGCGCCGCGCCGAACAGCGCACCGACCGGCAGACAGCACGCCGAGGCCACGAAGCCGTACACACTCGCATTGCTTCGTTGCGACGCCCTCACCTGCCCCGCCAACACCACCGCATGCCACGCCACCACAATGCCGACGACCAGCGCGCCGACCCAGGTCAGCCAGTACCACAGCAGCATCTGGCCAATCAGCGTTGCGACGATGCCGGCGTTGAGCAGATAGGTGCGGGTGAGTTGGGCGGGGCGGGTGGCGTCGTCAAGCTTGCGCCCCAGGAAGCGCTCAGTGAGCGTCTGCGACCACAACAGGATCGAGTTTGTCAGAATGCCCAGCGTAAAAATGTGGATGAGCAGCCACGATCCCTCAGGGATGAACGGGTGGACAAGCCCCACGATGATGAACACGCCCATCCAAATGCTCACCGGCTTGGAGGCTTTGCGGTGCCACGCCCGCGGATTCATATCAGGCATTGACCGACCCCGACTTCGGGTTGTCGCGGAAGCACCACCACGTGGCCGCCGCGAACACAACCGCAGATACGGCCAGCACGAACAGCACATTCTCGTACGACTCGGTGTACGTCGCGCCACCATCCAGACCCCGCTGGAGCAGCGAACCGGTCAGCGCGACGGTGGTCAGGGTGCCGAACTCGTAGGAGACCTCCTCCACACCCGCCGCCATGCCGGAACGGTTCATCGGAGCCGCGCCAATGATCGCAATCGACGACACACTCATCACCGAGCCCACCGCAAAGCCCAACACCGCAAGCGACACAACCTCGAACAGCACGCTATGCGACGACGCGCCCACCACCAGCAGACCAGCCCCCACCACCGATAACGCGAAACCACCAGCGATCAACGGCATGAAGCCAACCTTGTGCAAAAACGCGCCACCGAGCGTCGACGCGGGAATGGCGGCCACGGCCATGGCGACGACGGTGGTGCCGGCCTTCAGGGGCGTAAATTCGTCGACAAGCTGCAGCTTCTGCGTCGTCATCAATTCCGCGCCCGCCATGATGAACATGCCACCCGCCGCGGCAACAACGCCGCCGGTGAACATGCGGGACCGGAAGATGTCGAAGGTGAGCAGCGGGTCATCGAGGCGCGCCTGACGCCGCACAAACAGCCACGAGCCCAACACGCACGCCACGATCGAGCCGACCAGCAGCGCGACGCTTTGGGTGTTCGCAGCCTGCTTGATCGCCATCGTCAGGCCCGACAGCGCAACCAGCGAATACAGCGAAGATATGACGTCCCACGCCTTGTTCGGATTCGGCAGATTCGGCGGCGCCAGCCACACCGTAAGCACGAGCGCAAGCAACACAATCGGCACGTTGATGAGGAACACCGAACCGACCCAGAAGAACTCCAGAAGCAGACCACCAACCACCGGTCCGAGCGCGCCGCCAACCACGGCAACCGCGCCCCAAATACCGATGGCAAGGTTGCGCTCGCGCTCGTCGGAAAACGTCAGACGGATCAACGCCAACGTCGCCGGCATCATCACAGCCGCACCAACACCCAACATGGCGCGCGCCGCGATCATCTCAGCCGTGCCCGGCGCGAACGCCGCACCCAGCGACGCCACACCGAAAATCCCGAGACCGATCAGGAACATCTTGCGGTGGCCCACCCGGTCCCCCAGCGTGCCTGTGCCAAGCAGAAGGCCCGCAAGTGCAAGCGGGTAGGCGTTAATGATCCACAGGCCCTCACTGGGACCTGCGCCGAGACTACGTTCAAGCGCGGGCAACGCCGTGTACAAAATTGAATTATCCAGCCCGATCATGAGCAGGCCGAGTGATACAACAGCAAAGAAGCCCCAGCGCTGCGCGGGTGTGCTGGTGGATTCCATGCGGGGAATACTACCGCGCGGTTCTTTTTCACCTTGTCGCAGGATCTACGCCAGGTAGGCCGCACCTTGCTGCATAAGTCGCTCTAAGTACAAATAGCGCTGCTTAGTCACCCAACCACTGCCTTTACCGGACGCAGTATTTTCAATTTCACTTGGCAAAGTCCGATGCGCTCCAAGTGGTTGCGTTTCGTCCTTTGAGGTCAACACAAACGCTTGATACCGACCTTCAACCCCACTGCCATCACACCATCCATTTTGAGATAGCTCTTCAATGGCTTGCGCGATTTTCCGCAGTTCAGGCCTGTTGCGGTCTTTTGCCTCTTTCCTTAAGAGCCGCGCCTCGTTCAAATTCCAGGTGATATTGTCCTGCCGATACTTGACCGCAGGAATCTCAGTTTGAATCTTTCTGTCAACATAAAACGCAAGATGACGCACAGGACGAAACGTTCGTCCTGATTTACAGACATACACAGACGTCTTTTTATAAAGCTCCCATTCCTTCTTTCCAGGAACTAACAAAGTATCTGCTGGTTCGGTCGGGCGCCGGTTGTACAGGGACTCAACGCGGTCTACTGCCTTAAGAAAATGCTCGAACGCAGGATCAACATAGTTCGCCACCGCAAATATTCGATCGCATTCAAACGGGACATCGGTATCAAGAATCGAATCGTGGTGAGCCACGCGATTACGAAAGTTCCTAATCCCTTCCACTGCGGCGCCAACTTCGCTACGACTTCGGGCATAAGGGAACGCGCGTTGCAAACAGAGGCGCCAGAGCTCGTCGTTGCCTTTTCCGAGCATTCGAGTCCAAAATCCGAAATGCAAGTTCGCGGTTATCTGCTCCCGCGAATCTCGGTGGTGGGGACTTAATCCCTCCCTTGTGTCTTCAACCCTTTCCCGGACTCCTTCTCCAATTAAAGGATTTCGAGAGAATATCCACGGCACTGAGCCAGCATCGTGTTCGAAATGCTCCCTGAGAGCCTTATCGATGACGTTTCTCAGCCCAACTTCAAAATGGGCAAGTAACTCCAGACCTGCAGAGGCAACCTCCCCAGCCCAAAGATAAAGCTCTCTGGCTTTCTGCACATCGTTGTTTGCTTCCTGCAGATACGGCGCAAAGCGCGAGTCACTGACGAGCTTTGAGAAGAAAAACTCGGAAGCAGGACCTTCAACCCCATCTAAGGACCCCAAAGTGTCAACCCCCTTGACCTTTTATGAATGTGCGCACAAATCCAGCACCTATGCTTGGACGTAGCGCCCTTTAAGTGTAATCTCTTTCTCGTACGCCCCGGTGTCGCCTCTGCTCAAGCAAGCGCCCGGGGCTTAAAATTTCCGGGTTAAGTAGCAAAATGTGTGTCCGGTCGGCGT
>NZ_KV826385.1:61756-159506 GCF_001835905.1 Corynebacterium sp. HMSC034E11
GACTTTGGCGAGTTGGTCTTGTCCGAAATTGCACTGCCTGGCGATCGTGAGTGGATCGTCAGGTCCGTCTAAGAGTCTCACGCGGGTGCAACGGTGAGGGGTGTAGAGAACGCACGGTGGGCGGTTGCGAATAAGTGACCACGCTGGCAGCCGAGAGGTACGAGCGATGAAAGATCAGCTCGAGCATTAGCGAACGTACTGACGTCGCTTTATTAGGTGTACTGACCGGGTACGTTGCGGGCACGCCGGTTCGGCGCACCGCCACAGCCGCTTGCGCCACACCAGCAGCACCGGCCGCCCCGCCGAGGGGATGTCACGCACCAGATGCTCACGCCGGCCGCGGGCCACCGCGACCACCCCGCACCGCGGGCACCCGGTCACCGACTCGGAGGTCTCCACCAACAGCTCCAGCTCACCGCCGTACTCACCGGCGGCAAGCACCACCAACCCCGAGATGCCGAGCATCGCAGCGGGCAGGACGGTAGCCTCAACACTCACCTGGGACTCCTCTCGATCCGTTGCTTGGTCGCTACGAATCGTGGAGTCCCAGGTCCGTCTTCACCAGCCCAACCCGGTCAGCGCGTCGCAACCCGGCTACCACGCTTGGTGAGGAAGATCTGCTAACGTGGTTCGGCGACGGCCCGGGCACGTCCTCGTTCCTAACCGTCGTGCGCTGGGGTCCGCGTGGACCGCTCGGCCAGCGTCCATCCAGTCAGGAGGCAGTCAGCAGATGTTCGACGACAACGGCTCATTCCTACTCGCCATGTTCGAGTTCTTCATCTTCTTCGCATGGTTCATGTCCCTGTGGTGGATCTTCGGAGATCTCTTCCGCAGCAAGGACCTCGGCGGCTTCGCGAAGGCGCTGTGGGTGGTGTTCATCGTCGCGCTGCCGTTCATCGGAATGCTCGCGTACCTGCTTGTTCGAGGTCGGGGGATGACCGACCGCGCGGCCGAGGCGCACCAGGAGCTCCAGCAGCGGCAGGAGGAGTACATCAAGTCCGTCGCCGGCGGCTCCGCCGGATCGAGCCCGACCGATGAGATCGCCTCGGCGAAGGCCCTTCTCGACTCGGGAGCGATTACCCAGCAGGAGTTCGACCAGATCAAGGCAAGGGCGCTCTCCTCGGTCTGACCCTGGTCCGCTCACTCGCCAGCCGCAGCGTCGCGGTCCGAGGGCGAAGAAGTACCGTTCTAATGACAACACCCCGCAGGGAAACCTGCGGGGTTATTTTTGGGTTAAGGGTCAAAAAGGGGTTAAGTAGCAAAATGTGTGTCCGGTCGGCGTGTCGTCGGTCGGACACTTTTTGTGCTATTTCATGGGGCCTTTTCTGATTCGTATCGAGTGGTTGTATTCGGTTGGGATAGCGTTGTCGTAGAAGGCTGGTCGTCCTGTTTCTTGGTCGGCTTTGTTGTGGTCTTCTTCGGCAAGATCGTTGACTTTGGCGAGTTGGTCTTGTCCGAAATTGCACCGCCTGGCGATCGTGAGTGGATCGTCAGGCAGTTGCGTTTTTGCATACAGGCACCACTCGAGCATTTTTCGTTGGCGTTCTCCTGACCTGCCGCGGTGTGCATCGGCGATGCGTTTGAGCTGGGCGTTGATGCCGCCTTCGAGGCTGTTGGTTGTTGAGACCCACCGGTTTGGCTCGAGTGCGTTTTTGGGCGGCTGCAGGTAGGTAAACAGCCATCCTTTCCGTGAGAGGTGCAGCAGGGAGTTGTATGCCTTGCGAACTCGCAGGTGGGTCCATTCCCACTGGTGATTCAGCGTGCGCCGTTCTTTTGGCACGGGGGTCTTTTCGTCGAGGAATGCTTTATAGACCTGTCCGAAGTCGTGGAGACGCAGTGTCCATTCGCGTGCCTGGTCAAGTGTGGTGATGCGGGTCAGTTTCAACGCCAGTGCGTAGATCGCCTTGCCCGCGTCGGTGCGTGGTTGGGTCGACGTGTAGCGACGGATCGCGCGTTGGGCATGGACTAGGCAGCGCTGAATGAGCGTGTTTGGCCAGCACGCTTTAATGGCGGTGAGTGCTCCTTGTCCGCCGTCGAGGACCACACATAGTGGCTCGGCGATCTTTTTGAGCAATTGGGTGTAGGCTTGGGCGGTTTCGCTTTTCGCCCAGTGCCATGCGATGACGTGGTCATAGCTGGCCGCGACGAGGAGGCAGCCAGCGGCGGTGTAGGTACCGTCGATGAAGATCTGGTCATAGACGCGGTGAGGTTCACCATCGTTGGGCACATCGATGAGCCAAAACGGCGCGAATCGGCGATCTAGGGTCCACCGGCTGATGTTTCGCAGGCGAGCGACCTCGGCCAATGAGGCGGTGCAAGTCGCATAAGAGATGAACGCTTGAAAGTCGCGAGTTTGGGTGTGATCGGTGCGGCGGCGTGTCGTCGAGCTGCCGCAATCTGGGTTTTTGCACCGCCACCTGGTTGTGCCTTTGGAAGTGGTGCCATTTTTCTTCATTTCCCCAGCGCATACTGGGCAACGTGGTCTGTTTCTACTCACCCAGAAAGCACACCAATCCCCGACTAGCACATGAGGATGCCATTCCGGTGGATTGAACGAGAATCGAGCATATATAAGGTGCGAAACCTTATATACGGCCGATTTATGCCGTCTGAGCAGTGAGGACTGCGAAAACCAGACACACATTTTGCTACTTAACCCAAATTTCCTACCACCTTCAGGGGTCAAAACAGCAAAAGCCCCGACCCACACTCCGGAGAGTATGTGTCGGGACTTAGTTTGTGCCCGGGGGGGGACTTGAACCCCCACGTTCTTGCGAACACTGGCACCTGAAGCCAGCGCGTCTGCCAATTCCGCCACCCGGGCGGGCGACTTGATAAATATAGAACGACCCGCGTGAAAAGTACAAACCGCCAGTCCACACCAGGTTTTAGACACGCGCGCCGCGTTTTCGGATAGGTCGTGTCGGGGTGGGCACCTATACTGTCCGAGTTACTTAAATTCGCATGTGAAGAAAGGAGGTGCGTGGGAAGTGGCGGTAATGGACAAGCTGGCAAAGCTCGATAGTTCTCTGCAGCGTGGCTTGGATAACTCTATGGCTGCGCTGTTTGGCGGCAAGGTTGTGCCGGAGGAGATTGAGGTGCTGGTCAAGCAGGAGGCACAGGATTCGCTGGTGGTCACGGATCGGGACGAGTATGTCGCTCCGAATGTGTACGCAGTGGGTGTGTCTTCGAAGGACTTGGAAAACTTGTCTAGGAATCGTGATCTTCCTGCGGACCTCGCCGATCAGCTCATGCGGTACGTGCGTAATAAGCAGTGGTTCTTGGATGGGCCGGTTGTTGTGCGTATCGCTGAGGAGTCGGGTTTGAGGACGGGTCAGCTCCGTGTGTCGTCGTATATCGACACGATGCCGGATGTGGTGAGTGGATTCGACGCCATTGTGGCGGAGCCGAAGAAGCGTGCTCGTGCCTTGAGCTCGGAGAGTAAGGAGGATGCAATGTCCGAACCGAATGCCGCCAATCCTGCAAACGGTGGCGAGTCGAATGGGCAGAATGCCACGGTGAGCCTGCTGCTGCAGGATGGCTCTTCGCGCACGTACTTGGTGCACGAGGGGTCCAACATTTTGGGCCGTTCGAATGATTCTGATTTCCGTCTGCCGGATACGGGTGTGTCGCGTCAGCACGCTGAGATCACCTGGGATGGCCAGGTTGCGGTGTTGGTGGATTTGCAGTCCACGAACGGCACGACGGTCAATGATGAGCCGGTGGATAACTGGATGCTGGCGGATGGCGACGTGATTACGCTGGGCCATTCCAACATCGAGGTTCGTATTGTTGGCGGCCAGGATGAGGTGCCGATGAATGCGAATGAGCCGGACTTCACGGATTCGGTGTCGCACCCGAGTACTGAATATTTCCAGCCGTAAAGCACCGGAAGGTTTGAGATGGATTCCACAATTATCCTCAGCGCGCGTTTTGGTTTGTTGGCGCTGTTGTGGGTCTTCATCCTGCTGGTGATGTGGACGCAGCGTAAGGATGTTGTCTCGGTGGGTGGGGCGGTTCGTCGCCAAGCGGTGGCTTCTTCGCCTGCGCCGAGGGAAAAGGCGCGCACTCTTGCGGTTGTTGCGGGCCCGTTGCAAGGCTCCCACATGGAGATTGCCAGCTTGGAGGAGTTGACTGTCGGTAGGGCTGGAGACAATGACTTCCAGCTGGGTGACGATTATGCGTCGTCACGCCATGCGCGCCTGTTCCGGCGTGGCAGTGATTGGTTTGTGGAGGACTTGGATTCGCGCAACGGCACCTTTGTCAATGGGGTGCGAATTGATCAGCCTGAGCGGGTGACCGTGGGTATGGATATGAAGATGGGACGCACGATTGTGAGGCTAATGCCGTGAAGCTCGCGCTAAATTTCGTCGCCGCGTCCGATCGCGGCCTGGTCAGGACCAATAACGAGGATTCGGCGTATGCGGGTCCGCACTTGTTGGTGCTTGCGGATGGCATGGGCGGCCACGCTGCTGGTGAGGTTGCTTCCCAGTTGATGGTGGAGCACATGGAGCACCTCGACCGCGACCCGAAAGATGCCGACATGTTGGCGTTGTTGGGTGCGGCGGCAGAGGACGCGAATGCGTCCATCGCGGAGTCTGTGGGGACTCACCCGGAGCAGGCTGGCATGGGTACGACGCTGACGGCGTTGATGTTCAACGGCCAGCAGTTCGGTCTGATTCACGTGGGTGATTCGCGAGGCTATTTGCTGCGCGACGGAAAACTTACGCAGCTCACGGTGGATGACACGTTTGTGCAGTCGCTTGTCGACGAAGGCAAGCTCGCCGCCGAGGACGTGTCCAGCCACCCGCAGAAATCCCTGATCCTCAAGGCGTACACGGGCCGTGAGGTCGAGCCCCACCTGGAGCTCGTCGAGGTCAAGCCGGGCGATCGTGTGTTGTTGTGCTCCGACGGGTTGTCGGATCCGGTGACGCGCGAGACGATCGAGATCGCGCTCGGCGACGGCACGCCTGAGATGGCAGCGCAGCGCCTGATTGAGTTGGCGTTGCGTTCCGGTGGTCCGGACAACGTCACCGTAGTGGTGGCCGAGGTCGTCGAGGTTGACGACGACGCGGACGTCCCCGAAACACCCGCCGCAGTGAAGGCCGGCGCGTTGGTGCCGGCTGTGGAACAGACACACCCAGATTCCTCCGCGAGCCGGGCCGCGGCGCTGCTGCGCAAGTCGGAGACGATCACCCCGGACCACAACCGGGCGGAGACGCAGGAGTCGGATTCCGCCGACTCCGACGAGGAGTCCCACTCAGCAACCGCGAAGGCTAAGCAGCCGAGCTCGGTGTGGCCGTGGGTCGTCGCCACGCTTGTGCTGCTGTTGGCGCTGGTTGTTGGCGGTGCGGTGTGGTCGAAGTCCCGCATTGTGGACGAGTACGCGCTGACAGTAAACGACGACAGGCAGTTCGTCGTGGAGCACACCTCGCGCAGCAACCCATTCGCCGCAGAGAAGGTCGAGCGCATCCAGCACGCCTGCCTGGGCAAGGACGGCGATCTGCGTGTGATTTCGGCGAACTCTACGCCGGAGGACTGCCACCTGTTTAGCGTCGATGACCTGCCGCAGGAAGAGCGCGAAGCAATTGTCGACGAGGGCTTCACCGGCACGTACGACGAAGTGCTTGGCCGGTTGAAGGACTTGGCGGATGATGCCTTGCCGGGTTGTGTGGATAAGCAAAAGCCCGAGGACAACAAGTGCCGGGAGGTTCAATGAGCAGGCTGACTGCACGTAGCCGCGAACTGCTGCTGCTCCTGTTCGCCACCGGCCTGCTGCTGCTCATGCTGTTCGGGCTGGAGACCAGCCAGGGGCGCACCCTGTCCACCGAAATGCTGTACCTCGTGGGCGGGTTCATCGGCGTGTACGCGATCGCGCACCTGTCGCTGGCGTTTCTTGCGCCACACGCGGATCAGGTATTGCTGCCGATGGTGGCGCTGCTCAATGCGATCGGACTGGTGGTGATTTACCGGCTTGACCTCGCCGAACGCCCTGGATACGGGCCTTTGGCAGAGCGGCAGATGATGTGGTCGCTCGTCGGCGTGGGGCTGATGGTGCTCACCCTGCTCGTCGTGCGCGAGCACCAAGCGCTGTCGCGGTACTCGTACCTGCTAGGCCTGGTTGGCCTGATTTTCCTGGCGCTGCCACTGGTGTGGCCGCAGCCGGAAGGCCACGCGGATGCCCGCATCTGGCTATGGCTTGGTCCGTTTTCTATCCAGCCGGGTGAGTTTTCCAAGATCCTGCTGCTGATCTTCTTTGCCCAACTGTTGGCGCAGAAACGCGCCCTGTTTACGGTGGCGGGTCGCAGGTTCCTGGGGTTGACGTTGCCGCGTGTGCGCGACCTTGCGCCGATTCTGATGGTGTGGGCGATTGCCATTTTGATCATGGCGGCATCCAACGACTTCGGCCCGGCGCTGCTCTTGTTCGCCACCGTGCTGGGCATGGTGTACTTCGCCACCGACCGCATCTCCTGGCTGGCCATCGGCTTGGCCCTCGTGGCCGTCGGTGGCTACGCGGTGTACCAGGTGAGCGGGAAGATTCAGGAGCGCGTGGCCAACTTCATCGACCCGTTCGCAGACTTTGAGGGCATTGGCAACCAGCCCGCCAACGCCCTGATCGGCCTGAGCTGGGGCGGTATGACCGGCACCGGTTTGGGCTATGGCCACCCGGAACTCGTGCCGGTGGCGCACTCCGACTACATCCTCGCCGCGATCGGCGAAGAGCTCGGCTTGGTCGGTATCGCTGCCGTGCTGTGTCTGTTCGCCATCTTCATCACCCGCGGATTCCGCACGGCGATGCAGGTGCGCGACTCCTACGGCAAACTGCTGGCTGCGGGCCTTGCGCTGACGATTGCGATCCAGATCTTCGTCGTCGCCGGTGGCGTGTCTTCCATGATGCCGATGACAGGCCTGACCACGCCGTTTATGTCTGCCGGTGGTTCGTCGGTGATGGCGAACTACATCCTGCTCGGCCTGCTGCTGCGCATCTCTAGCAGCGCGAACCGCCCGGCGGAGTACGACGAAAGCACACAGCGACGCCAGGTGGTGGGTGCCCGATGAACAAGTCGATCCGTTACGGCGCCGTCGTCTCCCTGCTGCTGATTACCGCGCTGCTTGTGAACTTCACCATCATCCAAACCATGCGTGAAGACGAATATGCCCAGGACCCGCGCAATTCCCGCACGGTGATGGAGCTCAAGCAGATCAACCGCGGCAACATCAAGGCCGGAGATCTGACGCTTGCAGAGTCGTTCAAGAACGAACAGACCGGCTACTTCCAGCGCACCTACCCGAACATGCCGTGGTCCTTCGCCCCGGTGGTCGGCTACGTGTCCGACCAGTACGGCACCGCCCAGCTTGAGGCGGGGCTCAATGGGGAGCTCACGGGTGAGGGTGGGTCGTCGTCACGCTTCCTGCGCACCGGGCTCGAGGATTCGAAGAAGGGCGACGATGTCGAGTTAACCATCGACCCGAACCTGCAGGCGCTCGCATTCGACCAGCTTGCGCAGCCTGGTTACAATGGTGCTGTGGTGGCGCTGCGGCCGTCGACGGGCGAGGTGCTCGCTATGGCTTCGACACCGAGCTACGACCCGAACGAGATCGCCAACCCTGCTACTGCCGGCGACACGTGGGCGCGCGTGAACAACGACCCGGGCCGCCCGCTGCTCAACCACGCAACGCAGGAGCAGCTGCCTCCGGGATCGATCTTCAAGATCATCACGACTGCCGCTGGCCTGCGCAACGGTTACACGCCAGAGTCGCCGCTGACCGGCGACACGCAAATCATCCTGCCGGGCACGGACAACATCCCGCTGACCAACGACGGCGGCCAGCCCTGCGCCGGCGGCGGGCAGGTGCCGCTGCGCACCGCGTTCGCCCTGTCCTGCAACACCGCGTTCGTGCAGATGGGCCTCGCCATGGGCCCGGATGCGCTGCGCGACGCCGCCGCCCGCTTCGGCGTGGGCGAGCGCTACAACCTGGGCCTGCCGAATGCCGCCGGCTCGCTGGGCGATCTGCCCGGCGGCGCCGAGCTGGCGCAGTCCACCATCGGTCAGCGCGACGTGACCATGACCGCGCTGCAGGCGGCGATGATGTCTGCGACCATCGCAAATAAGGGCAAGCGCATGGAACCGCACGTGGTGCGGCAAGTGCGCAACGCCGACGGCAAGGTCCTGCACGAAACCGAGCCGGTGGAACTCAACGAGGCCGTAACGGAAGAGGAAGCCGCGACGATCACGGACTTGATGTTCGCGTCCGAGCGGTGGACCTTCGGCTACGACGGCAACGGATTCGCCTCCAAGACCGGCACGGCCGAGCACGCCGAAGGCGCCGCCCCGCACGTGTGGTACGTCGCCTTCGACCCGGCCAAGGACGTCGCCGTTGCCGTGGTGGTGAAAAACGGTGGCAACATGGGCGAGGCAGCCTACGGCGGCCAAGTCGCCGGGCCGATCGGACGCGCCGTGCTGCGCGCAGCACCCGCCGCCCCCGCACCCGTGGAAGGAGCACAGTAGATGAACACCGAAAACCGCGAGGACCTGCAACAGCTCGTCGGCGACGGCTACCAGCTGCAGTGGATCATCGGCCACGGCGGCATGTCCACCGTGTGGCTGGCAGACGACCTGGCCAACGAGCGCGAGGTGGCCATCAAGGTGCTGCGCCCCGAGTTCAGCTCCAACGCGGAGTTCCTCGCCCGCTTCCGCAACGAGGCGTTGAGCGCCCAGGGCATCAACTCCGACAACGTGGTGGCCACCTACGACTACCGCGAGGCAGACACCGACGCGGGCTTCACCGTCTGCTTCATCATCATGGAGTACATCCGCGGCGAGTCGCTGGCGGACCTCATCGCCCGCGAGGGCCAGTTGGATGAGGCGGTCGCGCTGGATGTGCTTGAGCAGGCCGCGCACGGTTTGGCGGTGATTCACCGCATGGGTCTGGTGCACCGCGACATTAAGCCGGGCAACCTGATGATCACCCAGAACGGGCAGATCAAGATCACGGACTTCGGCATTGCCAAGGCGGCGGCCGCGGTGCCGCTGACGCGTACCGGCATGGTGGTGGGCACCGCCCAGTACGTCTCCCCGGAGCAGGCCCAGGGCATGAAGGTGACGTCTGCCTCCGACGTGTATTCGCTGGGTGTGGTGGGCTACGAGATGCTCTCCGGCAAGCGCCCGTTCACCGGCGATTCTTCGGTGTCGGTGGCGCTCGCCCACGTGTCCGCCGAGCCGCCTGCGCTGCCGATTTCGGTGTCTGCCCCGGCGCGTGAACTCATCGAGATCGCCCTGCGCAAGACCCCCGGTCAGCGCTTCCGTGACGGCAACGAGTTCCAGCTCGCCATCGCCCAGGTCCGCCAAGGCCTGCGTCCCGCCCAGCCTGGTGGGAACACGCAGGTGGTGGCCATGGAGCCGTCCGCCACCGCGTCGACTCAGATGTTGGCCAACGTTGCCAGCGAACGCACTGCCCGTCCCGCCGGCGCGTACCCGCCGTCCGCAGCTCGCGCAGTTGCTTCTCGACGACCCCCCGCACCCGCACCCAAACCAGCCCCGGCTGCCCCGGCTCCGCAGAAGAAGTCGGCGGCTGGGCCGGTCGTCGCTACGCTGCTTGGGCTCGCGCTTGTTGGTGTGATCGCAGCTTGGGCATACACCGCGGGCGTGTTCGACCGTCTCACCGGCGGCTCCACCCCGACCACGACCCCGACCGTGGCCACCCAAACCGCAGTGGAAGAAGAGGAGCCCGAGACGGAAACCGTGGCTACCACCACGCACCACGAGCGCACCACGGTCACCGAGACGCACGCGCCCGGCACCGTGAGCTTCGTCGAGCCACCTGAGCAACACGAACCGACGCGGGACGACGAGGCACCCGAAACAACCGCGCCGACCTCGGCAGAGCAAGCCCCCACGTCGGCACCGGCAACCAGCGTGGCACCAGCCCCGACGCAGGAGACGAATGCGCCGGCGCCTGGGATAGAATTGCCAGACCTTGAAAACTTGTTCGGAGGTGGCAGGTAAATGCTGATCGCGGACCGATATGAACTCGGCAACATCATCGGCACCGGCGGCATGTCAGACGTATATGCCGCCACTGACGTCGCGCTTGGGCGTGACGTCGCCGTGAAGATGCTGAAGATCGACATGGCGCGCGACGAGAACTTCCGCGAGCGCTTCCGCCGCGAAGCCCAAAACTCGGCGCGGCTGAACCACGAGAACATCGTGGCGGTCTACGACACCGGGTCGGTGGAAACCTCCGGTGTGGACGTGCCCTACATCGTCATGGAGCGCGTCAACGGCATGAACCTGCGCGACATCGTGCGCAACGAAGGTCCGCTTACGCCCGAGCGTGCGGCGAAGCTGCTGCTGCCGGTCACCCGCGCGCTGCAGGCCAGCCACGACGCTGGCATCATCCACCGCGACATCAAACCCGCCAACATCATGGTCACCAACACCGGTTCGGTGAAGGTGATGGATTTCGGCATCGCGCGCGCGTTGGACGATTCCACCTCCGCCATGACGCAAACCTCCGCGGTGATCGGCACCGCTCAGTACCTCTCCCCCGAGCAAGCCCGCGGCAAACCTGCCGACGCACGCAGTGACATCTACGCGCTCGGCTGCGTCATGTACGAAACCGTCACCGGTGTGCCGCCCTTTGAGGGCGAATCTCCCTTCGCCGTCGCCTACCAGCACGTGCAGGAAGACCCGGTGCCGCCGTCCGAGCGGATCCCGAACCCGCTGACGGACAACGAGGCCGTCAACGTGGATTCCGTTATCCTCACCGCGATGGCGAAGCACCCGGCGGACCGGTACCAGACCGCCACCGAAATGGGCGAAGACCTGCAGCTCCTTGAGCACGGCAACGTCACCACCGCTGCGCGTAACCACCTGTCCGCCGCCGAGCACGACGCGGGCGCGCACGCTGTGGACAACACGGTTGTGGTTGGGGATGCGGTGAGTGGGCCGGCTCCGCGTCGCAGAGAAGCAATGGCTCCAGAGGCCGCACAGCACACCCGCTACGCCGACCACCGCGCCGCCAACGAGAAGACCTCCTCGAACACGCTGAAGTGGATCGCGGCGCTGCTGAGCCTGGTGCTCGTCGGCGCAGTGTCGTGGTTTGCCTACGACTACTTCTCCGAAGGCAACAAGCCTGCCATCACGCAGGAAAAGATGGTGCAGATCCCCGATCTGACCGGCAAGCCGCGCAACGAAGCCGTCCAGGAGCTCGAGCGCCTCGGCTTCCAGGTCTCCGTCATGGACGAGCCGAGCCCGGACATCAAACGCGGCGACGTCATCGCAACCAATCCGGCAGCAGGCTCCGAACTGAAGCAGGGTGCGGTGGTGAAACTGACCGTTTCCTCCGGCAAGGAGATGACGGACGTGCCAGACGTGACCAACCTGACCACGGACGAAGCGATCGAGGAGCTGGAGAAGGCGGGCCTCGAGCTCAACCCGAACGTGCGCCGCGAATCCAGCGACAACATCGAAGAAGGCATCATCCTGGGCCAGCAGCCTGCTGGCGGTACCCAGATTGCCAAGGGCTCGCGCATCGCGATCACCGTCTCCTCCGGTCCGGACATGATCCAGGTGCCGTCGCTGGTGGGGCTGAACGTGGAGCAAGCCACCGCGACCCTGTCGTCGCTGCAACTGCGCGCCACTGTGACCAAGGTGGACTCCGAGCGTCCCGAGGGTGAAGTGCTCGCCGTCGCCGGTGAAAACACCGACGTGCCCACCGGCACCACCATTGAGCTGCGCATTTCCAACGGCATGCTGATGAAGATGCCGAAGATCACGCACCTCGAGCCGTCGGACGCTGAGCGCGTGCTGCGCGACGCCGGCTGGAGCGGCCGCATGGTCGCCGGGCCCACCGTGCCCACCGGCGCGCTTGTCGACGCCGGGCAGATCGGCCACCAAGAAATCCCCGCCGGTGACCTGATCCGCAAAGACCAGGCCATCAACTACAACCTGTGGAAGTTCGACGCCGGCGCCTTGCTGCCGCAAAATAACGCAGCTGCAGGTGAGGCTGATACAGTTTCACCCCAGAACGCGGCAAACGCGGTACGCAACATGGAACGCAGGCTCGGCCTGTAACCCCAGAAAGCAACGGAGACAACGATGCCTAAAGCGAAAGTAACCAAGGACCCGGTCCGCCCGGTCAGCAGCACCTCCACCGGCGTGTCCCGTACCCCTGTCAAGGTCAACACCGGTGGCACCCCAGTGTGGTACAAGGTCATCATGTTCGGCCTCATGATCCTCGGTCTGGCGTGGCTGATCCTGTACTACCTCGCCGGTGACCAAATTCAGTTCCTCGCCGAACTCGGCCCGTGGAACTACGCCATCGGCTTTACCGGCATGATCCTCGGTCTGCTGATGACCATGGGTTGGCGCTAAACCGGTTTTCCCTGCTTAAACGGGGCGTCGCGGAGTGTTTCCGCGGCGCCCCGTTTGTTTCGTTTACCCCCGGATTCGGTGAATTCTACAACAGTTTTCTGCACAAACCTGTGCACTCGATTATCACTTTATCAGTGAGAGTTAAATCTCACCTCAACGTTTTCAAAGGAAAAGTCACCGAGAAAGGACCGCCCGTGCGCGCAATCCGTTCCGCCGTTGCAGCACTCGCAGCCGTCGCCATCGCCGGCTCCGCAGTCACCGCAACCGCTCAAACCCTTGAAGAGTCCTATCCGGAGACTCCGGCAACCAACGATGCTCTGCCGATCATCCACACCTACCGTGGTTCTGACCACCTGAAGGCCAACGTCCTCAACCCACGTCCGGTCTGCAACTCCACCGAGGACTACCGCACCGTCGTGTACAAGGTGAAGGACAACTTCCTGCCGGTGGGCACCATCTCCACCACCAACCTGTCCGACAAGGCCATCCCGCTGTCCCAGGATCTGTCCCGTACCCAGTCCATCTCCGCGTCCGTCAACGGTTCTAAGACCGAGACGATCACGCTCGGTGGCTCTGGCTCCAAGGACGGCCTGCAGGGCAACATCGGCTACTCCCTGGCCAAGTCCCTCGGCTGGGACGTCTCCGGCTCCCTGAGCTGGTCCGTCGGTCAGCAGATCGGCCCGTACGAGGTGCCGGCAGGCAACACCGGCGAGGCCACCTACGGCTTCCGCACCGTCACCATGACCGGTACCCAGCAGCGCTGCCGCCCGAACGGCACCTGGGCCACCCCGACCGCCTGGATCGCCAATATGCCGGTCAAGAACGAGGTGCGTGTCAAGAACTACGCCACCCCGGCCGGCTCCTGGGCACCGAACAAGGGCGCACAGGTGACCACCCCGGTGGATAACCCGAACCCGGCGTACAACGAGGATGTCAAGAAGATCGAGACCGGCGCGAACCTCGATGACATTGACAAGGTTGAGGACGACAAGGCAGCAGACGTCACCAACAACGACATCACCGACGAGGGCACCAACATCATCGACGAGGTCGAAGAGACCAACACCGGTGAGGTTGAAGAGGTCATCGAAGCAGAAGAGAACGCTGTGCGCGAGCTCGACCTGCAGCCGCACTTCACCACCTCCACCTGGAAGGCTTCCGGCTTCGCAGGCTCCGTCGCGCTGCGCGTGAAGAACGTCGGCGACAAGCGCTACTGGGGCGAGTTCCCGGCCGTCACCTTCCGCGTTGAGGTCGGCACCTTCGCCGGCCCGGAGGGCGTCGACCGTCTGATCACCACCACCCGCTACAACGGCTCCCACGTCCGTGACCTTGGCTACGACTTCGACCGCAACGTCCGCGTCTTCGAGGTCACCCTGTCCAACCCGGTCAACGCTGGCGACGACATGCTGCTCGCCGGCTTCTCCTTCGGCGACGGCAACACCAAGGAAGGCCGTCTCCACAACACCCTGACCGTCACCCAGACCGGCCGCCTCGCAGGCGACACCTCCCTGTACAACGACCAGAAGGTGTCCTCCCTCGACGCAACCACCTCTGACTTCGGTCGCCAGGTCCGCGGTACCTTCTAAACCCTTCTAAAACCGCGAAGCTGAAAAAGACCGTTGAGTCTGCTGACTCAACGGTCTTTATCTTGCGCTAGTTGTTCTGTGCCGCGCGCTTCTTCGCCAGCGACTCACGAACCCTGGTCTCAAGGTCAGCATCGACCTTGCCCCAGTACTCGTAAACGCGCTCCTCGACGTCCTTGTTCTTAATCGCCATCATCTTGTTGGTGATGTTGTGAACGAAGCGCTCCTTCTCCCCGTCGTCGAACACGTCGCGGTAGAGCGTGCCAGCCTGGCCGAAGTCGTCGTCCTCCGCGTGCTTGACGTATGCGGCGCGGACGAGGTCAGTGCCCTCCGGATCCGGGTTGACGTAGAGGTTCTCCGCCTGGCCGTAATCGGTGAAGTTGGAGGAAGAATCCTCGCCATTGTCCAGGTAGCCGGCACCCTTGTCCGTGCGGTTCGGCGAGTAGTTCGGCTCGTTCTCCTCATTGAAGAAGTACGCCATGGAACCACGCTCCGCGTAGGTGTTCACCTCGTTGATCGGGCGGTTGACCGGCAGGTCCTTGTAGTTCGTGCCGATGCGGTAGCGCTGCTGATCCGAGTACGCGAACACGCGCGCCTGCAGCATGCGGTCCGGCGACAGACCCACACCCGGCACCAGGTTGGCCGGATCAAGCGCAAGCTGCTCAATCTGCGCGTGGAAGTTCTTCGGGTTGCGGTTCAGCACAAAGTAGCCGACCGGGATCAGCGGGTAATCCTTCTGCGACCACGTCTTGGTCAGGTCGAAGGGGTTGAAGCGGTAATCCTTCGCCTCCTCGAACGGCATGATCTGCACCTTGACGTCCCAGATCGGGTAGTCGCCGTCCGCAATTGCGTTGAAGAGGTCCGCGCGCTGGAAATCCGGATCGGTACCGGCCTTCTCGGTGGCCTCCTCGTCGGTGAAGCACTCCCAACCCTGACGAGTCTTGAAGTGGTACTTCACCCACACCGGCGTACCTTCCTCGTTGATCCACTGGAAGGTGTGGGAGCCGAAACCATCCTGGTGGCGCGACGTCTTCGGGGTGCCGCGGTCGCCCAGGAGGTAGGTCACCTGGTGTGCGGACTCCGGGGTGCGGGTCCAGAAGTCCCACTGCATCTCGTCGTCACGCAAGCCCGAGTTCGGCTGACGCTTCTGCGAGTGAATGAAATCCGGGAACTTCATGCCGTCGCGCAGGAAGAACGTCGGGGTGTTGTTGCCCACGATGTCGTAGTTGCCGTCCTCGGTGTAAAAACGCAGCGCGAAACCATGCACGTCACGCCAGGTATCCGGCGAGCCAGCCTCACCCGCGACCGTGGAAAAACGCGCCGCCATCGGCGTGACGGTGCCGGGCTGGAACAGCTTCGCCTTCGTATACTGCGACACATCCTCCGTGATGTGCAGCTCGCCAAACGCGCCATGACCCTTCGCGTGCGGAATCCGCTCCGGGACGTTCTCCCTGTTGAAGTGGGCTAACTTCTCGATCATGTGGACGTCGTTAAGCACATTCGCACCCTGACGACCCTGCGTCACCGAAATATTCTCCGACGCAACCGGCTGACCACTCAACTCAGTGGTACGACCCTTGCCCGCAGGACGCTCGCCCTTAGCGACGATCTCCTCCGCCTTACTCTTCTCAGCCATGCTCACTCCTCAGTTCGCTGTTGTTGTCGTGTACCCCGCCCAGCGTAGGTACTTCCGTACGAACGGGTTGGCGAAACATTCGTCAGCAGCGTCGACGGAGGCTACCAAGTACGTTTTCTACGCTTCTCCACGTCGCCACCAGAAGGCGGCTCCACGTTGTAGCCGAGGTCTCGAAGCGCCTCCGCTGCCTCCGCAGGATGATCCCGAACCGCAGCGCGGAGCTGCTTATCCAGCCATTCTTCCCGAGACTGCAGCAGCCTACCCTCCCAGCCTGGCCTTCCCCGGAAGCCACATTCGCGGATAACGAAATACAGGAAGTCCTCCAAGGAAGGACGGAAACGTCTCCCCCCTACGGGAAAATGCAGGGCTTGCAGATCACCTCTGCGTTTGTCCTTCGCCTTTGTCCCCTCGAAGTTCGCCATAAGGGCAACACTTAACAACCCGGAGATCCCCGAAGAGTGAATGTGCGCCGTGGGGGCAGAGGTATATCCGCGTTCATACTCGAATCTGATACCAGGTGAAGTGCGGACGCGGATCTCGAACTTGCTTCGATCGACGGCCAAATACTGTTCGCCTGAACCGATCGCGAGCTCATATTCGATAAAAACCTGATAGATCGCACTGTAATCAGATTTCGAAACCCCCTGGTCAGACTGTCCAGATCCGTAAACAAGTGGCAGTTGAAAACTACCGACAACGCGATCTTCATCCGTATTGGATTCGGCGTTGTACCGAACGTCGCGAATGGACGCGACTGGCAATACATCAAGCGCCAAGTCGAGTGCCTGCTGCAGGAACTCTACAGCCTCTTTCTCCACGCTTAACGCTCCCCGAGAAGTGACTCCACCCTGCGCAACTCGTCGTAGATGTCTCGCTGCTCGTAGGTGAACCCGCCTGACCAGGCAAGCTCCTTCAGTACGTCATCAGATGGCAACGCCATCCCCAACGATTCAGTTAACTTCGCGCGCAAATCGCGTTGGCGTGCTCGCAGCTCTGCATTGGTAAAGCGGCGCACTTTCAGCTTCATGAGAATCACCTTCTTCCTTTTGGCTTTGATCCTAACCAACGGCAGCGACATTGCTCTCCCGTTATTCGAACACTAACTATCCACACCTGTGGATAACTCTGTGCACAACTCCACAGGCACCGTGGATGTGCTGGGGATTATTCGAAAATCCCAGGTAATTTCGGCGTGTCGTTTTCGCTGTTCGACGTGTCGTTCGAGGAACAACACGCGTGTAGTTCTCCACATTGTGGATAACGTTTGTGGATAACTCCGGTTAGTACACAGGGATCGTCGACGGCAACGTCAACACCCACACCACCGGCACCGCAGCCACCAACGCCGAACACGCCGCCACCCACCGCGTGCGCACATTCGGCGAGGTCAGCCACCACCCCATCACCGCACCCGCGACCAGACCCCCGAGATGCCCCCACAACGACACCGTCGGCGACATCAGCGAATACACCACGTTCACCGCCACCAGGGTGAGTGGGGCGCGCAGGTCGGTTGATCGTCGATAAGCAACTGCGATGAGCACCGCCATCAGCATGTACAACGCCCCCGACGCGCCCGCCGTCGGCGTTGTGAAATTAAACGCAAGCACGCTAATCGACGACCACAGCACCCCCGCGCAATACGCCACCGCAAACGGACCCGACCCCACAAAGCGCTCCACCTCCGCGCCAATGAACACCAACATGAACATGTTCAACACAAGATGTGTAATGTCCAGGTGCAGAAAACCCGCGCTCAACGTGCGCAAATAGCCCCAGTCGTACACCAACGGGCCAAACAGAATCATCTGCTCCCCCACCGGCGAATCCCAAATCACGTCCATCACACTTCTCGACTGCACCGCCGTCACCACAAACACCAACGTGCACAACGCAGCAATGACAGAGGTGGCCGGCGCATTCTTCAACGTGTTCTTCATGGCATTGGGGAACATGGCCTTCAGCGTACTTCGGGCACGAAAAAGCCCCCGCCAACTGGCAGGGGCTGATCGAGACGTGTTACTTGACCTCGACCGAGTTGATCACAACATCCTCAACCGGACGGTCCATGCGGCCGGTCTGCACGTTCGCGATCTCGTCGA
The DNA here is from genome assembly GCF_001835905.1 of Corynebacterium sp. HMSC034E11. NCBI lineage: Bacteria > Bacillati > Actinomycetota > Actinomycetes > Mycobacteriales > Corynebacteriaceae > Corynebacterium > Corynebacterium sp. HMSC034E11. The sequence continues at coordinate 79,455 of NZ_KV826385.1, forward strand.
CAACCTTCTTCGACGCCTCATCCGTCACCTCGCCGAAAATGGTGTGGCGGTTGTTCAGCCACGGGGTGGCGTCCACGGTGATGAAGAACTGGGAACCGTTCGTGCCCGGGCCCGCATTCGCCATAGCCAGCAGATACGGACGATCAAACTGCAGCTCCGGATGGAACTCATCCGCGAACTGGAAACCCGGGCCGCCCGTGCCGGTGCCGGTCGGGTCGCCGCCCTGGATCATGAAACCCGGGATGATGCGGTGGAAAATCGCACCGTCGTAGAACGGGCCCTCGGTCGTACCCTGGGCGTTCTTGGTGGCGTACTCCTGCTCGCCCGTCGCCAGGCCAGTGATTACCTCAACCGTCTTCGGCGCGTGGTTGCCAAACAGGTCAATCACGATATCGCCGTGGTTCGTGTGCAACGTCATCGTTTGTGTCTTCTGAGTCATGCCGACCAGGGTACGCGGAATCGTCCGCGGGCGTTCGCCGGGTCGGCGGTTGGGCGTGCCGAGCCGTCCTGGGCTGTCTTGGTGTCCTGGGCTGTCCTGGGCGGTCCAGGACTTTGATCGCAAACCCAGCGAACCAGTCCCAGCGAATCGTCGAAAATTGCCGATTCGCTGGGACTGGTTCGCTGGAAACTCGATCGGAGGCCTCGGCTAGCACGTTGCTCTTGTGCATCGGCTCCCCAGCGGATACTTTTAATCCAGCATCATAAACCGGGGGGTCATATGGTTGGGGAAAAGTTGACGCAATTGCTCGTCGGCCAGGCGGTCGCCGAGGCGGAAGCATGCGTAAAAGTTGCATCGCGTCGATACGTGCGCCTCGAAGCGTGGAACACGCTGCGGCCGTACGAGCGGGAGTACTTACGCTGCTACGCAGCAGGTTCATCGGCCCATCGCTCGGTGTTGGTGAGTCGCTCGGCCGCCCGCCTACTGAACATGTGGACCATCCCGGACGGCAAGGAAGTCATCGAGCTCGCACAAACGCACGGTACGCCACCATCCACGAAAGACTGGCCCGACGGTCTGCGTTACCGTCACATGCGGATCCCTGAATCGGACGTCTACTGCATCCACCGGACCGACTGCATCGGTGCGGACCGAAAAATACAGGTGACAAGCCCAGAGCGCACCGCGATCGACATCGCGCGGTTTCACGGCGTGCGTCAGGGCGCGGTCGCGATGGACTGGCTTCTAAGCTTCGGCACCCTCCAAGAAAAGCGGAGACGATGGGAGACCATCCAAGCCAGAATTGCCCGTCTCAAGGGAAAACGAGGGATTGCGAACGCACGGCGGGCACTCGAACTTGCGTCTCCTTGGTCAGAGTCACCGTACGAAACTCTCCTGCGTGTGATTCTCCACGAAAACGGTATTGAGGTGGAGATGCAACTGTGGATCGGACCAGATTTCCGAGTCGACCTGATCTGGGGAAACCTCGTTATTGAGATCGATGGCCTCGATAAGTTCGAGAACAAGCCTCACGATGCCGTCCTCTCTCAACTCAAGCGCGAAACTTGGATTCGTGAGCAGGGATACGAGGTCATCCGATTTTTCACACGGGAGATACTCCGGAATCCGGAGGAATGCGTCCGCCGGATACGGGAGGCGAAAGCACGGGCAGACAAGCGCGGTAAGCCGCAAGTCGCCGCGACCCGGCAACGTCCAAGGCAACGCCAATCCCGATTCCCGTAAAGCGCGCCGCGCCGCACCCCTGAAACGAAAGAAACCAGCGAACTACACCCAGCGAATCGCGGTTTTCGGGCGGTTCGCTACAACTAGTTCGCTGGAAACTCGAAGCGGGGGCGGGGGCACCGGCGCACCGGGGCACCGGCGCACCGGCGCGGCAAAGCACGCCCCGGCGCGACCGGAACCTACAGGCCGGCGACGACCTCGTCGCGGGCGGCGACCAGGTTACGCAGGGACGGGTCGACCTCGGCGTAGCCGCGGGTCTTCAGACCGCAGTCCGGGTTGACCCAGAGGCGCTCGGTCGGCACATTCTTGAGCGCGGCACGCAGCAGGCCCGCGATTTCCTCGGTGGACGGCACGCGCGGGGAGTGGATGTCCCACACGCCGGGGCCGATTTCGGAGTGGAAGGTCTCGTCGATATCTTCCAGCAGTTCCATCTTGGAGCGGGCTGCCTCGATGGAGGTGACGTCGGCGTCGAGGCCGGCGACAGCGTCGATGATCTGGCCGAACTCCGAGTAGCAGAGGTGGGTGTGGATCTGGGTCGACGGCTTCGCGTTCAAGGACACGAGGCGGAAGGCGCGGACGGCCCAGTCGAGGTAGGAGGCGCGGTCGTCGGCACGAAGTGGCAGCAGTTCGCGCAGGGCCGGCTCGTCGATCTGGATGACGTTGATGCCGGCTTCCTCGAGGTCGGCGACTTCGTCGGCAAGGGCGACGCCGATCTGGTCAGCGGAGACGGACAGCGGCACGTCGTCGCGCTTGAAGGACCAGGCCAGGATGGTCACCGGGCCGGTGAGCATGCCCTTGACCGGCTTGTCGGAGAGGGACTGGGCGTATGCGGACCAGTCGACGGACAGGGCCTTCGGGCGGGAGACGTCGCCGACGACGATTGGCGGACGGGTGCAGCGGGAGCCGTAGGACTGGACCCAGCCGTTTTCCGTGACGACGAAGCCGTCGAGGAGTTCGGCGAAGTACTGGACCATGTCGTTGCGCTCGGCTTCGCCGTGGACGAGGACGTCGAGACCGATCTCTTCTTGCAGTTCGATGACCTGCTTGATTTCGGCCTTGAGGGCTTCCTTGTAGTCGGCGTCGGAAAGGGTGCCTTCGCGGTGGTCGGCGCGGGCCTTGCGGATTTCCTGGGTCTGCGGGAAGGAACCGATCGTGGTGATTGGCAGGGTGGGCAGCTTCAGTTCTTCGCGCTGGATCTTGATGCGCTCTTCGAAGGCCGGCTCGCGCTTGACTTCGCCCTCCGGCAGCTTTGCGACGCGGTCCACAACCGCCTGGTTGTGAATCGTCGTCGATTCTGCACGGGTGCGCACAGCGCGGTCGGACTGGGCGAACGCCTCGGCTGCGGCGTCCGGGCCGGCGACAAGTGCCTGGATCTCGGCGAGCTTCTCGTCAGCAAACGACAGCCACGGTGCGACCTCGACCGGCAGGTTGCGCTCGGCCTTGAGGGTGTGCGGCACGTGCTGCAGCGAGGTGGAGGTGGAGACGGATACCGGGCGGCCGAGGGACTCGAGGACCTCGGTGCGTTCGCGCAGGTTGGCGGCCCAGACGTTGCGGCCGTCGATGATGCCGGCGACGAGGTGGGTGGTCTCCGGGATGGTGGTGCGGATGCGCTCCGGGTAGTCGGCGTCGGCGTCGAGGGTCCACGGGGCAAGGTCGACGTGGAGTGCCTCGACACCGAGTTCGCCGAGGACCGGCAGGGCCTCGCGGGCGGAGCCGTACGGGGTGGTCAGGTAGACGTTCGGGCGGTCCTCGCGGCCGAGCAGGTCGGACCATGCGGAGCGCAGGTACTTGGCAATCTCGGCGTCCGGGGTGGACAAGTCGGCGACCACGGCCGGCTCGGCGATCTGGATCCACTCCACGCCGGCGTCCTTGAGGGCCTTAAATACCTCGGCGTAGGCGTCGACAAGCGCTGGCAGCAGCGACCACTCGGCAGGCTTGGACAGCGCAATGAGGGTGACCGGGCCGACGAGGAACGGGCGAACCTTGTGGCCGGCCTCGGCGGCTTCCTCGACGATGTGCAGGATGCGCTCCGGCACGGCCTTAATCTCCTGACCTGCCTCGATCTCCGGCACGAGGTAGTGGTAGTTGGTGTCGAACCACTTGGTCATCTCCAGCGGCACGCGGGTGGCGTTGCCGCGGGCGAGGGCGAACTCCTCGTCGAGGTCGGTGCCGCCCGGCACGAGGCCCACGGTCAGCGCGGTCTCGAGCACCTGGTCGTAGAGGGCGACGTCGGCGGGGATGGCGTAATCCTCGGTGAGGCCGAGGTCGCGCAGATGGTTGTAGTTGTTCACGCGGAGGGCGCGGGCGGTGGAGCGGAACGTGTCGGCGTCGATACGCCCTGCCCAGTAGCTCTCAAGCGCGTGCTTCAGCTCGCGGTTCGCGCCGATGCGCGGGTAACCCTCGATGGTTGCCTTGGGGAAGGTGGTCATGGTTTGTCCTTTATCTATTGGATGCCGATGCGGTCCAAGAAGTCCCGCGTGACGGCCAGGTTGTTGTGGGTGTACACGTGGAGTCCGCCGGTGCCGGCGTCCAAAATCTCCCGCGCAAGGTTGGCGGTGAGTTGCATGCCGGTTTCGTATTCGTCGTCAGCTTCGAGCAATTGCTTCTCGACGACCTCAGGCACCTCCAACCCCGACAACTCACCCATCCGGCGCACACGCTTCAGGGAAGTCATCGGCATAATCCCCGGAATCAGTGGGATACGCACACCCGCCAGGCGTGCTACCTCGACAAAGTCCAGGTAATCCTGCGCCTCGAAGAAGAGCTGCGTAATCGCGAAATCGGCACCCAGGCGCTGCTTAGTCAGCAGCACATCCAGGTCATGGTCGAAATTTCGCGACTCCTCGTGCCCCTTCGGGTAGCACGCAACCGACAGCGCGAGCTTGCCGGCGGCGAGGCGAAACGCCTCCTCTTCCTGCACTTCCTCGATGAGGTTGAGCAGGTCGGTGGCGTACTGCAGGTAGTGCTCCGGCATGCCCGTTTCGGGCAGGTCGCCGCGGAGTGCGAGGAAGCCGCGCACGCCGGCGTCGATAAGCGTGCGGATCCACTCGGTGAGCTCCTCGCGCGTACCCGCCGTGCAGGCCAGGTGTGCGATCGGGCGCAGGTCGGTGGTTTCCGCAATCCGGGAGATCACCGCGGCAGTGCCTTCGAGCCACTCGCTGCGACGCGAGCTGGTCACGGAGACGTAATCCGGGTTGTAGGCGGCCAGGCCGGCAATGAGTTCGTCCATCTTGGCCACGCTGTCGGAGGGGCGCGGCGGAATGATCTCGAAACTCAACGCGGTGCGCTGGCGCTTCGGGCGGGGGCGGCGGATCACCGGAGCGCCCTCGCGGTCGATGGGTGCCGAGGCGGAAAGCCGGGTCGAAGGGGAGGCTTCGAACATGGCGGACCTTTCTCTCGGCTGGCTGTCATCGGGACTTGTTGCACCGTGGTTAAACGGTGACTTGAAACTTATGTTGCCCGTTTCCGCGCCACAATCAAGGTTGTCTATTTTGCCCGTTTGCGCAGGTCATGCGGCTGGTTTTCGTGAATGTAAATACCGCAAACTGAACCGCTTGGTTCATTTTTGCGTAACGCTTGGTACGGAGCCGTTCTGTGGGGGCTTCGCTACGCTAGACACCGAACCAATCGAACAAAGGAGCACCCATGAACCTCAGGACCATCGGCATGGCCTACGCCCTCGCAAACCAAGGCCTGAAGTACTTCCGCGACCAAAACGACAAACGCGAGCGCGACATTTACCAGTCCCTCATCGACACGCTTAAAGACGGCGACCTCTCCGACCTCACCGACAAATTCGACCGCGACCAACTCCAGGAGCTCTACGGCGCCGCCCGCGCCGAAGCCGGCGAAATCACCCGCCAGGCCCACGAGCGCCTCGACCGCCGCCGCGCCGCCTTCGACGCCGACGCTCCCCTGCGCGCCGCCCAACTCGCCTTCCTTAAAGACCACGCCAAGGAGAAGAAGGACGAAGGCCGCAGCGTGCTCGGCACCATCGGCTCCGTGATCAAGTGGTCGACGCTCAGCGCCGTCGCCGCAGGTAGCGCATGGGCTGCGTGGGAGTTCTTCCTCAAGGACAAAATCGCCGAACTTCGCGACGACTCCCCCGCCGACCTCGAACTCGTCTCGGTCGCCGAGGGCGGCGCCGGTCGTGCTGGCGGTGCTGGCGCTGGCGGGACCTCCACGCTGGTCTACTCCACCACTACCGAAGACGACCGCGAAGCACGTTCGGCCGACGATTCCGACGATTCCGCAGGCCGCCACCGCCTGGAGGACTAGCGCCACGTCCCTTCCGGGCCCAGCCCCGTTCCCGAACGCCTATACGTTCGCGCGCCAGCCGGCCATGAGGTGGCGGACGAGGCGATCGCGCACGTCGGGGAGCAGATCGGCCAGGGGTGAGGCAAGCGGTCGGGTGGCCACGATCAGTTCGGTGGCGAGCTGCAGCGCGGTTTGGCCGGGGGCGACGATGTTGTGGGGCACGGCTTCGTCGATAAGCAATTGCACGTTGTGCATGAAGGTCTCACGGCGTTCGACGATGATGCGGGGGCCGTCAGCGGAGGGTTCGGCGGCAAGGGCGGTGGCGAGCATGCCGACGCCGGAGTCGACGATGGCCCAGACGAAGCGTTCAAAGCTGCCTTGGGGGTCGTTGTCGAAGTCGGCGAGGGTGCCGTTGAGGAGGGTTTGGAGGTTGTCGATGTAGACGACGGCGCAGGCGTCGTAAAGCGATGCGCGTGAGGGGAAGTGGCGGTAGAGGGTGGCGATGCCTACTCCGGCGTCGGCGGCGATGCCTTCGAGTGTGATTTCGGAGCTGGGGCGGGTTTGGATCTGTTGGAGTGTGGCCGTGATGATTTGGTCGCGTTTTTTGCGGGCGTCTGCACGCATGGCACTCCCCACTCTGGGTTTGACAGTGATTGAATTGGGGAGCACCATATCACGAGTTAAGTGATAGTCCACCCTACGGTTAGGGGACCGAATGTCTGCAATCCTGTCGGTACAGGGCCTTGTGCTGCGCAGTGGTGACGAGCCGGAGTCGTTCGACATCGGCCGCGGTTTGACCCTGCTCAACACGGCGCGCGAGTCCGATTCGACGCTGCTCAGCCTCGCGCTGGCGGGTCGCTTCCGCCCTGCAGAGGGCACGATTCTGCTTGACGGCGAACCGACCACCCACCACGACCGCTTCCGCGATATTGCGTTGGCGGGCGTGCCGGAGATCGACTCGATTGATCGTCTGGTGCGCGTGCGGGATGCGGTGCGGGAGCAGATTGCGTGGTCGCAGAGTTTCTTCAAGCGCACCCCGCGCAGCCCGGAGGCGATTAAGGCGCATCCGTACGTGGAGAAGTGGTTGGAGCCGCTGCAGTTGGAGGAGCTGGATCTGCTGGCCAAGGTTGGCGACATTACTCCGCTGGAGCGCTTCCGCTTGCGCGTGTTGCTTGCGTTGATTTCGCGTCCGGAGGCGAAGTTGCTCATTGTCGACGACATCGATCAGGTCCGTGACATGAAGTTGCGCAAGTTGCTTCTTAGCGACCTCCGCGGCGTCGCGGTCCACCTTCCCGTGATGGTGAATACGGTCAATGAGGAGGGGCTATGAGCGGCCTGCATATCGGAACCGATTTCCGGAAGTTTTTGAACGGCAAGCTCCCACCGCTTGCCCTTGTTGCCATCATGTTGCTGCCGTTGCTGTTCGGCGGTTTGTTTGTGTGGTCGTATTGGGATCCACTAGGCAATTTGTACAAGTTGCCGGTTGCGTTGGTGAACTCGGATGAGGGTGAGAACGGCGACCAGGTGGTTGACGAGCTGTTGGAGCAGCGTCCGTTGGATTTCCAGTTGGTCAGTGCCGAGGAGGCCAAGGAGGGCATTGCTAACGGCACGTATTACCTGGGTATGGAGATTCCGACGAACTTCTCTGAGGCTGTGACCAGCGTGAAGTCAGAGGATCCACATTCGGCGAAGATCAACATCACCTTGAATGAGACGAACGGTTTCATCCCGACGGTGTTGGGTGATAAAGCCGGTGAGGCGGTCGCGGTTGCGGTGTCGAACTCGGTTGGCGAGAAGGTGGTGGACCAGCTGTTCGTCGGCATTAATACGTTGTCGCAGGGCGTGCAGGACGCCGCGGATGGCGCGGGCAAGCTCGACGACGGTGCGAATAAGGCCAAGGACGGCTCGCAGAAGCTCAACGATGGCGGCACGAAGCTCAACGACGGTATCCAGCAGCTCAATGACAAGGTGCAGCAGATGCCGGGTGCGGTGGGCAAACTCGACGGCGGTGTGGCCAAGTTGCAGGACGGTGCGGCGCAGCTTAATGACGGCATCACCACCGCATCCGGCGGCGCCTCCAAGCTCTCTAACGGCCTGGATCAGTTGCAGGCGGGTACCCAGCAGTTGGGTGCCGGTGCGACGAAGATCGCCGGTGGCGTGGATAAGCTCACCGGCTTTGCTGGCACGTTGAACCAGGCGCAGGCGGCATTGGCTGACGTCAATGCGAACCTGGACCGCGTGATCGCGGATCTGGACCGCTCCCCTATCCCGGGCTCGAACGAGTTAGCCGCGCAAGCCCGTGGCGTGAAGGCACAGTTGAACGCTGGTCCGCTGCAGGCGGTGCCGGGCAACGACCTGGTTGGCCAGTTGATGCAGTTGCAGGCTGGCGCGCACGAGTTGGCCACGCAGTTGTCTGATCCGACCGCGCAGTACCGCGGCGGCGTGGATAGCGCCGTAGCGGGTGCCCGCACTCTTGCGGAGGGTCTGGCCCGCCTGCAGGACGGTTCGGGCACGCTGCTGGCCGGCATTACGACGCTGAAGGACGGTACGTCGAAGTTGGTCGTCGCTGCGAATACGGCGACGGATGCGACCTCAAAGTTGGCGGCCGGCTCGAACCAGTTGGTGGTGGGCCTGAGCGATTTGAACGACGGCCTGGTGAAACTTTCTGACGGCACCGGCGAGCTCTCCATGAAACTTGCGGACGGCGCCAAGGAAGCCCCGAAGTGGGAAGGCGAACGCCTAGACAAGGCGATCCACGCCGCCGCGGATCCGGTGACCCCGCAGCACACGGGCGACAGCGTGACTTACTTTGGCAAGGGCCTGAGCCCGTTCTTCCTGGCCCTGTCGCAATGGTTCGGTGTGCTGATCACCTACATGATCATGAAGCCGTTTAGCCGCCGCGCCATCGACTCGGGCGTGAGCGCGTTCCGCGTGATGCTGTACACGATGATCCCTTCCGTGATCATTGGCTTTGCGCAGTCTGTGGCGCTGTGGGTGGTGCAGGTTGGTGTGCTGAAGGTGGAGCCGCAGCACCCGGTGGCGCTGTTCGGCGTGTTGGTGTTCGTGTCGTGGGTGTTTATCTCCGCGATTATGGCGTTGAACACCACGTTGGGCCCGGCGCCTGGCCGTTTGGCCACGATGGCGTTGATGTCGCTGCAGTTGGTGGCGTCGAACGGCCTGTATCCGCCGGAGGTGCAGCCTGGGTTTATCCAGTGGGTGCACACGTGGGATCCGATGCGCTATTCGGTGGATTTGGTGCGCTACGCCCTCTTCGGTGCGCCGTCGTATGACCCGCGTCTGTGGACTGCGCTTACGGTCCTGTTGTTCGTCGCGGCCCTGTCCATCGCCATTACGTGTTTCGCGCTGCGGAAGCGTCGCACGATGGCGTTCAAGGACCTGCACCCTGAGTTGACGGTGTGAGACGCCCCCTAGCCATCCTGCTGTCTGCTGCGCTTGTGCCGCTCGCGGCGCCGCAGGCGCAGGCGTTGCAGTTGCGGTGCCACCCCGTGCATGTGATTCAGGCGGCGGGGTCCGGGTTTTCGCATTCGTGGCATCCGTCCGCGCGCGAGTCGCTTTTCGACGACACCTCCTCCCCCGCCGACGACCTCCAAACCCGCTTCGGCGCCCGGACGGTGTCCACGTTTCAGGTGAAGTACCCGGCGTCGCTGGGCCGCTTCAGCGTGTTCGGTACCTCGGGCAACGTCCCGGAAGGCACCGAGGCGGCCACGTATGGGGAGTCGGTGCGCTACGGCCGGGACGTGGCCACCTTGGAGATGGAGACCGTGGCCCGGCATTGCCCCGGCACCCGGTTCATTTTGATCGGCTACTCCCAGGGCGCCCACCTGGTCGGTGATGCGGCGGCGGAAGCAGCTGCCGGCCGCGTGCGGGGTGTGGGTGCGGATGACATCGCCGCCGTCCTTCTCTTCGCCGACCCCGCCCGCGCACCGCTGGGTGACCCGGCGCCGCAGCAACCTTCGCGCCTCTACGCCGAACCACCTGCGGGCGTGCGCGGCCGCAACGGGGAGACGGTGCAGACCGGTGGCACGACCCTCAACCCCGCGTTCGAGGGCCTCGCCGGCACCCGCACCACGCCGTTTACCGGCCTGGAGGGCAAGGTGCTCTCCCTGTGCAACGGCGCGGACATGGCGTGCGCGACCGAGCCCACGAGCCCGCTGCGCACACTTGCGGATGTGGCCATGCGCGATGTCACACCCGGCCCCTTCAACGCCATCACCGGCATCCGCGTCGCCCGCTACCGCGACTTACGCGCGCAGGGGCTGCCGGTGCCCGAGGCGTTTGAGCAGTCGGGCCTCTCACTTATCGACGCCACCCTCATCCCCCAAATCATCATCGAAGCCACCACCGCCGCCACCGCCCTTGGGCAGCACGCAGCGCGCACCAGCACCACTCCCCCAGCCGAACAAGCCGCCATCGCGCTGCTCGCCGCACTGCCGGAGTTGGCCAAGGAGGGCGTGACCTGGCCGTGGTTGTTCCAGGCGCTTGAGCCTCTGCGCGATCAGGCGGCGCAATTGCTTGACGACGACACCACCGCCTGGCTCGATCTCACCCTCGAAGTGTTTCGCACCATCCATGCCGTGGAGCAGTTCAGTTGGCAGCTGCATCGCCTCGGCGTGATCCCCCGCACCCCAACCGGCACCGAAGGCCGCCAGGCCTGGGCGCATAACACCGTGGCGGCGTTGTGCGGGCAGGTGCTGGATGTGACCGGCCTGCGCGCCACTTACGAGGATCCCCAGAACGCAGTGCTGGTGTCGTCGGCGCAGCGTGCAGGAGATTTCGGGCCGCGACACATGTCGTATTACAAGTTGGGCTTCACCGACATCCCCGGTGGGTTCAAGGTGGGCGGCCAGACGGGTTATGACTATGCGTTGGGGTGGCTTGACCGGGTGGTGCGTGGGGTCGTCGCTAAGTAAATGCGCAAGAGAAAACCCGCCGGGCTTTCGCCTGGCGGGCTAGCTCACTGCGGGTTTACTTGTCCTCAGCGGGCTTGTTCTCTTCGGTGCCCTTGTCCTTGGACTCCGGCATCTTGTCGGAGGAGCCCTTCATCAGGGTCTCGTTGCCGGTCGCCTTGCCCACCATGTAGGAGGAGGTGTACTCACCTGCACCACATGCGCGCATGACGCCGTCAACAGCGAGCAGACCCAGGGTGATCGCACCCAGAGCGCCGGCTGCGAGGCCGATCATCTGCGGGTTCTCGATAGCGAACGCACCCTGGATGCCAGCCGCACGCTGTGCACGGTTCTCGTCGTGGATGCCCAGACCGCGCTGGATCTGGTCGTTCGCCTGACGGATTGCCGCGTTGACCTGGGCGGAGACCTGCTCTAGGCCCGGGATCTGAACCTGCGACAGGATACCCAGCGGGATAGCCAGCAGCAGCGGCGCGGTCATGCCGACGATGCCGGCGATGCACGTGCCGTCGAGCTCAGAGGAGCCCTTGGTGGTCTGATTATTCGTCTCCTTGTTCAGGAGGAACTCGAAGTTGAACTCCTGAATGTCGTGGCTCTGTGCACCCTGTTCGGTGTAGCGGAAGAAACCGCTCGGAAGACCGCACTCAGCCGGGTTGAGCGGCTTGCCCTTGGCCTTCTGATCAGCAAGGCACTTCCTTGCCTTCTCAGCAAGATCCTTCGGGATGATCAGGTCTGCGCCCTTATCGGTCGGCACAAGCTTGGTGCCGTTGCTCTCGCCGACCACACCGACGTCCTTGACCGGATCCTTGAAGTACAGGTGAACAACAACGTCACCGTTCTTGGTGCTGTTGTCGATCGTGACGTCCGGGAGGTTCTTGTTCGAGCCAGCTGGAGCACCGTTCTCGGTAACGGAACCTTCCTTCACCACACCCAGAATCAGGTTGCGGACAATATCGCCGTTGGAGTTTCGCTCCTCGACGCGGATCGTCTCGCCAACCGTGCCCTTCTTCGGGGTGATGATGAACTTGCCGTTCTCGGTCTTCGTATCAGCGTGCTCGCCACCAGAAACCACAACGAAGGTGTTCTCCGGCTTGAGTGCCTCGAACTGACGCTCCTTACCCTCGATCACGTAGTCGCGCTGCTGGTAGGTAGCTGCGGACTTGCCCTGCGTGATCTTCAGACGGTAGCGGTTGATTTCCTTACCGTTCTTGTCGAGCTCAACGACCAAACCGGACTTGCCAGCTGCGTTGGACTTCGGCTTCAGAATCCACTGACCGTTGCTCTCCCTCGGTGCCTGGAAGAACTCGGCACCTTCGAGGATCTTGAACGAGTTCTCCTGGTGCACCATCGTGGCGATGAACTCAGAGTTCGTCGAGACGGTGTACTCACGGTCCTTAACAGGTGCGTCAGTCAGCTCGAGCTCGTAGCGAGCCCAGACGCCACGCTTATCCTTGACCTCGATAACAGCGGTACCGGTCTCGCCCTTCGGGCTGGTGATGATGAGCTTCTTGTCGCGCTCCTGCACCTCAACGAGGTTCTTGCCCTCGATGACCTCAAAGGTATCCGGGTAGTCCTTGACCTCGTTGAAGTTCACCTGTGCGGTGCCGTTGACGGTCATACGACGCTTGATGGTCTCAACATTAGCGTTGCGGCCCGGGGTGACGTTGATGATGTAACGCTCGTAGACGTAGTCGTCATCGGTCCTGTTCTCGATGACAACCTTGCCCTCGGCATCGGCCTTCAGGTCGAGCTTCAGGGTGTCCTTGCCGTCCTCCGCATCGCCTGCGATGAGGTTCTTACCCTCGACGATGAAGAGCTTGTTGCCACCCAGGTTGAGGAAGTTGTCCGCCGTGATGTTGTAGGTCATCTCACGGATCTGCGCTGGCTTCACGTTGTAGATGTACTTCGTGATGGTCTTGTACTCGACCTTGCCGTCGGTTACGAACGGCTGCTCTTCCTCGACGACGACGCGGCCGTCGGCGCCCGGGTTGAAGTAGAGCTCAATATCGCCGTTTTCATCAATCTTCGACTTCTCAGCCAGAAGATACTCGCCCTCGACGATCTTCAGCTTGTTGCCCGGCGTCTGATTATCGCCAATGAAACCACGGAGCACGCGAACGATCGAGCGATCAACAACATCGCGCTCGCGCTCTTCCTCGCTAACCTGACCAAGGTTTCGGGCAGGTGCAATGCGTACGGTCCACACTGCGGACAGAACTCCGTTCTTGTCCTTGATGTGGATGACAACGTTGCCACCCTTCTCGTTAACCGGAGTGCCGTCTTCGTTGGTCGGGTCGACGACAAGGGTCTTTCCGTCGTTGGTCTCAAAGATGCGTGCGACGTCCTTGCCGTCGACGATCTCCCAGGTCCAACCGTCCTTCAGGTTGATCTCTGCAGACCCGTTGTTCTCAATCGAGTCGTCGCGCATGAACGGACCACCGTTCGGGTCCTTCACGATCTCCAGGGTGTAGTTGTACTCCACGCCCTTGTCGTCAGTAAAGACGATCTCGACGGTGCCCTCAGCGCCATCCTTCGGCTTGATCACCCAGTTCGTGCCGTCTTCGCTCTTGACGATCTGGACGAGGTTCTCACCAGACTTGATGGTGTAGCTGCCACCGCGGCGCTCGATGATCGCCGTGGAGGTGTTCAGGATCTGGCGAGTGACGTCGAACTGAGAGTTCGTGTTCTCGACGGTGACGATGTTCTCGCGAACGTCGCCGCCTTCCTCGGTGATGCGAACAACGACGTTGCCACGAACCGACGGGTCCTTGACGTCAACCTTGAGCTTGTTCTCGTCTTCGACAACCTCAATGGAGCCCGGCTTCGGCTCGATGCGGTTGCCATCCTTGTCGACGAGGTACCACTCGTACTTCTCATTCTTGTCCCACGGAACCTCGCGGACGCGGTTCTCGCTGCCCGGGTTGATCGTGTAGAAGAAGTTGTTGACCTTGATCTTCGTCTTGGTCTCGACGTTGATGGTGTCGCTGACCTTGACGCGGTAGATGTGCTGGTTGCCCTGGTCGTCGGTGATCAGGATCTCAACGTCGCCCTCGCCCTCGAAGCCCGGCTTCGGGGTGATCTTGAGCTTGCCCTCTTCGGTGCGCTCAACAATGACGATGTCCTTGCCCTTGGTGACCTCAAAGGTCCAGGAGCCACCCAGTTCCTTCGGAACCTCGATGTCCTTGGACTTCTCACCCTTGATGAAGCCAGCGAAGTGGTAGTACTCGCGAACTTCCTTGACGCTCTCGTAGACCTTCTCGCGGTAGTAGTTCTCCACGTGGGTTACGGTCTCGGTGACGGAGACCGGCGCCGGCGTGACAGTCTTTGTCGTGGTGACGGTCGTGCCCGGGACGTGCTTCTCGGTGGTCTTGACCGGGGTGGTCGTCACGGTCTCCACAACCGTGCTCGGCTCACGCGTGATCGTCTCGGTGACTGCGGTGACGGTCTCGGTGTACGTGGTCGGCTTGCCAGGCTTGGTTTCCGTGGTCACGTACGGCTCAGGCGTAACCACCGTGGTCGTCGTCTTCGGCGTGCCGTTGACGGTAGTGGTGACGTTGTTGGTCAGCGGCGGAGGTGTCACCGTCGTGGTGACTTCGCTGCCCGGAATGGTTGTACGGGTCACAACGGTGCTACCCGGGACCGTGGTCTTCTCGTTCTTGGTTACCGGCGGCAGGGTACGCGTAGAGGTAATCGTGGTTGCCGGCAGAGTCCTCGTCGTGGTGGTCTTAACGGGATTCTGCGGAATCGTCTCGGTGACGGTGCTCGGTGGCAACGTTTCCGTGGTGGTAACGGTGGTCTCCGGCGGCGTGGTGTAGCTGGTGATGGTGACGTTGCCGTCCCATTCCTTCTTGTTCGGGTTCAGACCAGGCTGCTCGTTCGGAATGATGCGCTGGAACGTCAGGTTCAGACGACGCGTCATCGTGTAGTTGTAGTTACGCGGGACGATGATGGTGACGTACGCGTTCTTCGGGTACTTCGACTTGAAACCATCGAGGATCTTGCGGTCGGGAACCAGAGCGTAGTTCGGCTTTCCGCTCTTGGTGTCCACCGTGACGTGCACCAGGCTGAAGCCGGTAAGTGCACGGAACTGAGCGCCGTCAACAGTGACCGGGTTCTTGTCACCCGGGTCGCTGGTGTCCGGACGGCCGTCATAGATCGCGCCACGAACGTTGTTCAGGGACGTCAGGTCGTTGCCCAGCAGCGCACGAAGCACGGTGGTCTTGACCTTGATGGCGTGGGTCCTATCCTCGCCTTCCTTGTGCTTCTGGTAGTCCTCCATGAGCTTGGTGACGACGTTGATCGCTGCGTAGCGCACGTCCTCGTCGATGTACTCACCGTTGCCGTAACGACCGGAAGCACCGGTCAGCTTGCGGACTTCGTAGCCCGCCTTGGTGTTGTCCCAAGGGTTCGACAGGCCCCAGTCGATGCACCAACCGTTGCCGTACTCGGTCGGAAGCAGGCCGATCGAACCGTTTCGCTCGTTCTTGCTTTTCTTAACGGCCTCGAAGTATTCGTGAAGTTCCTTTTCACTCATCTTCTCGTAGGCGTTCACCGTGAGGTAAGAGTCTGCGACGGTTGCAGCAGTTGCCTCAGGCGCTACCACGGCGATCGTGCTAGCCACAGTGGTGGCGGAAATAAGCGCAGTCATGACGCGCTTCTTCAATTGTGCGTTCTTCAACGGCTTCAATCCTTACAACTCGGAGGAGATATTCGAAGCAGCCTTGAGATCACCTGAACACGGATCTCCAAACTGATAACTACATATTTAAGCGCAATATCGGCTTGGAGAATAGTCCGAAACCCCCTACAGAAAGCCAAAACGCCAGATCAACACCAAAAACTTAGAAACCTGACCCTCTGAACTGGACGTTTAGACAGTACTCAGGAAGAAAACCGTAAGGTGATTTTCACCACAATCCGAGCAATTGTTCAACAAATCCTCAAAGAACGCCGAAAGCCCGAAGCCAAGTCGGCTTCGGGCTTTCAGGGATCAGAACGATCTACTTCTTGGATTCGTCCTTCTTGTCCTTTGCGCCAGCTTCCTCGGACGGCTTTTCAGCCTGGTCCTTGGAGCTCTTGCCGGAGGAACCGTACATCATCCATTCCTGACCGGTGGCCTCACCGATCTTGTAGGACGAGGTCATCTCCCCCTGGCCGCAGGCACGCAGCACACCGTCGATCAGGAACAGACCGAGCGTGATTGCGCCGAGGGAACCAGCGGCGAGGCTCAGCATCTCCGGGTTGGCGACGTTGAACGCACCCTGGAAGCCAGCTGCGCGGCGAGAACGGTCCTCGTTGTAGATACCCAGACCGCGCTGGATCTGGTCATTCGCCTGACGGATGGCGTCGTTCACCTGAGCGGACAGACCTTCAAGGCCTGGGATGCGAACCTGGGAGAGGATACCCAGCGGGATGGCCAGCAGCAGCGGCGCAGACAGGCCGACGATGGAGGCAATGCACTTGCCGTCGAGCTCAGAGGAGCCCTTCTGGCTGCCGTTGGTGTCCTTCACATTGATGGTGGCTTTGATGTTGACCTTGCGCTCTACGCCCTTAGCTGGGACGCCGTTTTCGACACCACCGATCCAGAGGTAGTCCCACTTACCGTTCGGGATTGCGCCCGGATCGACGATGATCTGGTCGCCTTCGCGCTTGACCTTATTCGGGTCGACCGGAACACACTTGGCGTCATTGCACACCTTGATCTCAACACTGTTGCTGCCGCCGGTGATATTGAAGGTCCAGCCGTCCTTGGCGTTACCTTTCGGCTCGCTGATGGAGATCGACGGCGTCGTGGTGTCGCCCTGCGATGTCGGCGGGATCTCGAGCTCGACGATGCGGACCGGGTTGCCCTCAGGGTCGCGCTCTTCAACGAGAATCTGGGCGTACTTCTGCTCAACCGGAGTGATCTGGACACTACCGTCCGGCAGCTTCTGCTCTTCGACGAGGTCGCGACCACGAAGGATAGTGAAGGTGTTGCCCGGGGTGCCTGGGTTGATCTTGCCGTCGAGCTTCTCGATGTATACGCGACGCTCTTCCTTGAAGTTCAGCGGCTTCGGGTCAGACACGATCTTGATGGTGTGGCGCTTGACCACGACATCGTTACGCATCTCAACAACGGTCACGGTCTTGCCGACCGAACCCGGCTTCGGCGTCAGGATCCACTCGCCGTCCTTGGAGGTATCAACCTCGACCCACTCGGAGCCGTCCTGAACAACGATCTTGTTCTCGTTGCGACGGGTGATCTTGAAGGTGCCGTTCTCGGTGAGCTTGAACTCGTTGTTGATGGTCGTGTTGCCGGAGTTCTTCTTCGTGCCATCAACGTTGAAGATGTAACGGTACACAACGTGGCCGTTTCCATCCTTCACCTCGATGACAGCGCGGTCTTCCTTGCCGTCCTTCGGTTTGACGACGAAACCGCCATCCTGCTTCTCAACATCGATGATGTCCTCACCCTCGGTGACCTTGAAGGTGAAGTTCGTGCTCAGACGGAAGCTTGCAGAAGTGTTGCCGACAAGATCGAAGGTCTCTTCCTGCACGTCAACCGGCTTGACGTTGAAGATGAAGCGCTGGAACGGCAGGTCACGGGAGTTAAGGTTCTCGATGACAACCTTGCCCTCAGCACCCGGCTTGAACTTAATCTGGCCGTTCTTCAGGTCAGAAGCGTCGAGATCAACGAGGTTCTCGCCCTCGGTGATGCGCAGGACCTGACCGTCCTTCACACCAGAGAAGGTAACGAGGGAGTTCGACTCAGCGTCCTGGGTCTTCTCTTCAACCTCGCCCTTCTTCACGTGGATGGTGTAGGTGGCGATCGGCTTGTTCTGCGCGGTCTCCTCAACGACGATGTCGCCCTCGAAGCCCGGCTTCGGCATGATGCGGTAGACACCGTCTTCCACGATCACGGTGGCGTTCTCGCGGTTCTTGGTGATGTCGATCTTGTTCGGGGTACCAGCCGCGTCACCCGGGGTGATCTTCACGGTGTTGCGGTCGATGATGTTGTACTCGACGTTGCCCGGCGTGAAGTCTTCCTTCTCTGCCGGCTTCGCAATGAAGGTGTAGACACCAACGAGGATCCGGCCCGACGGGGAGTTCTTGTCGGTCTTGTACAGGTTGAAGGTCGCAACGTCGTTGTTCTTGTTGGTCACCGTGAACTTGTTGCCGTCACGCTTGACCTCCCAGTTATCCGAGTTGTATGCGGAACCTGCAGGCTCAAGGACGAAATCGTCGCCTTCGGCCACGATCTCGCGGGACTGGCCCTCGATGATCGTGTGCGTCTGAACGTCGACCAGCACGTTCGTACCCTGCTTGATGGTCAGGGTGTAGGTGTAAACGTTGCCGTCCTTGTCGGTGGCCTCGATGACAGCATTGCCCTCAGCACCCGGCTTCGGCGTGATGATCCAGAAGCCCTCATCGTTCTTCTCGATGCTCTGGATCAGGTCCTCGCCAGACGTGACCTTCGGCTGTTCCTCAACATCCTTGATCTCAAGCTTGTAGGAGTTGGCATTACCGATCACACGGGTCTGCGTGTAGCGGTCAGCAAATGCATCGATGTTGAAGATGTAGTTGTTCTCGTTACCGGTGCGCTTGCCGTTGATCTCCTCGTACACCTTGAGAGTCGCGGTGCCACGGGAATCCTTCTTAGCGGTGACCTCAATGCCGCCTTCAACGGCCTTGGTGTCGATGATGCCACCGCCGTCAACGATTTCGTAGTTCCAGTTCTTGCCAATCTGAATGGTCTGCTTCAGGTTGCCAATACCAACGTTGAAGTAGTGGTTGTTCACCACTGCCTCGGTCTCAACGATCTTCTCGGTCTTTTCGTTGACGACGTTGATGATGTATTCGTGGCGGTTGCCCTCAGCGTCTACGACAACGATGCGAACCGTGCCGCGGCCTTCCTTGACCGGCGTGATCTCCAGGACAGCCTTACCGTTGACAATCTTCTTCTCAACCTTAACCAGGCCGTTCGAATCGTCGACGAACTCGATTTCCCAGTTGCCGAGCTTCTCAACCTCGATCTGGCGGGACTTCTCGGACATGTTGAAGTCGATGGCGTACTTGTAGTTGCGGATGTAGCGCTCCACAATCTTCGTACGCTCGACCTCGGTGACGTTGGTCTTGGTGGCATGAGCCGTCACTGTCGTCGTCTTCGGCGCTGCGGTGACAGTTGCGGTCTCCGTCTTCGGCGCTGCGGTGACAGTTGTAGTCGTGTACACCGGCTCAGCCGTCTTCGTCACATACTTGGTCTCCTTGGGAGCATCCTCAGTGACAGTCGGGGTAATCGTCTTGGTCGTGGTGGTCAGAACCGGCTCATCGACGTAACGGGTGACGGTCTTCTGCGGGGCAGTCTCGGTCACCGTGGTCGGCTCGACCTCGCGGGTGTAGGTCTCGGTGTTGTGCTCAACACGCGGACGCTTCGTGGTGGTGACGGTCTTATCCGCCTGCACCACAGTTTGGGTCGTCGTTACGTCCTGCGAGACAACCTCGGTCTTGGTGATGGTCGGCTGCTCCACGACCTCCTTGTGGTGCTCAGGCTGGACGTAGTGAGTCACCGTCGAGGTGCCTGCCGGACGGGTGACGGTCGTCGTGACCGGATCAGCGGTCTTAGTCACCGTCTCGCGGACGATGTTCTTCTTCGGCTCGTAACCCTCAAGACCCGGCTGCGCAATGATAATGATGCGCTGGTTGGTCGGCTCCTTGGTCAGGTCCTCGTAGACGTTGTAGGACTTCGGCACCAGAACGGTGACGTACTCACCGGTCTTGACCTTCAGCTGGGAGAACGCCTGCTCGTTCTTGTACAGGAAGAAAGCAGACTGACCAATCGGGTTGCCGTAGTTACGGCGAATCTCAAAGCCCGTCCACTTCAGGAACTCATTGGCGGAAACCTCAGGCGGCTTCGTGCCGGACTGGAACTTCACGTCGCCCTGAATCAGGCCACGCATCTTGTCCAGCTGTTCCAGGTTGTTGGACAGCAGTGCCTGGAGAGCGAAGTTCTTCTTACGAACTTCCTCGGTCTGGCCAGCGTAGTAGCTGTCCAGCATGGTCTTGGTCAGGTTGATGGCGGCCTTCTCAATGTCCGGGTGGATGTTGAGGTCGCCGCCCATGTTGCCGTTAAACCCGTAATAACCAGAGGTGCCGTCCAGACGACGAACATCAAACTGGGTGTAGTGCTGCGGCACGTCCAGGTGGGCATCGATGCACCAGCCCGGACCATAGGCCGTGGTCATCAGGTCCATGTCGCGGTTGACCTTGCGCGTCTTGTTGTACTGCAACGCAGCGTCGTAATCGCCCTGATCCAGTGCCGAGTAGGCGTTTGTAATACGCGGGTCAGCGTCAGCGGTCGGAGCTACGACCGTTACGCCACCAAAGCCACCGTGGCGGAAACCAGGGTGGCCAGGACGCGCTTCTTCAGATGTGCGTTCTTCAACGGCTTCATTCCTTACAAGTCGGAGGAGATATTCGAAGCAGCCTTGAGATCACCTGAACACGGATCTCCAAACTGATAACTACATATTTAAGCGCAATATCGGCTTGGAGAATAGTCCGAAACCCCCTACAGAAAGCCAAAACGCCAGATCAACACCAAAAACTTAGAAACCTGACCCTCTGAACTGGACGTTTAGACAGTACTCAGGAAGAAAACTACAAGGTGATTTTCACCACAATCAGAGCAATTGTTCAACAAAGCCCATTTCAGGCACTGAGAGGGCCTGGGCTTTTGTCGCCGCGCAGGCGCTTCAGCACATTTTCAGCGGAAATCAAGCACATCGGCACGCCCACCCCAGGAACGGTCGTGGCTCCGGCGTAGTACAGCGCTCCCAGCTTCTTCGAAGCATTCGCGCCGCGCAAAAACGCCGACTGCTTCAGCGTGTGCGCCGGCCCGATCGCCCCACCCGACCACGCGTGGTAGCGGTCGCGGAAGTCTGCAGGACCGAGCGTTTGCTTAACGACGACCCTCTCGCCCAGGCCCTCAACCCCACACCACTGCTCAATCTGCGCAATGGCGGCGTTGGCAATCAGGTCCACCTGCGGGGAGGCCTCATCGCGGTACATGTTGCCGTGGCCGATCGTCTCCTCGGCGGCGACGGGCACGAGTACGAACAGGTTCTCGTCGCCTTCGGGCGCCACGCCGGGGTCGGTCGCGCTCGGCTTGGACACGTAGATCGACTGCGACGCCCCCAACGGCCGCGCAGCCGGTTTGCCCTCGAAGACGGTGGCGAAGTCATCGTCCCAGTCCTCGCTGAACAACAGGTTATGGTGGGCCAACTCAGGGATCTCGCCCTTCACGCCCAGCATGACCAGCACGGTGCCCAGGCCCGGGTCACGGCGGGAGAACCACGACTCGTCGTACGTGCGCAGCTTCGGCGGCAGCAGCCGGGTTTCGGTGTGGTGCAAGTCGGCACACGAGATGGTGAGGTCGGCGGGGATGAGGGTGTCGTCGATAAGCGAAATGCCCGTGGCCCGCCCACCGCTGTACGTGATGGAAGCGACGTCCGCGTTGAAGCGGAACTTCACGCCCTGCTCGAGCGCCAGCTCGTAGAGCGCATCCATCACCGCCGCGAAACCACCCTGCGGATACAACACGCCCTGGGTGAGGTCCGTGTGGCTCATCAGGTGATACATCGACGGCGTGCGCGCGGGGTGCGACGACAAAAACACCGCAGGGTACGTCAGCATCTGGCGCAGGCGCGTGTCCTTGAACTGGCCTGCGACGAAGCGATCCAGCGGCTCCACCAGGTAACGCAGCAACTTGCCGTACTGGCCGCGGATCTTGGCAAAGGGCTTCAGCGTGGAAAAGGTGGTGTAGAGGAAGTAGCGCAGCGCCAGGTCGTAAGTTTCGGCGGCGCGGTCGAGGTAACTGGCCAGTTGGTCGCCGGCGCCGGGCTCGATGGTGTTGAAAAGCCGGATCGCATTGTCGCGGCCCGACTCCACATCGATCGGGTCATGGTGCTCGGGGAAGAGACGGTAGGCGGGCGTGAGCGGCTTGAGATCCAGCACGTCCTCGGTGCGCTTGCCAAACAGTGCGAAGAAGTGGTCGAAGGCATCCGGCATGAGGTACCAGCTCGGGCCGGTGTCAAAACGGAAACCTTGGACGGTTTCGTTGCCGGCGCGGCCGCCATGCGAGCCGAGGCGCTCGACCACCGTGACCTCGTAACCCTCCCGCGCCAGCAGCGCCGAGGTAGCCAAACCGGCAGCACCCGCGCCGATCACCACCGCAGTTGTCATAGCCCTGTCCTCGCAATCGCCTTCGCCGTCAGCGCAACCTTGCGACGCTGCGGCACGCTGATGCGCTGCTGCGTCAACTGCGCGGCCGGGGTGCGCTCCGCGATCTCCGTGAGTTCACGAAACAGCGCCTCCGCGGCCGCCACTCCCCCACGCACCCCGCGAGGCAGCAACGGGATCGCCTCCAAGGCCTGATCAAGTTCGGTGTGGATGGTGGTGGTGATGGCATGCTTGGTGTCGTCGTCAAGCATGCGCCCAAAGTACGCCCGCCCGAGACTGCCCTGATCCTCCCCGAAATCGCGCAGGAAGTTGATGCGCTGGAACGCCGCACCAAGCGCGCGGGCGCCACGCTGAAGTTTCTCCGGATGGGGTGTCTGGCGCTCTGGGAAGAAAATGTCCAAACACATCAAACCAATCACCTCGGCCGACCCATATATATAGGTCTCCAACTCCGCCGGGGAAAAAACGTGCGGGTTAAGGTCCGCGCGCATCGACGCGAAAAACGCCTCGAGGTGCTCCGCGTTGAGGCGACAACGCCGATACGTATTCGCCCACGCGTGCAACACCGGATCCGTGTGAAAGCGCTGGTTAGGGGCCTGGAGTACCTGCTCCTCGTAGGCGTTAAGCAGGGTCTCGGGGTCTGCGTTGGCCTGCTGCGCGGCACCGTCGACGATCTCATCTGCGATACGCACCACCGCGTAGAAATTACGAATATCGCGGCGCACCCCCGGCGCCAACACCTTCGTAGCCAACGAAAAACTCGTCGAATACTGCGCAATCACCTGAGCAGCCGCACGATCCGCCATCGTGTCGTAACGGGAAAGGTAAGAGTTCACGCAGGCGCTTTCTATTTGCAGACTTTTCCGGGAGCTTACCGCGCAGCAACCGCTGCCTGGGCCCCTGGTGACCACCAACGCCAAAGGCCAGGTCCCCGGGAGGACCTGGCCTTTGTGTTCCTGTGGAGCATAGGAGAATCGAACTCCTGACATCCTGCTTGCAAAGCAGGTGCTCTACCAACTGAGCTAATGCCCCGTGCCCTTTCGGGCTGTGGGCCTAGCAAGAATCGAACTTGCGACCTCATCGTTATCAGCGATGCGCTCTAACCGACTGAGCTATAGGCCCTGGGAACGAATAGGAATATTACAGAGCACTGCTATAACCGCCAAATCGCCAGGTTGTTGCGGGTTTTTATGCTTATCGTCTAGCTCGTTGTGCATTGCTACTAGACGACCCGCCTGCACCCTCCACATATCCCCAGGTGATGTTGGCGATGGTTTTCAGTATCAGCGTGATCGTCTGGTTCGCCGGAACGGGAGCTAGACGATCAGGGCACAACAACCGCACTCCAACGACACCTCAACGACACCCTCGCGGAACGGGGGTAATTTGCGGGGGTAGGAGGCCTGCACAAATTGGTGAACAATCCGCCCAACCTGGCCTTTTCGCCATGCAGCAGCGCCCCAAGACGGCGCCAAAACCTGTTTTTATACGAGCGTGACAGGCAAAACTCCTGGTGAGGGCCAGATCCCAAGTTGTATACCCATCCGTATGCAAATCAACGCATAGTATGCTGCTGCTCCGGATTGTTGAACGAACCGAACCGGAGCGCAAAAGATCGTTCAACAACCCGGCGCGACAGCCCTAAAATCAGCTCGGATTGAGGAACAATCCGCACGATAAACGGGGTGAAAACGTTGAACAATCCAAAATAAACGTTGAACAATCCGGCCTCGAAAGGGCCGAAAATTCGGCGGGTTTACCAGCGCATACTTGGTGCATAAACTCGAGGGCAGCAAAGGAAATGCGGTGTTTACCGCAAACACCGCAGATAAGTAAGGAGCAGGAAAATGCGCGCAGCACTTCGTACCGGTCTCGCAGCAGCCCTCGCCGCCACCGTCGCCTTCGGTGGAGTTGTTCCGGCTAAAGCTGCAGAGCCTGCTGACGTTGTCGTCGATAATCAAGCGATCTCCGCGGAGCTCATCGACTCCGACGGCGACGGCATCCCCGACATCTGGGAGCGCAACGGCGTTGTCCTCGAGGACGGCACCGTGCTTAACCTGCCTGCTTACGGTGCGGACCCGAGCCGCCCGGACCTGTTCCTCCAGCTCAACTGGATGGAGTCCGAGTACAAGACCCTCGGCTGCGACGCCGATCCTTCCGAGGCTTGCGCCAACGCCAACACCAGGGAATACGGCGTGAAGGCCGAGTCCCTGCAGGAGATGGTTGATCTTTTCGACGACCACGGCATCAACCTCCACGTCGACGCCGGCGAAACCTTCAACAACATTCCCGGCTACGAGGCTCGCGGCGGTGAGACCCTGAAGTACGTCAAGAACTACTTCGAGAACGAAAGCCAGGGTTCGAAGCTGCTGAACAACATCGACGAGATGCTCGGCGAGCGCCAGAACATCTTCCGCATCGGTGTTATCGGCGACCAGATCGACGCCTACAACCTGTCGTCCGGCGCCTCGCTGGTCAACGACACCTCGTTCTTCGTGGCTAACCACCGCTTCATGAACTCGGAAGAGATGCTGCGCAACACCATCCTGCACGAGCTAGGCCACACCCTCGGCCTGCGCCACCAGGGTGCGCACGCGGTGGTCAAGGACATCCAGGGCATGCGTCTGGATACCTCGGCTTACAAGTCGGTGATGAACTACGACTACCAGTTCGACTACTTCAACTACTCGGAGAAGCCATACCTGCTCGACACCCCGTTCGGTGTGCGCGAGGTTCCGGCGGACTGGGAAGCACTGGCCATCAACGCTTGGCGCATCGGTGCCCGTGGTGTTGCCTCGGCTCCGTCGCAGGAAGGCGCGGTCAACGACCCGGCTCCGAAGGAGCAGCCTGAGGAGGAGCAGCCGGCAGAGCAGCCAGCACCTGAGGCCGAGAAGCCCGCTGAGAACCAGCTGGAAAAGCCCGCCGAGAAGCCAGCCGAGCACGAGCAGCACGCTGAACAGAAGGACAAGCCGGCTCCGGTTGTTGAGAAGGACGCCAACGTCGCGGCGATCGTCGCCCCGGTCGTGGCAATCCTGGCCTTGATCGGCATCGGCTTCGCGGTGATGAACATGATGCCGGGCCTGGGGTTCTAACCCAGCGCAGGCCAGTACAAGTTAGTGAAGCGTCCTGGATTTAGTTCCTAGCTTTGCTAAGGAAGGATTGGTCACTACATCCAGATGGTATTCCGTCGAATTCAAGGAAAGGCGGTCGATCAAATCGTTGAGATAGTCCGTGTTGAATCTTGCTCGTTGCAACACACTAATGAAGAAGTCGGGGTACTGCTTGGCGTATCCCATCACGCGTTGCGCTCGTGGTTCCGCGAATTGGTTGTGCTTCGCGGCCAGGCGACATCCTCGGGTGGGGAATCTATCTAAGAAGAACTCAAGCGGCCATGCCGACAAATCCGTGAGTTGAAACGAGCCAACAAGATTGTGAAATCTGCTTCGGTTTTTCGCGACGAAACTCGACCGACCCACCGCCAGATGATCTCTTATAGAGAACTCTCGTCCATTAGAAACCCCTGACCCCAAGGCCTCCCACGAGTACCTTTGAAGTCTTGCGTCGGACCCTTGCGGGGCCAGTGACTGCCCCAGAGTTACCCGCCCATCTCGATTGCCGCTCGATCAGCTCCAGTCTGTTTTTATCGAATACACAGTCTAAACTCATACATTAACGTTATATGTTAAATCAATAAGAATAGCGCAGCATCAGTTGCGGGGCTGGACAGCATTTAGAAAATTTTATACCGGATGACTTTTCATCCCACGGTTTGTTCACCTCCGTCCGAGAAAGGGAATTATGCCGCAAACACAGAAGAAACTACTTTCCGGCTTTACTGCGGCGGTGATTGCATTGACAGCCACCACCGCAATCGGAACTGCTAACGCGGATACGCCCGCAGCCGATGAGTCTGTACAAAGCGCCATCGAAAAAACGAAGATTGAGCAAAATGCTGATCTTTCCTCGACTGAGGAAGTCACCTTCGAGCCATCTATTTCCAATTACTCTGCAGATGGACTCACCGCAGCTCCTGGAGCAAGTGGAGCATACGTAGGTATCAACGTAAACGGTAGTGGACTTCATGTAGATACTGTCTACGTGAATTACTTTTCTGGGGCTGAGCTTGAAAACTCCACAGTAGAAGACATGGAGCTTGCCTGGTACGAAGGCGGCCAGCGACGCACAGAAACTACCGGCCCTGATAGTGGATGGGTGCGTGCTACTCGTAAGTGGGATTTTAACCGCAGCATTGACGCTGGCCCTATGTGTGGACGCGTCAAGGTTGAAGGAAAGTGGAGTAACTACGCCTGCGTAGAAATCAAACCTTAGGAAACCGCAAAAAGGGCGAGGAGCTAATGACGTCCTCGCCCTTTTTGCAATCTTTTCTACATCCTGCCCTTTTGCTTATCGACATCAGTGCGCAAATCCGTTTTATCCACCGATCGGTACCCGTTGGCGAAACCCCGCAGAATTTTGACTACCCACCAAATCACGGTAACTACGATGAAAACAAGGATCGCATAGACGAGAAACTCCTGCATCGAGAAATTAATTGTCGGCCTCCTATCAGATACAGCAATTACAAAAACTCACCGCAATAGTAAGGCGGACGGTTATCTGACGCACGGTTGAGAAATTATTCGTATCCAATCCGTTATGTAGCAATCTGTACAAAACCGGGGACAGTTCACAAGCCAGCACAGAAAAGACTTAACGCGCCCCGGGAGGTACGACCCGGGGCGCGTTTTGGTGTCGTCGATAAGCGCTATTTTGCCCTGTTAGACATGGTGTAGCGCACACCACCGACGAGGTCCGCGACGGCGTTGTACATGATCGCGGTCAGCGGCGCCATGATGGACATGAACACCACACCGGCCAGGCCGAACAGGGCCGCGGCCATCATGGCGAGTTTCATGTCCACCACTTGGTCGCCGCCCACGCCGCCGATGAGCGAGTTGATGGACTCGACCACCCCGGCGCGGTCCAGCGCGAGGTACACCAGCACTGCGGCGAGCATCCAGGCGATGAACCCGAACAAGGCAAGCAGCGTCGCAACCTTAAAGACGGATCCGGCGCTGACGTTCCGGATTGTCACTTTGCGCGCGGCCATGGGCTACTCCTTCGCATCGTCGAGGGTCTTCTGGCCGGTTGCCACGGCAGTGGCTTCCTCTTCGCCCTCGTCTTCGACGTTGCGGTCAATGGCAAGCAGTTCCACGCCGTCGTTGAGGTCCACCAGGCGCACGCCCATGGTCGCGCGTGACGACGGACGGATCTGGTTGACCTCAGTACGAATCACGCCACCCGCGGAGGTGATGGCGAAGATCTGGTCCTCCTCGGTCACGGCCAGGGCGCCGATGAGCTTGCCGCGCTTCGGGGTGTACTTGAAGGTCATCACACCCATGCCGCCGCGGCCCTGGGTGTTGTACTCCTCGATGGCGGTGCGCTTGCCGTAGCCGCCGGAGGTGGCCACGAGCAGGAACTGGCCGTCTTGGACGACGGTCATGGCGAGCAGTTGGTCGTCGCCACGGAAGCGCATGCCCTTCACGCCGGCGGTTGCGCGGCCCATCGGGCGCAGCTGCTCGTCGTCGGCGGAGAAGCGGATCGCCTGGCCCTGTTCGGAGACGAGCAGGATGTCGTCGTCCTCACCAACGAGGGACGCGCCGATGAGGGCGTCGCCTTCGTTGAGGTTCAGGGCGATCAGGCCGGAGGAACGTGCGGATTCGTAGTCGGTCAGGCGCGACTTCTTCACACGACCATCGCGGGTGGCCAGGACCAGGTACGGAGCGTCCTCGTAGGACTGGATCTGGATGACCTGGGCGATCTTCTCTTCCGGCTGGAACTCCAGCAGGTTAGCCACGTGCTGGCCGCGGGCCGTGCGGCCTGCTTCCGGCAGTTCGTAGGCCTTGAGGCGGTAGACGCGGCCGAAGTTGGTGAAGAACAGGATCCAGTCGTGGGTGGAGCAAATGAAGAAGTTCTTCACCACGTCGTCCTGCTTCAGCTCGGCGCCGCGCACGCCCTTGCCGCCGCGCTTCTGGGACTTGTAGGCATCCACCTTGGTGCGCTTGGCGTAGCCCGTGGAGGTGATCGTGACCACGACGTTTTCGCGGGCGATGAGATCCTCTTCGGTGACGTCGCCGGTTGCGGCAACGATCTGGGTGCGGCGCTCGTCGCCATACTTGTCGACGATCTCACCCAGCTCCTCGCCAACAATCTGACGCTGACGCTCCGGCTTGGCCAAGATGTCCTTGTAGTCGGCGATTTGTTCCTCGATGGCTGCGAGGTCGTCGACAATTTTCTGGCGCTCCAGCGCTGCCAGGCGGCGCAGCTGCATGGCTAGGATTTCGTTGGCCTGGATCTCGTCGACATCGAGAAGCTTCATTAGGCCCTGGCGGGCGTCGTCGACAGTCGGCGAGTTGCGGATCAGGGCAATGACCTCATCCAACGCATCCAGCGCCTTGACCAGACCACGCAGGATGTGGGCGCGCTTCTCGGCCTCGTCCAGGCGGTACTGGGTGCGGCGGACGATGACTTCGATCTGGTGCTTGACGTAGTAACGCAGCATCTGATCCAGGCGCAGGGTGCGCGGCACACCGTCGACGATGGACAGCATGTTGGCGGAGAAGTTCGTCTCCAGCTGGGAGTGCTTGTACAGGTTGTTTAGCACCACGCGCGGCACAGCGTCGCGCTTGAGGGTGACCACGATGCGCATGCCCACACGGTCGGAGGACTCGTCCTCGATCTTGGAGATGCCCACCATCTTGCCGTTGGTGACCTGCTCGGCGATGTTGTGGATGAAGTTATCCGGGTTGACCTGGTACGGCAGCTCGGTGATCGTGATGACCTGGCGGTTGCCAATCTCCTCGATCTCCGTCACGCCGCGCATGCGGATGGAGCCGCGGCCGGTGGTGTAGGCGTCCTTAATACCCTGATCACCCACGATGAGGCCGGCGGTTGGGAAGTCCGGGCCCTTCACGCGCTCCATGACGGCGTCGAGGGTGGTCTGCTCGTCCGCGTCGTGGTTGTCCAGGATCCACTGGATCGCGGCCGCCAGCTCGTTGAGGTTGTGCGGCGGGATGTTGGTGGCCATACCCACGGCGATGCCGTTGGAGCCGTTCATCAGAAGGTTCGGCACACGGGACGGCAGCACGGCTGGCTCTTGGGTTTTGCCGTCGTAGTTCGGGTTGAAGTCGACGGCGTTTTCGCGGATGTCGCGCACCATCTCCATGGCCAGCGGAGTCATCTTGCACTCCGTGTAACGCATAGCAGCTGGGCCGTCGTTGCCCGGCGAGCCGAAGTTACCCTGGCCATCCACCAGCGGGTAGCGCATCGCCCACGGCTGCGCCATACGCACGAGGGTGTCGTAGATAGCGATGTCACCGTGCGGGTGGAAGTTACCCATGGTGTCTGCCACCGGCTTTGCACTCTTCACGTAGGAGCGCTCGGGGCGGTAGCCGTTGTCATACATTGCGTAGATGATGCGGCGGTGGACCGGCTTCATGCCGTCGCGCACATCTGGGAGTGCACGACCGACGATCACGCTCATGGCGTAATCGATGTAGCTGGTCTGCATCTCCTCGTTGATGTCGATTGGTTGAATGCGGTCCAAGCCGCCAGTGGTGTCATCAGCCATGTGATTGAGTCTAGCGGGCTTCTGTGGCTTTTTCCGCCACGACCATGGATCGCCGTGGTATCAAAGTGGTATGGCTATGACGCTCCGGTTGACCGCAGACGAAGACAAAGCGCTCGTTTTACTCGCATCCGCATGGGGGTGCTCCAAGCAGGAAGCCGCGCGTCGTGCGGTGGTCTCCTCCGCAACGCGTTTGCTTGACGACGCCACCGTCACCGACCTCGCACGCTCCCTCATCCCCGGCTACACCGCCATGGAATCACGCATCCGGCAGGCACGCTCGTGATGGGCTTGAGTGCAGAGCAGTTGCTGGCCATCGCCGACGAGTACTGCGACTTCCACGGCTGCCACATCACGTCCTTCGGGTTCCTGGCGGCGTGTGCTGCCGTGCCAGGCTCCCGGTTCCACGGCGTGCCGGTCTTCGACTCGGTGGACGCCGCAGCCGAGGCCTTGTCCTCTTCTATTACTGCGCTCGCACCGCTGTCGTCTGGCAACGAGGGCTTCGCCGTGGTTGCCGCAGAGGTGTATCGGCGCTGGGCGGGATAAACGGGATAAATCCGAAAACTCGCATTACAGGTGTCTAGGGGTATAGTCGAAAAGTTCTTATAACTTATTGGAGGCAGCCATGAAGTTCAGTCGCACCGCAATTGCGGTCGCCACCACCGCCGCGTTGTTGGGCGGCGGTGTTGCCCTGCCCCACTCCCCCGCAACCGCCGCCACCTCTCAAGCCTTCCTGTCCGGACTCACGTGGCCGGTCAAGCAGGTTACGCCCGGCGGTACCGTGGAGATCGCCCCGCAGGGCTCCATCCCCAGCAACGTGCGCTTCGAGGGTTCCGACGACTACCTGGGCTACCGGTTCAGCACCAACCCACGCACCGGCGTGGTCACCATGCACGTCGCCGAAGACGTGATCCCGAACCAGCGCACCCAGTTCATGATCACCGGCAGCGACGGCGTGCGCGCACGCAGTTTCCCCATCATGATCCACGTCGTCGACACCATCGGCGAGATGGCAAAGAAGTATCCCCTGTCGTACTACCCAGCGTTCACCGTCGAAGACAGCTCCGATTCGGTGCTCTCCGTAGCGCAACTGCAGGGTGACTTCCCCGAAGGCACCCGATTCGAAGTCACCGCTCCCGACCATTTCAAGGTCACCGCAGCCGCCAACGGCGATCTGTCTGTCACGCAGCTCGATCCGGTCAAGCCAGGCTCCAAGAGCGCAGCCAGCGTGAAGGTGATGTACCCCGACGGCTCGTTCCGCAACGTGCGTGCAGATATCTACACCTACTCCAAGAAGTCCAGCGAGTCCCTTGGCAGCGGTGCGTCTATCGAGGACTTCTTCAACAACATCTACGACAACGCCTTCACCCCGAAGTGGCACGACAAGACAATGAGCGGCAGCGAGCAAGCCTCCACCGCGTTGGCGGACGCCCTGCCCGAAGGCACCACCTTCAAGGCACGACCCGATCTCAACCCGAGCATCTTCCGCTTTATTGATGTCGATGTTGACGAGGCCAGCGGGGTTGTCGTCGTCAAGCCAAAGCGCCCACTGACAGCACCCTGGACCTTCCAAATCCCAGTCGAGGTCACCACCCCGGACAACCTCGTCGGCATCGGATGGGCGACCTTCACCGTCACCGAAGACGGCAAGTGGAACTCCGAAACCTTCACCGTGAAATACCCCGCCGCGAGCGCCACCACCACGGAAATCGCCACAGCCAAACCGGTCGGCGACTTCCCCAAAGGCACCACGTTTGAGATCAACCAAACGCCCCCGGCCGGCTGGCAGGTGAAGATCGACCGCCACACCGGCGAAATCAACCTGACCCCGCCGCAGCGCACCAGGGCCGGCACCACCGTGACCATGCCGGTAACCGCTCGCTTCCCCGACGGGTCGCGCACGTACCTTGAGACCAACTTCACCTTCACCAAACCCGAGGTGGAACAGGCATCCGTGACCACCGTGCGCTACCCCACCGCAAGACTCCTTCCCGGGGAAAGCGTGACCGTGAAGCCAAACAACTGGCCGGACGGCGCCGTAGTGAGCATCACTAACTTGGTCGTCCGTGACCTCACGTTTACGGCCGACACCTCCACGGGTGCCATCACCATCACAGCAGGTAAGAACGCGGACGTTGCGCAAATTGCGGCGAATGTGGTGGTGACCTACAAGGACGGCTCGCAAAACACGGCCCGCCTGCCAATCGCCATCCGCAGCAACACCACGACCGCAACGCAGCCTTCTGATGCGCCTGGTCCTGGTTCGCCCGCTCCTGCGCCTGCGCCTGCGCCGAAGCCGGGGACGCCGTCCACCGCCAATCCGGCACCCGCGCCTGCGCCTGCACCGACTCCTGGCGGTACGGACAAGGAGGGGTCCAGCACCGGCGGCATCATCGCCATCGTGCTCGGCGTCCTGGCCCTGCTCGGCGCCGCAGGGTTCGCAGTGACACAGATGGGTTCATTGCCCTTCTAACGATCCCGAGCGCTTAACATGTCTGCCATGAAGAAAATCGCCACCACCGCCACTGCGATTGCCGTGGCCGCTGCCGTCGTCACCACGGTCGCACCAGCTCACGCCGAACCCGCCGTCACGCAGCTCTCCACCACGAGCTCCGGTGGTTCCTCCAAGCCGAACTACCGTCCGGACTACGACAAGGACCTCGACGTGCCAGAAAAGCGCCCGCTTGAGGGCTCCTACACCGGCTCGGCTCCGATCTCGTTGACCATCGCGTTGGTGACCACGCTGGTTGCCATCCAGGCCATCGTCGATTTCGTGCCGCCAGTGCGCCAAGCTGTCGACGACGTAGCCAAGCAGTTCAACCTCACCCACGTCGTGGGCTCCTCCGAGAGCAACCGAATCTTCCCGGCACAGTTCATTACGTCCCAGGTCACGCAGGCGATTGACCAATTCCAGAAAAATCCTCCGTCGTTTAAGTAACGCCCCGCAACCGCGTATGTTACGGTTGTGAACTGTTGTGGTTGCAGTGACTTATGGGGCTGCGGAGGAAGAACTGCAACCAAAAAGACCGCGTCCAGTCCTGGACGCGGTCTTGTCGTTTACCTCCGGTTCTAGCCCCAGTAATAGAAGTTGTACTGACTCAGGTACTCAAGCACAGGGCCGATTGCGGCAGCACCGATTTGGGTAGCATTCACCTTCGGTCCGAAGGACAGGACACCTGCGGCGTAGCGGCCATTCGGCCCCTCAACCCACACTGGGCCGCCGGAATCGCCGTGGTCCGAAATGTTCCGGAACCGGAACACCAGCGGACTTGGAGTATCGATGTAGTAGCCACACGACAAGCCGCTGCGCCAACCTAGACGGCAAAGCTTCGGCTCAGTCCTATCGATTGCCGGCAAACCAGCAACACCCTGCACACGGCCAACACCTGGAACGGTCGGGTCAATCTGCACATTGGGGTTATCAAGGAAAATGACTGCGAAATCAGCATCGACCCCAATCCGATTCGGCATGCCGGTCGAAGAGATAAACCGACCCGCATACATGAGCTGGTTATTGGGAAGCATCACAAACGCACGGTCCCCTGTCACACCGCAGTGACCGGCGGTCAGGTTGAACACACGGTTAGTGTTCTGCTGGCGCAGCATCCACCCAAAACTGCATTCGCCTTTAGGACGACCCGCCTGGTCAAACACCGTATATTTGGCGCCCGGCGCCACCTTGCCCAGATTGACAAGCCGTTCGAAGCCCTGGGACTGGCGGTACACCTCGGTGTTGCGCATACCAGCGGTTACACGCGGTGCAGGCTTCTGCGGCTGCTGCGAAGGCCGAGGCTGCGGCGCAGGGTTGGGCCTCTCCCTGTCCGGTTGCGTAATGTTCTGCTGCCCTGGGTTTTCTGAACTTAACTCCCCCGATGACAATCCGCCGATGAGTCCGAGAACCGTCAGAATCGCGATGACCATACCTGCGATCTCAGGAAGCCGAGAAGCGATGTCTTTAAAATCAGGCATAACGTTTCCTGTCAATTAGTGCCGAAGATACTGAAGACTATATCCCCGCTCCCTGACAGCTGCTTGTTTTCCTGCAAACACGAATCGTGTCGTACGGCAAGTACACTGCCCACTATGAGTGATCTATCCAAGCTTCTCGACGCCTCCACCCGTTCCAAGCTCGTCGAGGACCTGACCCAACTGACGGAAACCACCGTGGCCAACCAGTCCGGCCTGACCGGCATGGCCCTCAAGTCCGCCATCGCTGCAGGTAAGAAGGCTGATGCAGACGCCGTGAGCAAGGGGCTGAACAAGTTCCTGCCGGACCTCGTCGAGTCGCTGAACCCGCACTGGAACGCCTTCAAGGCAAGCGGCCAGCAGGACTTCGGTGGGTTCCTCGCCGCGAACGAGGACTCCGTGATCGATTCCGTCCTCAAGGCTGGCGATACCGCCATCGAATCCATGCCCAGCGCGCTGAAGAAGGTCTACTCCACGCTGCGCGGCAAGGCGAAGAAGATTGTGAGTCCGGCGTTGCCGGACCTGGGGCGTGTCGTCGAAAAGTACGCGTAGCGCAAAGCACCCGCAGCACCCCACAACCGCCAACGCCCCGTCACCTCCACCAAGGGAAGTGCCGGGCGTTGCTGTACGCGCCTACAACCTAGACGTCGAGGAAGCGGACGTCCTTCGCGCGGCGGGTGATGAAGCTGCGGCGTGCCGCGACGTCGTCGCCCATCAGGATGGAGAACAACTCGTCGGCGCGCTGCGCGTCCTCGAGCTCCACGCGGCGCAGGATGCGGGTCTCCGGGTCCAGGGTGGTCTCCCACAGCTCCTTGGCGTTCATCTCGCCCAGGCCCTTGTAACGCTGGATGCCGTCATCGGTGTTGATCTTGCGGCCGGCCTCCAGGCCCTCCGCCAGCAGCTCGTCGCGCTCGCGGTCGGAGAAGGCGTAGCCCGGCTCGCCCTTGCCCCACTTGAGCTTGTACAACGGCGGGTTAGCCAGGTACACGTGGCCGTTCTCCACCAGTTCCGGCATGAAGCGGAATAGCAAGGTCAGCAGCAGGGTGGCGATGTGCTGGCCGTCCACGTCAGCATCGGCCATGAGCACGATCTTGTGGTAGCGCAGTTTCGCAATGTCGAACTCTTCGTGGATACCCGTGCCCAGGGCGGTGATGATGGCCTGGACCTCGGCGTTCTTGAGCACGCGGTCCATGCGGGCCTTCTCCACGTTCAGGATCTTGCCTCGCAGCGGCAGGATCGCCTGGTACTTGGAGTCGCGGCCGCCCTTTGCGGAACCGCCTGCGGAGTCACCCTCCACGATGAACAGTTCGGACTTTGCAGGGTCCTTCGAACGGCAGTCCGCCAGCTTGCCCGGCAGGCCACCCAGGTCCGTCGCAGACTTACGACGAACCAGGTCACGCGCCTTACGCGCCGCCTGACGAGCCTGCGAGGACGCCACCGCCTTGTTCACGATGACCTTCGCCTCAGCCGGGTTCGCGTCGAACCAGTCGGACAGGTTCTCGTTGATGGCGCGCTGGACAAAGCCCTTGACCTCAGTGTTGCCCAGCTTCGTCTTCGTCTGGCCCTCGAACTGCGGGTCAGCCACGCGTACGGAGACGACAGCGGCGAGGCCTTCACGGCAGTCGTCGCCAGTAAGATTCGGCTCCTTGTCCTTGAGCAGCTTGTGCTCGCGGGCGTAGCGGTTCATCAACGTGGTCAGCGCGGCACGGAAACCTTCCTCGTGCGTACCGCCCTCATGCGTGTTGATGGTGTTGGCAAAGGTGTGGACAGACTCCTTAAACGAGCTGTTCCACTGCATCGCCACCTCAGCCTCGAGGCCGTCACCCTTCTGGTCGAAACCGACGATGGTCGGGTGGATGGCGGTCTTCGACTTGTTCAGGTAGTTGACGTAGTCAATCAGGCCGTCTGGGTAGTGGTAGACAACCTTCTTCTCGCGCTTCTTCTTGACGTCCGGCGCAACCTCATCGCCAGCCTCAACCGGGTTGCCGTCGCCGTCCTTATCCACCTCGGACGCGTCGACGGTTTCGGTGTTGTCGTCGAACGAGTCGCCGTCGATAAGCGCCGCAGTGTCGCCCTCTTCGGCGATCGCCTCGAGCTCGAGTTCCTCGTCAGTGACGCGCTGGTCCGTCAGCGTGATCGTCAGGCCCTTGTTCAGGAACGCCATTTCCTGTAGGCGGCGTGCGATGGTGTCGTAGTTGAACTCGACCGTCTCAAAAATCTCCGGGTCCGGCCAGAACCGAATCGTCGTACCGGTACCGCGGGCGTTGCCGCCCTCCTCCAGCTTGTCCGGCACAGCCATCTTGAAGTTCTGCAGCCAGTGCTTGCCGTCGCGCTTAATGTCCGCCTCAACACGAGTCGACAGCGCGTTCACCACGGAAATACCAACACCGTGCAAACCACCAGACACCGCGTAGGAATCCGAGTCGAACTTACCGCCGGCGTGCAGCTGCGTCATGACAACCTGCACCGTCGGTGCACCAGACGGGTGCATCTCCACCGGAATACCGCGACCATTATCGACGACCTGAACGCCGCCGTCTTCCAACAACGTCACATCGACCTGGTCGGCGTAGCCCGCCATCGCCTCGTCGACAGAGTTGTCCACGACCTCCCACACCAAGTGGTGCAGACCGCGCACACCGGTGGAACCGATGTACATGCCTGGGCGCTTACGCACCGCCTCGAGGCCCTCGAGGATAGTAATCGACGACGCGTCGTAATGGGGTTGCTGTTCAGCCACTGCGGGACGCTCCTCCATGCGTGAAATATGAGCCATAGGCCCGTTGAACTCGTTTCATCTTACACGCCGAGGGGGACATAACGGGCACCCGTCCAACCCGCGAGCGGGCGTTTCACGCCCCAATTTCACGTTTTCGGGTTTTAAAGGACAGTCAATCCGTCAAGGAAATCTTGTTGCTGGGCGATCACAGAACGAAAGCGGTTGTTTTGTCGGATAACCTCCGCAACGTCCTCGTCGATATAGCTCGCGATACTAACGAGGTTATCCGCATCACTATTAAAGTTGTGCCGTCCGAGAAGATGTTCATGATGAGCGATCCGGTTCCGTAACTTGGCAAACTGGTTTAATTCGTTCCTCAGCTGGGAACGCTTGCCTTGATAGTTCGGAAAAGCCTCAACCAAACACGGCTCCCATAGCGTCTGTTCGTAGTTGAGATAGCCGCGCCCTGGACCCGAGTCTCCGTTATTCAACAAGCTAAGCCACATTCCTAGAGAAACTTTTCCTACAAAATAGTCCCCCGAAATAGCAGAACTGGGACGCTTCCGTTTAATCTCACTCAGTTTCTGTTCAAATGCACGGTAGTCTTTTCGCGTCAGAAGGATGTACTTGCTCTTGAGCTGATTCCCTTCTTCGGAAGACGATATGGAGTCTTCTCCATTCATCACTAACGTATGCCAACCGTCTTCGTGGTCTATATCGAAGTAGTCGCACAGTTCGTCGTTCATAGCGTTGCGGACGAGAACCTCCACCAGCGCCACTGCGGGCCAAAAAGACCCCGCGATTTGTGAGTCCCAGAAATACAGTCGACTTGCAGCCCGGTTAATTCTTTCAGAAAGTTCGAGGTGTTGTTCCGCCCTTGGTAAGCGATCAACTGGCGCTTCCTGTCCATTCTTTCCTGGCGTTAAAACATAATCCCGAAACGTTGACATTCTCGGCGAAGAAGCGATGAGATTCATATTCAGATCGCTGAAATTCATTTCCACCCCCAGAAATTTCAAATGCCCCGAGCGTCCTGAAAACTCAGAACCTTCGCCGTTACTGGCTCAATCTGCGGGGCTTACATGGAAAACAATAAGCGACACTTTTCCCCAACGCAAGCTCTAACTGCGTGAGGGTATTGACATTCAAATCAGTAACCCCGGTGATGTGCTGATGCAGGGATCGCTCCGGGGCTTTCGGGGGAAACAATACCACCGTAATCCCTACCCATACGTATCCCGCGGGCCGCGGCCTTTGACGTGCAGCGGGCCGTAGCGCCAACTTTTCGTCTTCGGTCCGTAAATGTGCAGTTTGGTCACCACGTCCGGCCCGACTTTCTCGGCGATGGCGCGCAGCACTTCGCGCTGCATGTACTTCATCTGGGTCGCCCACGCGGTGGAATCACAACTCACGTGCACTTCGTCGCCCTTGATCATCTCCACGTGCGTGTGCTGTGCGATCTTCTCCCCGACCAGGTCCTCCCAGTGCCCCATCACCCAGCCATGCGCCATCTTTTCGGTCCAGTCGCGTTTGCGCACTTCTTTG
This sequence comes from Corynebacterium sp. HMSC034E11, assembly GCF_001835905.1. Taxonomy (NCBI): domain Bacteria; kingdom Bacillati; phylum Actinomycetota; class Actinomycetes; order Mycobacteriales; family Corynebacteriaceae; genus Corynebacterium; species Corynebacterium sp. HMSC034E11. The sequence goes on from NZ_KV826385.1 coordinate 117,392, forward strand.
CCCAGCAGGTTGGCAAAGGAGGAGACTTTGTAACTCCTCGGCAGCGCGCGTCCGTCCAGGCCGGTGGGAATCCCCCGAACATCTGCTTGTCGACGACCCCCTTCCGGCAAGTCCAACCCCGGCACCGTGATGGTGCGGTGGTCGTCGATAAGCGTTGGCTTGTTGCGCCTTGGAATCACACTTGTGCCCTGCCGGGAGAGGTCCGGCAGGCGGCCGCCGCGTTTGCGGGCGGTGGCGCGCAGGTTGTCGAAGGTGGTTTTAATGAGATCGCTCAATCGAACTCACCCCATCCTCCATGGTCACGGCGTAGCGGGCGGTGACGGCGTCGTCGAGGTTGCCGGGCAGATCGTCGCCAACCGCAGCGGTAATCAGGACCTGCTCGGCCTCTTCGGCCACGTGAACGAGGCGCTCGCGGCGTTTGGCGTCGAGTTCGGCGAAGACGTCGTCGAGAATCAGCACCGGATCCTTGCCGTCGCTGGACAACAATTGGTATTCGGCCAGGTGCAGTGACAACGCATACGACCAGGTCTCCCCGTGCGAGGCGTAACCTTTCGCAGGGTTGTCGCCGAGCATGAGCGCCAGGTCGTCGCGGTGCGGGCCGACCAGCGTGATGCCCCGGTCGATCTCCTCCTTGCGGCGCCGCCCCAACTCCGTGAGCATCGCCGCCTCAAACACGGCAGGGTCCCGCGAGGGCCCGCCGGCGAGCTCCGTGACAGCTTTGTCCAGCGTAGAGCGGTATTCCACCGACGCCGGCCGCGATTCCGGCGCCACCGAGTGGTACGCCTCCGCGATCAGGGGCCCAAGCGTATCGACGAGCCCATGCCGCCCCGCCACCACCTGCGCCCCAAAATGTGCAAGCTGGCCGTCCCACACGTCGAGGGTGCTCAAGGCGCTGGCGCCGTCGTCGTCACCATAGCCCCTGCGAAGCGCCATGTTTGAGTGCTTGAGCAGTGCGTTTCGTTGGCGCAGCACCCGCTCATAATCCGCGCGGGCCCCGCCAAGACGCGGCGTGCGCAGCGCCGCCAGGTCGTCCAGGAAGCGACGCCGCTCCGCCGGCTCACCATTGATCAGCCGCAGATCCTCCGGCGAAAACATCACCGTGCTCAACACGCCCAGGATCTCCCGGGCGGACTTCAACTTCGTGCGGTTGATCTGCGCCTGGTTCGCCCCATGCGGCTTGATCAGCAGGTGGGTTGTGAGTTCGCGGCCGTCGTTGACCGTGGTGACCGAGACGCGCGCGTTCGGTTTGTTGCTGGCTACGAGCGGTGCATCCGTAGATACCCGGTGGCTCGACAACGTGGATGTGTAGTGCACAGCCTCCACAATGTTGGTCTTGCCATGGCCGTTGCGCCCGGCGATCACCGTCACCCCCGGCTCGAGCTTGAGATTCAACTCGGGCCACGAGCGGAAATCACGCAGATCAAGCTCGCGGACGTGCATACAGGTCGCCCGCGACTAGCCCGGCAGGCGAACCGGCATCAGCAGGTACGTGAAGTACGTATCCGGGGTGGGGAACGTGCCGTTCTCGTCCGCCTCCGGCAGCTCCTCCGGCTCCGGGATCATGATCGCCGGACGCGACGGCTCCGTGAAGCCGAACACCACGCGGTTCGTGCCAATCACCGACAGGCCCTCGCGCAGGTAGCCGGCGTTGAAGGCGATGAGCAGTTCGTCGGCACCGGTGAAGGCGGCGTCGATGGTCTCCTCAGCCGCACCGGAATCCGCACCGGAGGAAAACAGCGTGACCTGGCCTTCCTTGAAGTGCAGACGCAGCTGCGCGTTGCGGTCCGCGACCAGGCTGACACGACGGATCGACTCCATCAGCGGCGCAACCTCAACCGACGCGATCGACGTGTGCTCCTTCGGCAACAACGGCTCCACTTTCGGGAACTCCGCATCCAACATGCGAGTCGTGGTTTCGCGGTTTCCGGTGTGCAGGCCAAACAGGCCCTCGCCGCCAATGTTGTCCTCGGAACCGACAGCGATCTCCACCGGCTCGTCGATACTCGTGTCCAGCGTACGAGCGTTATCCAACAGCGTCTTCGCCGGAACCAGCAGATCCGCCTTCACGTTCGCGCTCGCCGGCTCCCACGTCAGGTGACGCTGCGCCAGACGGAAACGGTCCGTGGCGGTAAGGGTGACATTCTCGCCGTCGATCTCCACATGGATACCCGTGAGCATCGGCAACGTATCATCACGGCCCGCAGCCGCCGCGACCTGCGTGACAGCACCCGTGAGCGACGCCGGCGAAATGCGACCCGTGACCTGCGGCAAGTGAGGCAACTGCGGGTAATCATCCAAGGACATAATCGGCAGCTCGAAGCGCGCTGCGGCACCCTGCAGCACCAGCTTCTGACCATCCGTGGTCACCTCAACCGGCTTATTCGGCATGTTCGCCACGATGTCCGCCAGGAGCTTGCCCGCTACAGCGACGCGACCAGGGTTAGACACCTCGGCGCCGATACGCACACGCGTGGACACCTCGTAGTCAAAGCCCGCGAATTCCAAACCATTGTCATCCGCAGTGATCACCACCGCGCGAAGCACCGGCTGCGTGTTCTTCGTCGGCAAACTGCGTGCAACCCACGCCGCGGCGTCAGAAAGGTCGTCCCGTTCGACGCGGAACGACACGTTGTTGTCACCGTTGATGTCAACCATGGCGGCGCAGACTCCTTGCACGTGGGTAGGGGCCGGATGTAATTACGCAACCACTCTAGGCGGGCACCCCGACACACGCCATTTCCGGGTGCCAGTTTTGTCATTCGCTCTTTGCCTCTCGACGCCTATCGACGAAGCCCCGGCGAGTTCTGCACACCGTCTCTTTCTCTTAGAAGAATTACAAGTAAATAGATGGGAACAACAGTAAGTCCTGGGGAATCTGTGGATTACACCTTATCTGCGCCGGTCATCTCGGCGATCCGTCTTGTGATTCAGGGTGTGGATAACTTGTGGATAACTACCTTCGCCTGTGGATAGATTTCTGTGCCTTTTGGAATTACACATTTTGTCCCGAGCTATCCACGGTTTGTCCACATTTCGCTCCCCAGCCGGTCAGCGGCCTTTTGTGACCAAGATCGCCTAATTACAACGGTGTAATTACACAGGTGTGGATAGGTCTGTGGATAGATCTAGGTTGGGTGGGGTTTGGCGTGGTTTTGGTGTGTTGTTGAGGCTCCCTGGCTGACACATTCCGCCAGAATCTGTCAGCCGTCGGCATCGCTGCTGGTCAGAAATGAACCCTGACAAATTTTGTGAAGTTTGTCAGGAAACGCCGTGCGGGAGGCGCGACAACCACAAAAAAAGGGAGCCCACCGGAGTGGACTCCCCTATTAACTCAACTGCCTACCGCGCGCGGGCCCGGTTCTTCACCAGTTGCGTGAGCTCCTGGATCTCGTCGTAGGTGCCACGGTTTTCTGTCATTTCCTTGCGGATCTTGCGGTCGGCGTACATGACGGTGGTGTGGTCTTTGCCGCCGAACTCGTCACCGATCTTGGGCAGTGACAGGTCGGTGAGTTCGCGGCAGAGGTACATGGCGATCTGGCGGGCGTGCGCTACCTGACGGGTTTTACCTGCGCCGACGAGCTGCTCCATGGTGACTTCGAAGTATTCCGCGGCGGCTTCTTTGATGGTGGCGGCGTTGATGTTCACGTCGCCTTCGTCGGGAAGAATGTCGCGCAGTGCTACCTGCGCAACTTCCATGGTGATTGGCTCGTTGATCAGCGAAGAGTAGGCGGAGACGCGGATTAACGCGCCTTCGAGTTCGCGGATCGACGACTCAAACTGCGACGCGATGAGTTCGAGCACGGCGTGGTCGACTTGGGTGCCGTCGGCGGCAGCCTTCTTCATCAGAATCGCGATGCGGGTTTCCAGGTCTGGCGGCTGCACGTCGGTGATCAGCCCGCCTTCGAAGCGGGTCCGCAGGCGGTCTTCCAGCGTGGTCAGTTGCTTCGGCGGGCGGTCGGACGACAGGATGATCTGCTTGTTTGCCTGGTGCAGCGCGTTGAAGGTGTGGAAGAACTCTTCCTGGGTGCCTTCTTTGCCTTCGAGGAATTGGATGTCGTCGACCATCAAAATGTCCAGGTTGCGGTAGCGCCGCTTGAAGGATTCTTGGCGGTCGTCGCGCACGGAGTTGATGTAGTCGTTGGTGAATTCCTCGGACGACACATATTTAATACGCAGCCCTGGCTGTAGGACGCGCGCGTAGTTGCCGGCGGCGTGCAGCAGGTGGGTCTTGCCGAGGCCGGAGCCGCCCCAGATGAAGAGGGGGTTGTAGGCCTTGGCGGGGTTTTCGGCGACGGCGACGGCGGCGCCGTTGGCGAAGCGGTTTGAGGAGCCGATGACGAAGTTTTCAAAGGTGTATTTCGGGTTGAGGCTGGCTTCGCGGTCGGGGTCGTGAGCTGGCTTTTCGCGCGGGATGCGGCGGTCCACTGTTGGATGAGCAGCTGCTTCTCGACGACGCCCCTCAACCTGAGCGGCATGCATCCGCGCCAGCTCATCGAGGCCCATTGGGATTTGTTCGCCGGCGGCGGGTTGTTCTGCTTCGTACTCCCCCGCCACGGTTTGGGATTGGCCCCAGGAGTGCTGCTGGACCGGCGGCGTGGGCGGCTGCACCGGTTCGGGTTCGGGTTGTGGTTCAGGCTCGGGCTCGGGTGCGGCGACGGAAACGGCCAGGTTGTAGGGCAGTCCGGTGTGGGAGGTCAGCAGCGCTGTGATGTGCGGGGAAAGGGAGTCTTCGACCACGTTTTTGGCGGCTTGGTGTGGTGCGGAGAGGAGGGCGTAGCCGTCGACAAGTACGACTGGCTTCATGAGCCGCAGGTAGGCGCGCTGCTGCGGGGTGAGTGTGGGGACCGAGGACGAGGGTTGCTCGGAGAGTCGGAGGAGTTCGTCGACGATGCCACGCCAAAGATCCTCGAGGTGTTGATCCGCCAAGGTCCGCTCCAGTCTGTCAATTTCCTGTAATTCCAAACTCACCGCTTGTTCCACAGGCGCTGAGGATGATCGGCTTGGCTCTCACCTGCCGATCCACAATGTTATCCACAGGTGTGGACAGCTTCGCACTGGGGAGTTGTCCACAAGTGAGATTCTGTCTGTGGATAACTGTGTGAATTTGAAAAACTATCCGTAGCCTGGGGAAATATCCGTCAGACTACGAAAGTCTCAACCATTACTTCACAGTTATCCACAGGGCTGTTGATGAACAGCCTGTGTGATTGTGGTGTTGAAACATTGTTACCCCGCCCGACCTCGCAGTGTCTAACGTTTTGTCATTCACCAAACTGTGGACAACTCCTGTCGTCGAACATGTGTCCCCATACTCACAGCTGCTCCGCAGGAAACTTCGGCGATTCGTTGCCCGACCTGCGAAAAAACACAAGCTTGTAATTACGGGGGCACCCGTTCGGGAGAGATAAGAAACCCGGAGTGTTGATTTGGCCGCGGCCGCAAATCTCGCGTAGTCTTAACCCCGTCTTCACGCCAGTTACCCCTGGCGTGCTTCACGAGAGCACCGCCCCCGCCGGGCACCGGGCCGCTTACCAAGGCGAGCCGGCGAAGGCGCTGCACGCGACTGCGCACCAATCCACTGGTGCCGAACCGCAATCTCGACGCACTCGTTTCAACTTTGGAACGGCCACTACCCCGGGAGGCTTTCACGAGCCGTCGGCCGTTCATGACCGCACAAGGAGTCCACCGTGTCTAAGCGGACTTTCCAGCCGAATAACCGTCGCCGCGCACGCAAGCACGGCTTCCGCGCTCGTATGCAGACCCGCGCCGGCCGCGCAATCGTTTCCGCGCGCCGCAAGAAGGGCCGCGCGAACCTTTCCGCGTAGTCTTACGCAACCATCGTGCTACCCCGCCCGCACAAACTCACTTCATCCGCCGACTTCAAAACGGCGATGAAGCAGGGAGTACGCGCGGGGTCTCGCACATTAATGGTCCATGTCTACCCACGCCCGGACGAGGTCATCACAGGTGGCCCACGTTTCGGGCTTGTGGTGTCTAAGCAGGTCGGCAACGCCGTGACCCGCCATGCGGTGTCGCGGAAGTTGAGGCATGTGGTGGTGCAACGTGGGGTCGTCGATAAGCTGCCGCGCAATTACGACGTCGTCATTCGCGCCCTGCCGAAGTCTGCCACCGCAACCAGCGACGACCTCGCGCGCGACATGGAGCGAGCCATTACCAAAGCGATGAACCGCTAATGGCGTACTACAACTTCGCCGGCGGCGAAATCCCCGCCGCCCGCGGACCGGCCGCCAAAGCGCTGGTCGGGCTGATTCGCGGCTACCAAAAATACCTCTCACCCCTTAAAATGGGCGGGACCTGTCGTTTTCTGCCGGTATGCAGCGCGTATGGGCTCGAAGCTGTGTCTCGGCACGGCGCTCTACGTGGTGGGATGCTGGCGGCGGCCCGGATCTGCAAGTGCGGACCCTGGCACCCGGGGGGCTACGACCCTGTCCCGGGCAGCATCGAATTGAGTGAGGAGTAACACCGAAACGTGCTGAATTTCATTTATTGGCCGATTTCCTGGGTGCTGAAGTTCTGGCACGAGGTTCTCGGCTTCATCCTTCCGAAGGATTCAGGTATTTCCTGGATCCTCGCCATCGTGCTGCTGACATGCACGGTGCGTCTGCTGCTGCTGAAGCCGATGGTGAACCAGATGCGGTCCACCCGCAAGATGCAGGAGATGCAACCGCGGATGCAGGAAATCCGCGAGAAGTACAAGGGCGACCAGCAGAAGATCGCGGAGGAGACGCAGAAGCTCTACCGCGAGATGGGTACCAACCCGCTGGCATCCTGCATCGTGCCGCTGGTGCAGATGCCGATTTTTATTGGCCTGCTGCACGTGCTGCGTTCCTTCAACCGCACCGGTGACGGCGGCGTTGGTCTTGGTTTCACGGTTGAGCAGAACCGCAACACCGCCAACTACGCCTTCCCGCCGTCGGACGTGCAGTCCTTCCTGGACGCGGACTTCCTCGGTGTGCCGCTGTCGGCGTACATGTCGATGCCGGAGGAGATGTTCGCAGCCTTCGGTAACGCTGACCTGACGCGTGCGAACATCATCGCCGTCTGTGCCCCGCTGGTCGTGCTGTGTGCTGCGTTTACGCACTTCAACGCTCGCATCATGATCAACCGCCAGGCCGCCCGCAAGGCTGCCGGCAAGACCGCGAAGCCGCAGGGCGAGATGGCCGCGATGATGGAATCCCAGATGGGCATGATGAACAAGATGATGCTCTGGTTCTTCCCCATCATGATTCTGGCCACCGGTGTCATCTGGCACATCGGCCTGCTGTTCTACATGCTGACCAACAACGTCTGGACCTTCTTCCAGACCCGTTTCCTGAACAACAAGATGGACGCCGAGGAGGCTGCCGAGGAGGCCCGCAAGGTGGAGATGAAGCGCACCACCGCGCCTGCCCCGGGTGCCCGCAAGGTGGATCGCCGCACGAAGAAGCAGCGCAAGCAAGGCAAGTAAGCATTTGCTTATCGACGACGCCCCGGCCCCACCCGGGGCATTTTTCATGCCCATATATATGGTGTGGGGCCGTGTCGTGGAGCCGACTACAGTGTTGTGCATGTCGGATACGTCCCCTGCAGCCGCAGCCCAAGTTTTCGGAGATCGCCTCGCATTAGCCGAGGCCTACCACCAGTCGCTGGCCACCACAGCCGCCGAGCGTGGCTTTATTGGCCCCAAGGAAGTCGCGCGCCTGTGGGAGCGCCACATCCTGAACTGCGCGGTGATCTCGGAGGCCTTCCAAGAGGGGCTGAAGGTGGCGGACATCGGCTCCGGCGCCGGGCTGCCCGGCATCCCGCTGGCGATCGCTAGGCCGGACCTGAAGATCACGCTCATCGAGCCGCTGCTGAAGCGCTCCACCTACCTGCGCGAGATCACCGAGGAGCTCGGCCTGGACAACGTCACCGTCATCCGTGGCCGCGCCGAGGAGCAGCCGAAGGCATCCTTCGACGCCGTGACCTCCCGCGCCGTGGCACCCTTGGGCAAACTTGCCGGCTGGTCGCTTCCGCTGCTGCAGGGCGGTGGGGCCATGATCGCCATGAAGGGCGAATCCGTCGCCGAGGAGCTGGAGCGCGACGCCAAGCTCATCGCCAAGGCTGGCGGTAAGGATCCCGAGATTCTCACCGTGGGTGCGACTACGCTTGAACAGCCAACCACCCTAATCCGCATCACCCGCAAGAAGAAGGGGGAATAAGTGGATCACTACGATGACACGCCTTTGATGGAGGAGGCGATGCGGGCGGCGAGGGTGTCGTCGAGAAGCGAAACGCTCCCGCGACCCGACCAACCCCGCGTGATCACCGTTGCCAACCAAAAAGGCGGCGTCGGCAAAACCACAACCAGCGTCAACCTCGCGGCGTCACTGAGCCGCCAAGGCATGAAAGTGCTGGTGATCGACCTGGATCCGCAGGGCAACGCCTCCACCGCGCTCGGCGCCGAGCACACCTCCGGCACCACCTCCAGCTACGAAGTACTCATCGGTGAGGCCGACGCCGCCGACGCCGTGCAGGCGCACGCAGACAACGAGAACCTGTTCTGCATCCCCGCCACCATCGACCTCGCCGGCGCGGAAATCGAGCTGGTGTCCATGGTGCGCCGCGAATACCGCCTCCACGACGCCATCCGTCGCGGCTTTTTGGACGAGTATGGCTTCGACTACGTGTTCATCGACTGCCCACCATCCCTCGGGCTGCTGACCATCAACGCGATGACCGCCGTCGACGAAGTCCTCATCCCCATCCAATGCGAGTACTACGCACTCGAAGGCGTGGGGCAACTGCTGGGCAACATCAGCATGATCCGCGAACACCTCAACCACAACCTGCACATCTCCGCGATCCTGCTGACCATGTACGACGCCCGCACCCGGCTTGCCGCCGACGTCGCCGACGAGGTCCGCGGCCAATTCGGCCAAGTCGTACTGAACAACGTCATCCCCCGCTCCGTGAAAGTCTCCGAAGCGCCGGGCTACGGCCAGACCGTCATCGACTACGACCCCGGCTCCCGCGGCGCACTCGCCTACTTCGACGCAGCCAAAGAACTCGCACTGCGCGGCGACTACCAACCCCACCCCACCACCGGCCCAATCGGCGTGAGCCCGGAAGTCTCCGCCCAACTCGACAGCACTTCCGAGGAGGACTAAACCATGGCAGAACGCAAAGGCGGCCTCGGCCGCGGACTGGCAGCACTGATCCCGTCGGCACCCGCAGACATTGACAAGAACGGCAAAACCCCCGGCATCGGCGGCAACGCCTCCGACGTGATCTTCGGCAAGCAGGACAAGGGCTCTGGTGCTGGTTCTGGTGCTGCGAAGAAGGGAGCGCCTAAGGGGGCGCCGAAGGGTGCGCCGCGGGCTGTGAAGGGCGCGCCGACCGTTACTGCGAAGCAGGACAACGTCATGCAGCCGGTGCCGGTGGGCGCCCGATACCAGGAAATCCCGATCGGCCAGATCATCCCGAACCCGAAGCAGCCACGCCAGGTCTTCGACGAGGATGAGCTCGCCGAACTGGTCCACTCCATCCGCGAGTTCGGCCTCCTCCAACCCATCGTCGTCCGCGACACCCCCGAAGGCTTTGAACTCATCATGGGCGAGCGCCGTTGGCGCGCCTCCTCCAAGGCAGGCCTCAAGCACATCCCGGCGATCGTGCGCGAAACCTCCGACGAGGACATGCTCCGCGACGCACTGCTGGAAAACATCCACCGCGTGCAGTTGAATCCACTCGAAGAAGCTGCCGCCTACCAGCAACTTCTCGACGAGTTCGGCGTCACCCAAGAACAACTCGCCGACCGGCTCGGCCGCTCCCGCCCCGTGATCACCAACGCGATCCGCCTGCTCAAGCTGCCGGTTCCGGTGCAGCGCCGCGTCGCCGCCGGTGTGCTGTCCGCCGGCCACGCCCGTGCGCTTTTGGGCATCAAACTTGGCGACGACACCACCGACGCCCAGACCCAACTCGCCGACCGCATCGTCGCCGAAGGCCTGTCCGTACGCGCCACCGAAGAGGCCGTATCCATGATCAACGCAGGCGGCAAGGTGCCCGACAAGCCGAAGCGCCAACCTCTCCCCCAGCCGGAGTACCTCAGCCAGGCCGCCGACTCGCTTGCCGACATCTGGGACACCAAAGTCTCCGTCACCATGGGCAAGCGCAAGGGCAAGATCGTCGTCGAGTTCGGCGACAAGGACGACTTCGAGCGCATCATGGGGCTCATCCAAGGCACCGACTAGGGGTTTTAGGCGGCTGGTTTGGGCGGTTGGTTTGGGTCGCCTGTGCGCCCGCGGTGTCCGCATGCCCGCTGTCGGCCTGCCACGCTGCCTGCCGTGCCCGCCACCGGCAGCCGATTCTGACAGATTCTGCCGGACTTTGTCAGGGTCGTTTCTGACCTGCACGTTTACCGGCGGCTGACAGATTCTGCCGCAATGTGTCAGTGATTGGGCGACGGGCGACGGGCGACTGCTGCCGCGATAGAGGTCGCGATCGAGGCCGTTGCCGCTCCCCTCACCAAAAAAGTTCCACGGAAATCGGCAGATCGCGTTAGGTCCGGGAACTATTTTCGGCCCGCGACGGCGCGACCTGGGCGAAGTGAACTATTTGGGCCCGGAATGCCAAGAAGATTCCCAGACGGGGAACTTTCTTGGGAGGAGAAGGCTGGGCGGCTTGGCGAGGGGGCCAGAACGGGCGCGAGAGCCTGGGCGTGCGGGCTGGGCAGAAAGGGCCGGGCAGAGAGGGCCGCAGCGGCGCCCAACAACCGGCGGTTAGGCCTGCTCTTCGCGCAGGAGCTCCTTGAAGGAGTAGGTGCCTGTCGGGCGGGTGTCGTGGTCCAGCAGGTAGAGGCGCTTCACGGCGACGACGACGGCTTCGGCGATGGCGTCGCGCTGGGCGGGGTCGGTAAGTACGGCCAGGTCGCCTGGGTTGGTGAGGTAGCCGGCCACGAGCTCCACCGACGGCATGCGGGTCATCCGCAGCATCTCCCAGGTGCGGGCGTGGTTGCGGCAATTCTGCAGGTCAGTGCGGGCAGCGATCTCGCGCTGGATGTAACCGGACAGGGTTTCGCCGGTCATCGAGGAGCTGCCGTGCTCGGAGCCGAAGTAGAAGGTGGCAACGCCGTTGGCCTTCTCGTTTGGGTAGGAATCCAGACGCAGTGAGATCAGCAGGTCGGCGTTGAAGCCGTTGGCCAGGTCGGCGCGGTGCTTGTTGGACGGGTTGTCGCCGCGCGGGCGGGACAGGATGGTTTCCATGCCGGTGGCGACCATGCGGCCCTCGATGCGCTGGGCGAGGTCCCAGAGGATCTCCTCCTCCGTGATGGGACCATACGGGCCCTCCACAACCAGGCCCTTGTCGGAACCACCGAGGTCAGGGTCGATGACTACGCGCTTACCGGCGAGGTTCGGTCCGGCCTGGCGGACGGTTTCGCGCTCACGGATCGCCTGGGCGGAACCTCCGGTGATGCGGCGGCCAAGCAGGGACAATGCATGCAACGTGTCGGGGCCGCACACACCGTCGTCTTCCAAACCGGAGTTCAACTGGTAGTTCATCAACGCTTCGTAGGTCGCGGGGCCGAAGCGGCCGTCGATGCGGTTGGAGTAAAAGCCGAGCTCGTGAAGCTGCGTCTGCAACTGACCCACATCGTCGCCGACCATTTCCTGGCCCGGCTGGTAGCTCAGCACGCGCGCGCCCAACGTGTAGGAGGCTTCGCGCAGCTCGCGGAGCGTCAGGTCGTCGATGGAGCCAGACGGCAAAATGCCGCGAGATTGTTGGAAGGCTTTGAGGGCTTCGGCGAGGGTGTCGTCGAAAAGCATCTCGCTTTCGGTGAAGCGACGCGTGCTATCGATTTCGCCTTCGTATCCGTCGAGGAGACCGAGGCGGGCCAGCGACAACCGAACCTCGGCAACCCGCGTGCTGGAGTCGCCAACGTGCAGCAAGTCTTGCACTAAGCACCTAACTTTCCCGGTCGAAAAAACAAAACCAACTACAACAGCTTACGCGTCGAGCTGCGCCTGGATCTTAGCGACGATCTCCGACTTCGGACGCAGACCCACAAACTCGTCGACGCGCTTGCCGTCCTTGAACAGCAGCACGGTCGGAATGGACATGACCTGGAACATTGCGCCCAGGGTGCGCTCGTTGTCCACGTTGACCTTGGCTACCTTAACCTGGCCTGCCATCTCCGACGCGATCTCATCGAGCAACGGGGAGAGTTTGCGGCACGGGCCGCAGCACTCTGCCCAGAAGTCCACGAGCACCGGGGTGTCGGACTCGATGACCTCGCTCTTGAAGGTGGCCTGGGTGACATCTACTGGTGCGCTCATGGCCGTTAGTTTACAGCTCCGCGAGATAGTGCTGTGCGTCCAACGCGGCACGGCAGCCCGAACCAGCCGCCGTGATGGCCTGACGGTATGTCTTGTCCACCAGGTCACCGCAGGCGAACACGCCAGCAACGCTGGTGCGTGTCGACGGATCCTCCACCGAAACGTAACCGCCCTCGTCCACAGCAACCTGGCCCTCGAGGAAGCCGGAGCGCGGATCGTGGCCAATGGCGACGAACAACGCGTTGGCATCCAGGACGGACTCTTCGCCGGTTTCCACGTTGCGTACGTTCAGTCCGCCGACCTTGCCGTCTGCCTCAACGACGGACTCGACGACGGTGTTGGTGACAAACTCGATCTTCTCGTTCTGTCGCGCGCGCTCCAGCATGATGGCGGAGGCACGGAAGTTCTCCGAACGGTGGATCAGGGTGACCTTGTAGCCAAACTTGGTCAGGAAGGTTGCTTCCTCCATTGCGGAGTCGCCACCACCGACGACGGCGATGTGCTGGTCTTTGAAGAAGAAACCGTCGCAGGTGGCGCAGGTGGACACGCCACGGCCGGTCAGTTCGGCCTCGCCCGGGATGCCCAGGTGGCGTGGGGCTGCACCGGTGGCAAGGATGACGGCGCGGGCGTGGAACTCCTCGTCGTCCACGAACACTTTCTTAATCTCGCCGGAGAAGTCCACGCGGTCTACCAGTTCAGGGCGCAGGTCTGCACCAAACTTTTCGGCCTGCTCGCGCATGTTGCCCATCAGGTCTGGGCCGAGCACACCCTCGGGGAAGCCGGGGAAGTTCTCCACGTCGGTGGTGTTCATGAGTTCGCCGCCGAACTCGTAACCCTCGAATACGAGGGGCTTGAGCTCGGCGCGAGCGGCGTAGAGCGCGGCGGTGTAGCCGGCCGGTCCGGAGCCGATGATGATCACATCGTGGATGGTGTCTACATCGGTGCGGGCGGTGGCGGGTTCCGTTGCGGAATCGCCGCTTTCGTCGGTCTGCGGGGTAACGAAATTGAATCCGGAGAAGTTCATATCGGTGAGTCTAGCTGCTTGTTAACCTCTCCCCGATTGCTGCAGCTACAGCCTCTCGGGCACGGTATCTCCGGGACTTCACGGTGCCCGGTTTCACGCCTAATTCGTGGGCGGCGTGCTCGACGGACATGCCTGCGACATCGATCAGCCACAGTGCCTTACGCTGCCCCGACGGCAACACGTTGAGCGCCTGGCGCATCGCGATGGTGCGTTCCATGGCCTCCATGGGGTTGTAGGCGAGGTATTTGTTCATGTCGCTGCTGACGGCCACGGCGTCGTCGTCAAGACTTGCCTGTGCGCCCGCGCGCGTGAACTTGCGTTGGTGGTCGATGGCGGCGTTGATGGTCATACGGTGCAGCCACGTGGATAGCTTCGCTTCCCCGCGGTAGGTGTGCAGGCTGCGTGCCGCTTTGAAGAACGCGTCCTGGACGATGTCCTGCGCGTCTTGGTCGTTGCGCGTGTAGTTGCGGGCCACGTAGTACATGGCTTTGTGGTGGCGTTTGACGATCTGCCTGAACGCTCGTCGGTCCCCGTCGAGGTATTGGGCGACTAGAGCCCGGTCATTGCGGTAATCCATGATTCCCCCCAGAAAAGTGTTGACCCCCAGTGTGCACGACCCCTGCCCCGAAGGGAAGGGGTCAATTGCACAATCTATTGGACATCCACATGCCCTGCTAACGAAACTTCCGAAATTTCGAGCGGTTTCTGCTCCGCCGGGGTGAAGGAGATGATCACCTCGGTCAGCGCGCCGGTGTAGTCCACATCGGCACTGATCTGGCCGGTGCGCACCGTGCCCTCCGACAGCACCACAGGCGCTTGACCACCTGCGGGTACGCCGGAGATGGTGAAGGTTGCGCCGGTTGCGCCGGAGGCGTCGATAAGCACTTGCTCGAGGTCGAACGGCTGACCGTTGCTTTGCTTGACGACGAGATCCCCTCCGACCTCCCACTTCGTGGCCCGATCACCGTCAACGGCGGCGTGAGCATCAGAGCCGGCAACAGCCTCCAGCGGTGCGATGAGCACGGGCACGCGTGGGGCGGGCGCCACGGAGGATGTCGCGACGGCTTCCTCTTCTTCCTCCCCGGAGACGATGTCCACCAGGTAGGTCGTCAGCACACCGATCGCCACTGCGGCAGCCACGGCCACCAGGGTGACCAGCGCGATTGTCAGCGGCTTGGTGCGGCCGCTGCCGAAGCCACCGTGGATGACGTCCGGGTCCTCCACGTGCTCGGGCACGGGCTCGACGGACTCGGGCACCTCGACGACGGGGATGGTGTCGGTCGGGGTGTCGTCTTCCTCGCTGTGGCGGCGCGAGCCTGGCAGGTTGGCCGCGTCTTTCAGGGCGGTGGCGATTTCGCGGAAGGCGGCTTGGTCGACGGCGTCGGCGTCGACAAGCGCACGCGTGCGGGCGGTGATCTCGGCGAGGTCGTCGGAGGTGACGTTGGAGGTCAGCAACTCCAGGGCTGCGGCGAACGCCTCGGCGTCGGTCGGCTTCGTCGCATCCGGCAGGACGGCCGGGAATGCGAGGCGCACGATGCCGTCTGTATCAATGCGCAACTGCTGGCGGTTGTCCAGACCCAGCGGCACGCCGGCCTCGTGCGCGGTGGCCAGCGCAGCAGCCAGCGGCACGAGTGCATTGGCGACGGCCTCCGTGTGCAGCGTCTGGCCCGACTCCGCAACAGCCTTCACCGAGGAGCCCTCGATCCAGTCGGACACCACAACGGCGCCGGAGCGGAACGACAGGATCTCCACGTGGTCCGGCAGCGCCGGCAGGTGCATGTTGACCAGCTGGCGGGTACGGCGCGCGATACCGGCGGCCTGGAGGGCGGCCTCGCGCGGGGTGGCGGGCGCCATCGGGGCGGCACCGGTGGTGTCCACGAACGTCAGCGCGACGTCGCGGCCAGTGGCAATCTCGCGCGCCTGCCAGAAGCGGGCGCTGGAGGTGGCGCCGTGGTCGCGGATGAGTCGGAAGCGGCCGTCGGACACGGACGCACCGGGCACGAGGCGCGGGCCGCGGACGACACCGGCGGACATCGGCGGCGGTACCGGGGAGGCGTTGAAGGTGTCGGCGGCGAGGAACTGGTTGGACATTTCGCGCGGGTCGACCTGGCCCACTTCGAGGCCGCGGTCGGCGTCGGCGGTGATGAACCGGCCTAGGCCCGGGATGCGGCCCACAGCGGAGCCCAGGTTCTGCACCTCAGGCAAGCCGGAGCGCGACAGCACGACGCCGGTGACGATGAGGAACAGCACGCCGAGCAATGCGATCTCGATCAGCGAGCCCAGCGACGGCGCACCGATCATGCGCCCAAGGGCTTCCGGGAGGTGGAGGCCGGCGATATCGCGAAGCAACCAGCGCACACCGAACACCACTGCAACACCGACGGCGGACGCGCCGATCGCCCACAAGGACGTGTGCAGCACCTCGCGGGCCTGCAGGGTGCCCAGTTTGCGGCGCAGCAGCAGCGCACCGATGATCGCGCCGGCGACGAAGCCGAAGCCGTTTGCCGCACCGAGCAGGATGACCACGTGGCCCGGCTCGCTGGCGATGGTCGGCGCCAGCATGGACAGCGCAATTTTGGTGCCGGTGATGCCGGCGATGATGAACGTCGGCGTCCAGGCCTCCTCGCGCGCGTAGAACACACGCAGGTGCAGCATGACCAGCGCGTACGGGATGAGCGTGAACGCGGCGGCGCTGATGGTCAGGCCGAGGGTGTAGGCGGCTTCGTCGCTAAATGAGCCGTAGGCGAACAGGGCGCTGGCGATGTCGGGGCCGAGCGCCGTCATGAACACGATGATCGGCAGCAGGGCGATAAACGTCAGTTTGGTGCCCATGGTCAGGTCGTGCACAACGGCCTTGTCGTCGCCGTCGGCGGCGTTGCGCGACAGGCGCGGCATGATCGCGGTCAGCAGGGTCACGCCGATGATGCCGTATGGCATCTGCAGCAGCATCCAGTGCTGTTGGTAGATGAACTGTGCCGCCGGGTCCGCCGCGAACGCGATGCGGGTGGTGATCACGTAGCCCAGCTGGCTGATCGCCACATAGGTGATGATGGCCAGGGCCATGCCGCCGAACTGCTTGAGGCGCTCGTCGATCCCCCACAGCGGCCGCAGGTCGATGCCCAGTTTGCGCAGTGCGGGCAGCATGATCAGGCACTGCACCACCACGCCCGCGGTGGTGCCCAGGCCAAGCAGCATGACGTGCGGATTGCTTATCGACGACGGTGCCGCCGGATTCAACGTCCCCGGCAACGCCATATACGCCACCAGCACCGCAATAGACACGACGTTGTTCGCCACCGGCGCCCATGCGCCCGGCCGGAAGTGTTCCTTCGTGTTCAGGATGGCCATGAACAGGGAGAACATGCCGTAGAAGAAGATCTGCGGCAGCAGCAGGTAGGCAAAGGATGTGGTTTGGACGAGGTTGCCTGTGGAGTCCTCGTCCAGCATCATCTCGGTCAGCCACGGCGCGCCGACGACGGCGAGCAGCGTGACCACCGTCATCAGTGTCAGCGTGAGCGTGAACAGGCGACGGATGAACGCGGCGCCGTGGTCGGCGTCCTCTTTCTCCGCGCGGACGAGCACCGGCACGACGAGTGCGGTGAGCACGGAGCCGAGCACGATCTCTGTGATCAGGTTCGGCAGCGTGTTGGCGGTGTTGAACGCGGAGGCGA
This sequence comes from Corynebacterium sp. HMSC034E11, assembly GCF_001835905.1. Classification (NCBI taxonomy): domain Bacteria; kingdom Bacillati; phylum Actinomycetota; class Actinomycetes; order Mycobacteriales; family Corynebacteriaceae; genus Corynebacterium; species Corynebacterium sp. HMSC034E11. Next base: position 134,398 of record NZ_KV826385.1, read on the forward strand.
CAACCTCGCCGAGCGCTGCACCGATGAGCACGGTGCGGATGAAGCCGGTGATGCGCGAGATCAGCGTGGCAATCGCCATCGAGCCGGTGGCGCGGACGACCTTTTCGCCCTCGCTGGGTTCGGTGTCCTCGGCAGGCTCGGCGGGCTCGGCGACCGCAACGCTTGTCGCGGCTGTGGCGACTGCGGCGGCGTCGTCAGCCGTCGGCGGCGGGGCGATGGTCTCGCCCTTGGGGCTGGTGGTCAGCAGGGACTTGTCCGGCAGGCCGGTTGCCGCCGGGGTGGGCGGCTTCGGCTCGCGCGGGGCCGGTACTGGCGCCGGTGGTGCCGGGGCGACGATGCGGCGGCGCAGGCCAGCCTCGGGCTGGCTGTTGTCCTGTGCTGTCACGGCTGTCTCCGTTCACGTGGGTTGCTGGGCGGTGGGCGTTTGGTCGGGCGCCTGTTCGGCGGTGCTTTCCTGCGGGTGATGAGCAGGAGCGCCAGCATCGCGGCGATCAGCGCGCCGGCGAGCGCCCACCCGCCGAGTTGGAGCCCGGCGGTGCGCACGGAGATGTCCACCGGGCGCGAGATCGGTTGGGCCGAGGCACCCGCGAGGTAAAGCTGCAGGTCGGTGCCGCGGTTGTTGTCGGGCAGGTCGGCGGTCATCTGGACGGTGACGGAGCCGCGTGCGGGGATCTTCAGCGTCCCCGGCACGTTCAGTTTCGCGCCGTCGGGCCCCCAGTAGCGGATCTGGGTTTGCACCGGCAGCGGCATTCCGTTTTGGGCGACGATGAGCAGTGGGCTTGACGACGACGCCCTGGTGTACACGTTCCCCGGCGGGATCAACGTCACGGAATCGCGCAGATCGTTCAGCGTTGCCCGGCTGGCGGCGAGGCGGTCGCCGGTGGCGCGCACGGCGTCGTCGTAAAGCGAAAGTGCCCTGCGTCTGTTGGTGCTGAGCGCGACGAGCATGTCGCGGCGCAGTGGCAGGGTGAAGCCGTAGCGGGTCAGCGCGATGGCGGGGTCGTTTGCCATGAGCGCGGTGATGTCGTTGATGAAGCTGTTTTGCTGCGTGACCTGCAAGATTTCTGCGTCGGTGAAGGCGGCGGGGTCCGAGAATGTGGCCGTGGTGTCGGCGGGTGGGACCTCCGGCGGGGCGGCGAGGTAGTCGCCGAACGAGATCGGGCGGGAGGTTCCGTCGGCGATCAGGCCCGCGACCGTGCCCAGGAGCACCGCGGCGGTTTTCGCGTCCCACGTTGCCGGCGGGTTGATCATCACGGGTTGGGTCGGTGCGTCGCCCTCACCCGTGGTGGCGCTCTGGGCGGCAAGCCGCATCGCTGCTGCGGCGTTCACATCGCGCGCGGTATTGGAATCCCGGGTGTAGTCGAAACGCAGGCCCGGGTTGGAATACCCCGGCGTGTCCGGGTGCTCCCCCGTCGCCGCTAGCACCGCGGCCAGCGAATCCTGGTACCCGACCTCCATCACGCCGGCAGTGTTCCACGTGAAACGTTGCGCATCCGCAGGCTTTGCGACGAGCACCTGCACCGGCACCTCCGGCACCGGCGCCGCCGCGCCCGAGAAGTCTGCGAGCTCCGCGCGTTCGAGCGCGCTCTGGTGGGAGTTGGCTTCGGCGTCGGGCGCGCTGTCAGCTTGGGCCGCCTCCCACGCGGCGTGCATCCCGCCGTCGAACACCGTGGAGCGGGTGTGGTCCGCCCAGCCAAGCGCCGGCCCGGCGCCCGCCTCGATGTAGCCGGTGCCGGCGACCACCGTATTGATCGTGCCTGCCGTGCCCAGCACCCGCTGCAGCACGAACGGGCCGCGCTCGACGGCTTCGCGCATCAGCCACGGATCACCCGTACGCGCCACCGCGTTGAGGTCCGCGTTCGCCCACGGCAGCGCCACGGTGCAGCCGGTCGCGGCGATCTCGCGCACTTTGTCCAGCCACGCCTTCGCGTCCTCGGCTCCCGTGCCTGGGGTACCGGGAGTGTCCTCGTTCGAACCCCAGCTGTCGCGCAGACGCTTCGGTTCCTCCACCACGGCGGGGCGCGAATCACTGACGGTGTAGCCGCCGGTCATGCGGTCCACTGTGTCCACCAGCGCCGGGTCGAGCGCCATGCAGGTGGCGTAGCCAACCTCAGGGGTTTCCACCGCCTTGCGGTACTGCTCCACCAGGGTGTCCAGGCGCCCGCCGGGCGCGAGTTGTTCCGCCAGTGCGTCGCTCTGCAGCACTAGCGGCGGGTCCTCGGGGGCCTCGCCGGTCTCTCCCGGCACGATATTCACCGGAGCGGAGACCGGGTACAGGGCGGTCAGCCCGCCCGGTTCGACGTCGTCGGCCGACCCGCGCACGGCCAAGTGGAAGCGGTCGGTGTCCAGGGTGGCGCTGGTGTCGTCGATAAGTTGCAGCATCATCGGGTACACGCCGATGCCGCCGGGCGCGGTCATCTGCAGCGACAGCTCGGCGCTTTCGCCGGGGCGCAGCCGGGTATCCACGACCACCTCGTCGCCCACAACGCTGTACTCCCCCACCCCGGCGACGGCGGCCACGCGCTGCTCGGAGACGGAGCCCACCGGCGCGGCGCGACGCGTGAGCACTTTGAGGCCCTCGAGGGTTGTGTCGGTCTGATTGGTCACGCGAAGTTTCACGTGAAACGGATCGTGCGCGGAGACGACCGCGGGGGCGTCGATAAGCGACACGCGCGCGAGCTGGCCCTCACCCGGGCGCACCGCCGGGTTGACCCACTGCTCCGCAACCTCAGGGTTCTTCGGGCTCACCGGCACCGCAGGCACCGCGCGAGCCGGGGTCGCTGACGGGACCGCCAGCGCCACCGCAACCGCGGCCGCAGCTAGACGGGAAATCGGCCGAATCATCGCGGGGTAGACCTTCCGGCGGCGACTTCCTTCCGAGCCAGCTCAGGCATCCGGTCAAACGCGATACGCGCCAGTTTGCGCTCGTCGGCATACGCAAGGTGCTCCATCAACTCGCTCATGGGCACCCAGGCCACTTCGGTGACCTCCGGGTCTTCGTCGTTAAACACGCCGTCCACAAACCGCAGCAGGTTGTGGTGCACCGTCTTGTGGATCCGCACTCCGTCGGACACAAACCAGTAATCAATGGTGCCCAGGGTGTCGAAGGCCTCGCCGGTAATACCGGTCTCCTCCCAGACCTCACGCTCTGCGGTGCGCCACTGGTGCTCGCCATCCTCGACGTGGCCCTTCGGCATCGACCACAACAACCGCCCACGGCGATCCAGCCGGCCAATCAGCGCGACGTAGATGCGGCTCATGTCTACCTTGCCGTCCGGGCCGACAGCCTCCGCCATACCGGAGACCACCAGACCACCGGCCGAGGTCTCGTCGCGCACCTCCATCGAAGAGTCGTGCTGGCGGTTGTACTGCGAATGACGGCGATGCTGGTTGCGGTTTCGGTTCCGCTGATTCCCGCGCCCGCCCCTCCGGCGGTTGTTCGGGTTACGGCGACGGTGTTGCTTCTTCTTCGGCTTGTCGCCGCCTTCTGATTGGTTCTTGTCTTGGCCCTGCTGGTTTTTATTCTGGCCGCCGCGGCGCTTCCGCGGACGACGCCGCCCGCCGGATCCCCCCTTACCGCTGGGGGGACCCGGTACAGGCCGCGTGTTGTCACTCATTCGTGCCATGCTATCCGGCTTCAGGCCGGTTGTGGTACTCCACGCGCGGGGGTGGCGGGTATCGTGTCCAAGGTGACAAAGCTTTTCGACATGCCCGATCCGAACGACCCACTTGCCCCCGCCGCGTTGATGGCCCGAGCGCAGGGGGTCGTCGAGAAGCAATCTGCCCTGCTGGAGCCGCTTGCCCGACTCTTCGCCGAGCGCGGCGAGTCCTTATATATTGTTGGCGGTTCCGTCCGCGACGCCATGCTGGGCCGCGGGGTGCACGATTTGGACTTCACTACCTCCGCCCGACCTGCGGTTATCCAGGAAATTCTCGCGGAGTGGGGCGAGAAAGTGTGGGACACCGGCATCGAGTTCGGCACCGTCTCCGCGATCCGGCACGGCGAAACCGTGGAAATTACGACGTTCCGCTCCGATCTTTACGACGGCATCACCCGCAACCCCGAAGTCACCTTCGGCGACACCCTCGAAGGCGACCTCGTGCGCCGCGACTTCGCCTGCAACGCGATGGCTATCGAGCTCTCGCTTGTCGACGACCACCTCGCCCCCACCTTCCACGACCCCGTCAACGGCCTGTCTGACCTGGTCGTGGGCGTGCTGGACACCCCGCAGGAGCCGGAGGTGTCGTTCCGCGACGACCCGCTGCGCATGCTGCGCGCCGCCCGCTTCGTCTCCCAACTGGGCTTTACGGTGGCCGACCGCGTCTTCGATGCGATGCGCGACATGGCAAGCGAGATCGAGCGCATCACCGCCGAGCGCGTCCAGGCCGAGCTAGACAAACTCATGTGCGGCTCGCGCCCCTGGGAGGGCATCGACCTGCTCGTGGCCACCGGTGTTGCCGAGTACATCCTGCCCGAGATCCCTGCCCTGCAACTCGAGACCGACGAGCACATGCAGCACAAGGACGTCTACCGCCACTCCCTGACCGTGCTGCGCCAGGCCACCGAACTTGAAGACTCGGACGAAGGCCCTGACCTGAAGCTGCGCTGGGCGGCGCTCATGCACGACATCGGCAAACCCGCCACTCGCGCGCCGAAGGAAGGCGGCGGCGTGACCTTCTACCACCACGAAGTGGTCGGCGCGAAGATGACCCGCAAGCGCCTCAAGGCCCTGAAGTACCCGAAGCACGTCATTTCCGACGTGGGCCAGCTCGTGTTCTTGCACATGCGTTTCCACGGCTTCGGCGAGGGGCAGTGGACCGATTCTGCCGTGCGCCGTTACGTCACCGACGCCGGCGAATTGCTGCCTAAGCTGCACAAACTCGTTCGGGCCGACTGCACCACCCGCAACCCCAGGAAGGCCGCGCGCCTCCAGCGCACCTACGACCACCTGGAGGAGCGCATCGCCGACATCGCCGCCAAGGAGGACCTCGCTCGCGTGCGCCCGGACCTGGATGGCAACGAGATCATGGAGATCCTCGGCCTCGAACCGGGCCCGGAGGTTGGCAAGGCGTGGAAGTATCTGAAGGAACTGCGCCTCGAGCGTGGCGAGCTCGACCACGACGAGGCCGTCGCCGAACTCAAAACCTGGTGGGAGAACGAGAATGCCTGAGTACTTCTACGCCGATCGCCTCTTCAACGCCCTGGAGCGCACTGATCCCGAGCCGGGCATGTTGCTCGTCGCCGCTCCCGGCATGTACTCCCCCGAGTTCGCCCGCACCGTGGTGCTCATCATCGAGCAAAGCGCGGAGCGCACCCTCGGCGTCGTGTTGAACCGACGCAGCGAGACCGCCCTGGCGAACGTGATCCCCGCGTGGGCCGACCTCGCCGCAAAGCCGCAGGCCGTGCACATCGGCGGGCCCGTCCGCCCCGAGGCCGCAGTCTGCCTCGGCGTCACCTCCCCCGGCGTGGACATCGACGCTAACCCGTACTTCCAGCGCATGGCCAACCGCCTCGTGCTGCTCAACCTCAACGTTGAACCGGAGCTTGTCTCCGCCGACATCGACGGCGTCCGCATCTTCGCCGGCTACGCCGAGTGGGAGCCGGGCCAACTCGACGAAGAGATCCTGCGCGGCGACTGGTTCGTCGCCCCTGCACTGCCCTCCGACGTGATCGCTCCGGCGGGTGCGGATTTGTGGGGGGACGTGATGCGTCGCCAAGCAATGCCCTTGCCACTGTTCGCGACGTTCCCCGCGAGCCTGGAGGACAACTAATTGGGTGTTTCACGTGAAACACAGCAGCAGATTCGCCAGGGTCTGAAGGACTCGTGGCTCGTCGGCCTCGGTTTGGTGCCGCTCGGCCTGGCGTTTGGGTTGCTGGTCACGCAAGCCGGTTTTGCATGGTGGTGGGCCCCGATCTTCTCCGTCATCATCTACTCCGGCTCGATGGAATTCCTGGCCATTGGCATGGTGACCAGCGGGTTCGGCGTGTTTTCCTCCGCGCTGACCGCGTTCATGGTGAACTTCCGCCACATCTTCTACGGCCTCACCTTCCCCCGCGACGTCGCGCGCACGGGCCTCCCGCGCCTGTACCTCACCTACGGCGTGACCGATGAGCTCTACGCGCTGACGTCCACGCTCGTCGCTAATGGCGCGCGCCTGACTCATGCCCGCCTGATGGCCAGCGCGATGCTGATCAACGCGTCGTGGATCCTGCCGGGCATCATCGGCGCACTCGTGGGCAACCTCATCCCAGAGGACATCGAAGGCTTCGAATTCGCTCTCACCGCCCTGTTCGCCGTCCTCGCCTACGAGGCATTCCAAAGCAGCAAGGACCTCTCCGCCCCACTCATCGCCGGCGCGCTGGCCGTGGTCGCGGCGTTCATCTTCCCCGACCAGATGATCATCATCGGCCTCCTCGCCTACTTCGGCGTGCTGTTGCTGCGGTTCTGGGCACCGCGTATCGACGACCTCCTCACCTGGCAGGTGAAATAAATGAGCACCCTCGGACTCCCCGACGGCGTCACCCTCGGCATGGCCGCCGCCGTGATCATCCCGGCCGGCATCGTGACCTTCCTGCTGCGCGCCCTGCCCTTTACCTTGGCGCGGTACCTCAAGGGCAGCCCGTTCATCGACTTCCTCGCCGTCCTCATGCCCGTCGGCGTGATGACCGTCCTGGTCGTGTACACCATCGCGGGCGAAGCTGGAAACCCCGGCCGCTTCTGGTCCGCCCTCGCGGCTTTGGTGATTACGTTCGTGCTCCACGCCTGGCGACAGCGCGCCGACCTCTCCATCTTCGCCGGCACCGCCGTGTACATGCTGCTGGTGAACCTGGTGGTGTAGAGCGCTTATATCGCCAGGCAACCCGATAACGTTACGGTTAAATTACGTTTGGTCACAGGTTGTTGGCTGTGCTTTAATTGCGGTTGTCAAGTTACTTGGCTCACTTTTATCCGCTCTACTTCAGGAGTTTCCCATGAAGCGCACCGCCGCAGCCGTCCTGGCAGCAACCACCGCCCTGTCCCTCGCCGCCGTTCCGGCTCACGCTGTCGAAATTGCCGGTAAAGAAACCGGAGGCTACGGCCACGCAGCTTCTTCCCAGGTCACCGAAGCGGAGCTTGGTGTGTACGCCCTCGCTGCTATTGCAGCTGAGTTTGATAAGCCGGGTGAGGGTTTCTCTGCCCCGTTCATGGGCTCCTCCAAGGCTGGCATGTTTGAGACCAAGACCGATAAGGAAATCGCTAACCAGAACGCCGTCATGACGTCCTCGTACCAGAACGACGCGAACAACGGCTACAAGCTCGGCACCACCTACGACATCCTCGTCGGCACCGGCATCGCCGCTCTGGTTCTCGCTGCCCTCGGCGGCGCTGCTTACGCAGGCGTCATCCCGGGCGTTCAGCTCCCGTTCTAAGCCTTCCCGGCTTTAAGGCTTGACTCCTCTCTCTTGTGGAGGGGAGTTTTTCTCTGCCCTGTTTCCCAGGTCACGCTGCTATTGAGATGATCCGAGGGCTGTTGTGGTCGCCCTTTTCCAATTTGACTTCTGCAACGAATGCGAAGTTCTGTTTTAATGGCGTGTGTCAAAGTAATTGACAGAAGTAATCCGCCTCACAGTAGGAGCATCCCATGAAGCGCACTACAGCAGCAGTTTTGGCAGCGACTACCGCACTGTCGCTCGCCACCGTCCCGGCACACGGCATTACCGTCGACGAAGCCCGCGCCCAGGACGAAGCGCGTAATGCAAAAGAAGTCGAGAAGCTAATCAAGAAGTGGGACGAAAATGGCTACGGAGCCATGCCTAACACCTATGAGGCTGGCTACATGGCTGGTGGCTCGGTGAAGGCTGGGTCTTCGGGTGAGCAGGCATACGGAGCCACCCAGGCCGGCTGGGTTGCCACCTGGATTGCAGTATCAGCCGCGGGGTTGGGCTTGATCGCATTCGCTGCGAAGCAGGCGGGTGTCCTGCCACCACAGATCGCGGGACAGCTCCCGTTCTAAACCGCCCTTGGTTCTTGCACGTAACTCCTCTCCCCTGCGGAGGGGAGTTTTTCTCTGCCTGAGCCATGCTTAGTCGTCGAACCCACCCCCGCTTTCTGCCCAGGTCTGCGCGTTGTCGCGGCGCCGTGGCAGGGAATAGTTGTCCGAGACGTAGCGGGTGCCGTCTTGGTAGATGAAGTGCACGTCGCTGCCGTCCTTGACGGTTTCGAGGTAGCCATCGGTAACCAAGGAGTGGCAGGCGGAACAGAGTGGCAGCAGGTTTTCTAGATCGGTCATACCGCCCTCGGACCATTCCTTGATGTGGTGGATTTCGATGAAGCGGGAGTGCGTGCAACCGGGAGCGGCACATTGCCCGCCCCACATCGTGAGCAGGGCGTTGACCTGTCCCGGCGTCGCGAAGCGGGAAGAGCGGCCGGTGTTGATGATCAGGCCGTCGTCGTCGACAGTAGAAACGCGCAGGTCAGCGTTCGCGATCAACCCAACCAGTGCCTCGGAGCGTGCGCCGACGTTGTTGGGCATGTAGGCGCGGCCGTCCTTAGTCACCAGAACGTTGACGTGTGCGCCTGGCGTTGTCAGCGCGCTTTTGGGCTGGCTCCGCGTCATGTGCACCATGCCCATGAAGGCCTGCAGCAGCATTCGGCCGATCGGCATGCCATAGCCCGAGGCGGTCTTGCGTGCCTTCTTTGCGGGTTCGACGGCGTCGGCCTTCTGCAGCATGTCCCTGATGGAGAGCTCGGCGACCCGACCGTCTTCGTGGCGCAATGCATCCTCGAGCATTTCCTCCATCTCGTAGTAGGCGATCTCCCCGAGTTTCAGCGCGGCGATGAACGCGGCGCCATCCGAGGCGTTGAGCACCCCGTGGAGGGCAATCTCGCCGTTATCGCGGGTGTGTACGCGCAGGTAGTGGTCCGGTTTCTCGCTATCACCATTCCCTGGTTTGTCGTATCCACTGAGTGCGATTTCGAGTTCGTGGTAGCCGAGTTCCAGGGCCATGTCGACAAGTTGGCGCTCTACCGCCGGGGTTAGGTAGCGAAGCAGCAAGCGAACCACCGAGTAGCTGATCTTGCCCGCAGAGAACTGCTGCTGAAGGTACAGAAACTCGCCGAGGCGGCAGCCGACGTGGACATATTCGTGCGCTGTGGAGATCGAGATCCCCAGGCGACGCGTCAGAAACTGCGCCGTGGTCCGTGCCCCCATCTGCGGTGCGAAACCGCCCTCCTCAAACGCGCGTATCGACGACAACAGCTCCGCCTTACAACGCGTCATGCTTCTGTGCGACTGCTCGATTGCATCCGTAAGCAACTCCGCAAACGCACTAGGTTCAGTGCACTTCTCCTCCACTGCCGTTGTCATTGTGGTCCCCCTTAAGGCCGTATGTATGTTCGATAAAGCAAAGCATACAACCCGCCACGACACGGCTGTGACCTGCACAAACAATGTTTTATATGAGTGCTATAAAACGCACTAAAACCGAACGGAACAACTCCGCATTGCGGACAATCCCGGCCGCGCCAATCGTTGGGGAGGCCCAACGAATTCGGGCGCGTGGGGTCGTCGTCAAGCATCCGCAACTCCGCATTGCGGACAAGTGGGGACGCACCAACTAATTCACCACGCGGTACCAGAGGCGCTTGCCTTCCTTCTTCGGCGGGACGAGTTTCACGCGGACCGGCTGCGGCAGGGTGAAGTCGTAGCCACCACTCTGGATCTGGCGGCGGATCTCGCGGGCTTTGAGCGTGTCGCCGACGTCGATCCGATGCGAGCGCTGGCGTAGGGGGCGCTTGAAAATCTGCCGACGAACCGCGCTGGGGAGGGCACCGGGACTGGCGGGGATGTCCTTGTACTTCACTACCCCATTGGGCGTGGTGGCCTCGATCGTCGCAACGGACATGTATCTGACGGTCGAGTCCACACCCGGGATGTGCGGGGTGATGTGGATGGTGCGGATGACGCCGTCGATAAGGTCGCGGCGGAATCCGATGGGTGCGCGGCCCGGGAAGATCATCCGAGCGATGAAAAACAGCACCAGGATCGGGAGGAAAATCTGGCCATAGAACGCGATGATCTCGAGCGGGCCAGGCAGGAAGGGGCCTATGGTGTCGAAAAAGCTACCCATAGGCGAAGAATAAAGCTAGTGCGGGAACTTCGCTCGGGCTTCGCTCCAGAGGCCTTCGAATTCGTCGGCGGTGAGGTGGCGGGCGGTGATGCCTTCCATCGCGTCGTAGGTGCGCGGGTGTGGCACGGTGCCCATGGGTTGGTTGGCCTGCCCGATGACGCGGCCGTCGACGTAGATGCCGGTGATGGTTTCGGCAGGGTCGAGTTCAATCATGCGCAGCATGGTGCAGCTTTGCGACGACACCTCCTCCAGCTCAGCGATATTCAGCAGCTCTCCGCCGAGTTCGGGGACGTTGTAGTGGATGCGGACGTAATGTTTCACGTGAAACTCTTTCTGGAGACGTAAGCGGAACAGATAATCAACTGTGCCATGTGGTAGATCATCAGCGGGATGATCAACACGCCGAGTTGCGCGCCGCCGAAGATGACGGTGGCCATGGGCAGGCCGGTCGCAAGAGATTTCTGCGTGCCGCACATCTGCACGGCGACGACGTCCTCGCGCGGGAACCGCAGCGCGGCAGGCACGACGCGGGTCAGCCACAGCATCGCGAAGACCAACACCACGGAGAATACGATCAGCAGCACGATCTCAAGCGCGGTGACGTTCGACCACACGCCGGAGACGACACCTTTGGAAAAGGCGGAGTAGACGACCATCCAGATGGAGCCGCGGTCGACGATCTTGGTGGTCTTGGATTTGGCCAACTCCCCCAGCCGCTTGTGCGCCAACTGGCCGAGCATGAACGGCAGGAGGAGTTGGAGGGCGATGTCGGTGAACACGGTGGTGTCGATGTGCACGCCGTCGCCGGCGCCCATCAGCCACATCACGAGCAATGGCGTAGCGACGACACCCATCAACGACGACACCGACGCCGCCACAACAGCACCGGACACGTTGCCGCGTGCGATGCCGGTCAGCGCCACGGAGGACTGGACGGTGGACGGAACGAGGGTCATGAAGAGTAGGCCCTGGTAGAGGTCCTCGGAGATGAGCCCGGTGGTAGGTCGCGCGAGCAGACCGATCAGCGGGTATGCCACGAAGGTAAACGCGAGGATGAGGGCATGGAGGCGCCAGTTGGTGAGGCCCCGGAGGGCTTCTTGCGTCGATAGGCGTGCGCCGTAGAGGGAAAAGAGCAGCGCGATCGCGAGTTTGACGGCCACCCCAAAACCGTCCGCGAACGCGCCGCGCGCCGGCACGATGAAGGCGAGGATCGCCGCAACAACGATGCCGACGAGGAGAGGATCGAGCTTCTTCATGTGGCCGAGTCTACGGCCAGCGGGTTAGCTCGCCGGGTTTTGGGCTTCGACCTTGTCGCCGGCTTCGATGACCTCCACCTCGCGCAGGCCGGAGATGGCGGGGCCGGAGACGCGCTCGCCGGTCGCAATGTTGAAGACGGAACCGTGGGCGACGCACTTAACGGTCTCGCCCTCCACCTTCGTGATCTTCTTCTGCTGGTGCGGGCACACCGCCGAGTATGCGACGAACTGGCCGGCGGACGGCTGGGCGATGATGAACTTGTCCAGGATCACCGCGGAGCCGACCGGCACGTCGGTCTTCGCAATTTCTTCGGGGGCCTCTTCCCCGCAGGCGGCCAGGAAGGCACCGGCGAAGGTAGTGGCGGTGCCGAGCAGGAACATGCGACGTGAACAGGTCATGATGCGATCGTAGCTTGCTTCATGGCGCCCACGTAGTCGGAAAGTTCCCGCTTCAGCCCGTCCATGTTTTCCACGCGATTATCGACGACATACTTATCAATAATGTTCGTAATCGCCGACCCGGTGATCGCGCCAGCGGCCCCAGCGGCGATCGCGTCGCGCACGTGCTCGGGACGGGAGATGCCGAAGCCGAGCAGTACCGGTGCGCCGCCGAAGGACTGCACATTATCGACGACCTCACGCAGGCCCTCCACCGTCGCCTCATTCTCCGCGCCGGTGACGCCGTCGCGAGAAATGGCGTAAATGTAGCCGCGGGAGTTAGCGGCCACGCCCTCGAGGACCTCGCGGGAGGCCTTGGCCGGGGCGATGAAGATCGGGTCGATGCCGGCGCGCTCGGCGGCGGCGGTGAAGGGGTCAGACTCGCGCACGGGGACGTCGGGAAGCAATACGCTATCGGCGCCGGCCTCCTTGAACTCGGTGTAGAAGCGGTCGAGGCCGCGAGTGTGGGCGACGTTGGCGTAGATCAGCATGCCGATCGGCAGGTCCGGGTAGCGCTCGCGGATGGTGCGCACCTGGTCGAGGGACTGCTGCACGGTCGCTCCCCCACGCAGAGCGCGGACATGAGCGCCCTGGATGGCGGGGCCGTCGGCGACCGGGTCGGAGAACGGCACGCCGAGCTCGAGTGCGTCGGCGCCTGCTTCGACGATGGCGGAGATGATCTCCACCGCGTCGTCCGGGTTCGGGTCGGACAGCATGATGAAGGGGACGAACGCGCCCTCCCCCTTGGCAAAGAGTTGCTCGTAGCGCGACATTTACTTGTTCTCCTTCTGCTCGAGGGTTGCTCGCACGTGTGCGATGTCCTTGTCGCCGCGGCCGGACAGGGCGACGAGAATGTTCAGCGGCTCGGCGTCGGCCGGGTGCTCGGCGGCGCGCTTCAGGGCGTAGGCCAGGGCGTGCGAGGACTCGAGCGCCGGGATGATGCCCTCGTGGCGGGATAGGGCCTGGAAGGCGTCGAGGGCCTCGTCGTCGGTGACGGGCACGTACTTCGCACGGCCGGATTGGGCGAGGTAGGCGTGCTCCGGGCCGACGGCCGGGTAGTCCAGGCCGGCGGAGATGGAGTAGGACTCTTCGACCTGGCCGTCGTCGTCACGCATGAGGTACGAGCGGGTGCCGTGCAGGATGCCGATGGTGCCCTGGGCGATGGCGGCGCCGTGCTTGCCTTGGCCGAAGCCTTCGCCGCCGGGTTCGGCGCCGACCAGTTCGACGCTGTCGTCGTCAATGAAATCGGCGAACATGCCGATGGCGTTGGAGCCGCCGCCGACGCAGGCGACGACCACGTCCGGCAGGGCGCCGGTGCGCTCGAGGATCTGGGCGCGGGCCTCGGTGGAGATCACGCGGTGGAATTCCTTGACGATCTTCGGGAACGGGTGCGGGCCGGCAGCCGTGCCAAGGAGGTAGTGGGATTCGTGGAAGGTTGCGGTCCAGTCACGAAGCGCCTCGTTCACCGCGTCCTTCAGGGTGCCCGCGCCGGATTCCACGCCGACGACCTTCGCGCCCATCAAGCGCATGCGGTACACGTTCGGCGCCTGGCGCTGCATGTCGGTCTTGCCCATGTAGATCACGCAGTCCAGGCCAAGCAGCGCACAGGCAAGCGCGGTTGCGGTGCCGTGCTGGCCGGCGCCGGTCTCCGCGATGATGCGGGTTTTGCCCATCTTCTTCGCCAACAGCGCCTGACCGATCACCTGGTTGGTCTTGTGGGCGCCGCCGTGCACGAGGTCCTCACGCTTGAGGAAGATGCGCGCGTTGCCGTCGATGGGCAAGTTGCGGCATTCGGTCAGCGGGGTTGGGCGGCCGAGGTAGTCGCGCAGGAGGGAACGGTATTCGGCCATGAAGGCCTCGTCGTTAAACGCGTCGACGAAGGCTTGCTCGAGTTGGTCGAGCGCTGGCAGGAGGGATTCGGGGACGAACTGCCCGCCGAATTCGCCGTAGTACGCAGGGAGGAGAGTCATGGGGTGTCCTTTAGTCGTGGTAGTTGCCAATGGTGTCAAAGCCGCGTCGCAGCGCGCCCGCGTCTTTGTGGCCGTTGGGGTCTTCGAAGCCGGAGTTCAGGTCGAGGCCGGCGCATCCGACGCGCAGCGCATCGGTGAGGTTGTCGGGGTTGAGGCCGCCCGCGAGAAACGCCTTCTCCTTCACGGCGTCCGGCACGCGCGTCCAGTCGAAGCGCTCCCCCGACCCGCCGTCGTGGGCATCGAGCACGAGCTTGTCGACGACCCCAGCAACCGCCTCGGCCACCTTTTCGCCATCCGGCTGCGTCATGGAGACTGCACGCCAGACCTCGACGTCGACCTCCTTGCGCACGGATTCGATGAGCGCCAGTTCCGCCTCGACGGAGCCCTGGTACGGCGCGTGGATCTGGACAGCGGCGATGCCGGGTTGGACGAGCTCGTCGTAACCCGAGGTGCGGCGGGAAACCGCGACGTAGTCCAGGCCGGGCTCGGCGGCGATGATGTCGGTGGCTGTTTCACGTGAAACATTGCGCGGGGAGGCGTCGTCGAAAATGAGCCCGCCGTAGACCGCACCGCACGCTTTGGCGGCTTGGGCAGCGGATCCGGAGCGTAGGCCGCAGACCTTGTTCGGGCCGTAGACGAGTTCGCGGCACGCGCGGTCGATGTCCGGCTGGGAGGTCAGTTGGCTGCCAACCAGGAACGCATCGGAGTGACCGCCGAGGCGACGCACGGTTGCGGAGTCGCGGATGCCGGACTCGGAGACCACCACTGCCCCATCGGGAGCGAGCTCGGCGAGGCGTGCGGAGCGGTCGAGGTCGATGGAGAGATCGTGAAGGTTGCGGTGGTTCACGCCGAAGATCTTTGCGCCGAGCTTGATGGCACGGTGAGCCTCGTCCTCGTTGATCACCTCGGTGAGCACGTCCATATTGAGCGACTCGGCGATGGAAGCCAGGTGCGCGTACTCCTCGTCGGTAAGGACGGAGAGCATGAGCAGGATCGCGTCGGCGCCGAAGTAGCGCGCGGCGTAGATCTGGACCTCGTCGATGATGAAGTCCTTGCACAGCACCGGCAAATGGGTCGTCGCGGCGACGGTGGCCAGGTGGTTGTAGTCGCCGTTAAAGAAGTCCGGCTCGCACAGCACGGAGATGCCAGCGGCGTAGCGGGAGTAGACCGACGCGATCTCCCCCGGCTTGTAGTCGTCGCGAATCGGCCCGAGCGAGGGTGATGCGGACTTGCATTCCATGATGAATGCGGTGCCGGGACGCGACAGGGAGTCGTACAGAGAGCGCTCCGAATTGCGTAACGTGTCGAAATCAACGTGGGCGACGCGTGCGCGAATATCGTCAAGGTGACGTTTTCGGTTCTCAACGATATTGGTCAAAATCTTAGCCACTGTAATCGGCCTCCTCGTGGGTGGCGAGCCAATCGGCCACCGTGCCGTTTGCAAGCAACTGCTTCGCGTGCTCGGTACCGGCCGCCAGCGAATCCGCGATGCCGTAGAGGTAGAACATCGCACCCGCGGACACGGCAACGGCATCACGGTGGGCAGCCGGGCCCTCCCCCGCGAACGTGGCGCGCATGAAGGCTGCGTTCTCGGCACCGTTGCCGCCACGTAGGTCCTCCAGGCTGTGGCGCTCCACCCCGAGCTCCTCGGGCGTGACCGTGTAGTGGGTAATCTCGCCGTCCTTGAGCTCCCAGACCTCGGTATCGCCGTGGACTGCGATCTCGTCGGTGCCCGCGCCATGGACGACGAGCGCACGGTTACGGCCCAGCTCACGCATCGTTTCCGCAATCACCTGGCCGAGCGCCGGGTTGGCGATGCCCATGATCTGGAACTCCGGGCGTGCCGGGCTGAGCAGCGGGCCCATCGTGTTAAACAGCGTGGACACGCCAAGTGCCTTGCGGACCTGCTGCACGAACGCGATCGCCGGGTTGTACGCCGGGGCGAACAGGAACGTGAAGTTGGAGGACTCGAACTGGCGCACAGCACGGTCCGGGTCGAGGTCTAGCGGGATATTCAGCGCCTCGAGCACGTCCGCCGAACCGGACTTGGAGGACACGGAGCGGTTGCCGCACTTGATCATCTTCACGCCCCCGGCGGCTGCGGTAAGCGAAGCGGCGGTGGTGATGTTGATGGTGTTCGCGCCGTCGCCACCCGTGCCGGCGGTGTCCATGATCCCCTCCCCCGTCACCGGGAACGGGCGCCCGGCGGCGAGGAAGGCGCGGGCCGCACCGGCGATGTCTGCAAAAGTTTCGCCGCGCGTGCGGATCATGGCCAACAGTGCGGCGATGTGCACGTCGTCGTAGTCGCCGACGGTCAGCGGGGTAAACGCCTCGATGGCCTCCTCGAGGGTGGGCTCGGGGTTGTCCATGAAGCGGCGGAAGATCTCGAGTTGGCTAGTCATTGTCGTGGCCTTTCTGTAGCAATTTCGTCACACAGTGGTCCAGGATCTGTGGGCCAGAGGGGGTGAGGATGGATTCGGGGTGGAACTGCAGTCCGATGGACATGCCGTCGTCGGTTTCGGCGACCATGATCACGTCGCCGATGTCCGTGCCGGTCCACGCCAGTGGCGTAATGCCGGGTGGCGCGGTGGTGGCGCCGAGGGAGTGGTAGCGGGCGACGGGGACGTGGCGGCCGTCTGTAAGCACCATGCTTTGCGACGACCCATGCACCGGCCCGCACGGCTCAACCCGCCCACCAAAGTGCTCCACCAGAGCCTGAAAGCCCAGGCAGATGCCCAGAATCGGGATCCGTCCCTGGGCGCGTTCGATGACCTCCATCATGCAGCCCGCGTCAGCCGGGTAGCCCGGGCCGGGCGAAAGCACGATGAGGTCCGGGTTGGCGTTCAGCACCGTGTCGGCGGTAACGGTGTTGCGGTAGACCACGGTGTCGTAGTCCGCGAATGCGTCCACCAGGTTGTAAACGAAGGAGTCTTGGTTATCCAGCAGGACGATCATTTCTTCACCTCCAGGTCGCGGCCACCGGCGAGTGCGTGCAGGACTGCGTAGGCCTTGTGCAGAGTTTCGTCAGCCTCGGACTGGGGCACGGAGTCGCGCACAACGCCCGCGCCGGCCTGCACGATGGCCTTGCCATTGGCCACGAAGGCGGAGCGGATGACGATGCAGGTGTCGAATTCGCCGTCGCCACGCAAGTAGCCCACCGCCCCGCCGTAGGAGCCGCGGCGCTTGCGCTCCACGGAGCGCAGCAGTTCGGTCGCGCGCAGTTTCGGCGCGCCGGTGAGGGTGCCCATGTTCATGCACGCGCGGTAGGCGTCAAGTGCGTCGAGGTCCGCGGCCAGGGTCGCGGTGACCCGGCTGACCAGGTGCATCACGCGCGAGTAGCGGTCCACCTGCAGTAGGTCTTGCACCTTGCGGGTACGCGGCTCGGCCACGCGCGCCATGTCGTTGCGGGCCAGGTCCACCAGCATGGTGTGCTCGGCAACCTCTTTGGCGTCGGTGCGCAACTGCAGTTCCATGCGCGTGTCCAGTTCGTGATTGACCGTGCCGTCCGGGTTCAGCCCGCGCGGGCGCGTGCCGGCAATGGGATACAGCTGCACCTGGCGGGTGGTCGGCGAGAACTTCAGGTTCGACTCCGGCGATGCGCCGAACAGTTCGTAGCCCTCGCCGCGGATGTAGAACATGTACGGCGAGGGGTTCGCGGCACGCAGGCGGCGGTACGCACCGAAGGCGTCGTCGCAGTCGGCGGTGAAGCTGCGCGCCGGCACGACTTGGTAGATGTCGCCGTTGTAAATGTTGCCCTGCAGCTGCTCCACTACCCCACGGAACTCCTCGTCCGGCATATCTGCCTCGGCGACGAGGGTGCCGGTGAGGGTGGTTGGGTCGGTGGGTGCGGGGGCGTCGTCGATACGCGCTGCGATCTCGGCGAGATCAATGCCGTCACCTGCAGCATCAACCCCGGCGAGGTACGCCGTGCCGGTCTCGTGGTTGACGCGCAGCACGACCTCCGCGAGGACAAACTCGTAATCCGGGTAGGTGTTGTCGCCGTCCGCGACCTCGGGCAGGCGCTCGAACGTCTCCAGGTAATCAAACGCGAAACCGCCCGCGAGCAGCGGAAAGTCCTCATTGCCCTCGGTGGCGGTCAGTTTGCGCAGCACATCCATCGTGGACGCCGCGGTCAGGCGCTCGCGCTCGTCCTCCACATCAACGCGCGGAAACTCGTGCTCGAGCCCGATCTCGTTCGCAATAATCTCGCCCGACGGCGTCAGCGGTGTGAGCGTCACGCGGTTGCCGGAGCAAGTAATGCGTATCGACGACCGCAGCACCGCCAACGACTGCAACCCCGAACGTGTCGTGATGTCAGCGGACTCGAGCAACACCGTGTCGGTTGCGTCGAGGCCGCCGATGTGGGCGAAGAGGCTTGCCACATCCTCGTGGTAGCGCACCTCTTGACGGGTGAATTTCATGTGATCCTCGGTTCTGTTCTTGCTTGCACCGAGGGATAAAAAAGGGCCCGCGGCGCTTGGGGGACAAGCTGGCGGGCCGTGACTTCGCTAGGTGGCGCGCCAGTTAGGCGAGCCACCACCATGTTTGAGAAGTCATGTACGTCACAAAAAGGAAGTGTAGCCGAGGATCCGGCTTCGCGGGCTCATTTTATTCGTTGTTGTCGGCGTGGTCGGCGGCTCGTCGCAAAGCATCAAGGTTCACCGCGGGCTTCTCCTCTTCTTGCGCAGGCGCCTGCTCACGCGCGTGCTCCACCAACGTCGCGGCGCGCGCACCGAAGTTGCCGCCCACGGACGCCGAAATCACCGCCGCTACCGCCGCGATCGCCGGCATGACCCACATCCAGCCGGAAGCGATGAACGAAAACGCCGCGCCGAACGCGAGCGCCAACGCGGCCAGCACCCAGAACGGACCCGCTACCTTATGCGCCTGGTTCCAAATGCCTTCGTCCTTGCGCACAGCCGGCACGTGGAGGCCGATCCACTTGTTGCCGGGCAGCTTGCCCGCAGAGGCGAGCGCGCCGGGGATGAACAGCGCAAGCGTTAGCAACGAGAAGATAATGCCGAGGACAACGTTAAGGGAGCTCATGTTCGCGAACGGACTCATAGCCACTAAGCATACGACCGCACACTCACCTGCAAAAAAATATGATCAAAATGCAGTAGATTGCATAAATACGGGCTACGCTAGGCCCATGCAAAAGAAAATCCTCCACTCATTGCTGTTCTGGGTGGTTGTAGCGATTGCCTTGGGCTTCGCCTGCAGCTTCTTCTTCCCGGACTGGCTTGCCCGCGTCTTTGTCACGTTCAACGGGCTGTTCTCTAACTTCCTCGGCTTCTTCGTGCCGGTCCTCATCTTTGCACTCATCGCCCCCGCCATCGCTGGCCTGGGCAAGGGTGCCAGCAAGTGGCTCGGCATCACTGCTGGTGTCGCATACGGCTCCACCGTGCTCTCTGGCCTGCTTGCGTGGGCGACCGGTGGCGTCCTCTATCCCAAGCTCCTTGAGGGCCGCGATCTGATCACCAACGTCGCCGACCCCGACGAGGGTGGCCTGGCCCCCTACTTCACTGTCGACATGCCCGCGCCGGTGGAGATCATGTCTGCGCTGCTCCTCGCCTTCATGGTCGGTTTGGCTATGACGGCGGTGAAGTCCGACAACCTCTATAACGTGCTCGACGAGCTGAACCACGTCGTACTCAAGGTCGTGGTCACCTTCGTGATCCCGCTGCTGCCGCTGTACATCTTCGGCACATTCCTGGGTCTGGGCATGAACGAAAACTTCGGCGACACCATGGCCGCCATGGGTGTGGTCCTGCTGCTGTCCGTGGTCATGACCATTGTGATCGTCCTGCTGCAGTACCTCGTCGCAGGCACCGTCGCTGGCGTGAACCCGTTCAAGGCGCTGAAGAACATGCTGCCGGCATACTTCACAGCACTGGGCACCTCGTCCTCCGCCGCGACCATCCCGGTCACCTACAAGTCCACCCTGAAGAACAAGGTTGACGAGGACGTCGCCGGCTTCGTGGTCCCGCTCTGTGCGACGATTCACCTGTCCGGCTCGATGATGAAGATCACCCTCTACGCGCTCTCCATCGTGTTTATGGCCAACCTGGATATTTCCGCCGGCCAGGTCATCGGATTCATCCTCCTGCTGGGCATCATGATGATCGCCGCGCCGGGCGTGCCGGGTGGCGCCATCATGGCCGCTGTCGGTCTGCTGCAGTCCAACCTCGGTTTCGACGAGTCCATGGTCTCGCTCATGATCGCGTCCTACATCGTCGTTGACTCCTTCGGCACCGCCGCCAACGTCACCGGCGACGGCGCGATCGCCCTGATTGTGAACAAGTTCGCTGCGGGCAAGATCAAGAACGATTCGCTTGACGACGACACCGTCACCACCCCGGCGGACACCCAAGCAGGCGCTGCCCGCTAGTCCCCTTCTGTTGAGACGACCGCCCTTCGGGGCGGTTTTCTTTTGCCTTGTTGCTCTTCGAGGTGTTTCACGTGAAACATCAGGTGCTCACTGTATCGAGATGGCTCCTCACTGTATGAAGTGACGCCCTCACTGTAAAAAGAGAGGTGAAAATGGGTCCTCACTGTATTGAGTGATGCCCTCACTGTAAAAAGTGAGTACAGTGAGAGCATGAGTGAGCGGATGGATGACATCATGGCCAGGCTGCGGCGCCAGCGGAATGATGATCACTGGATTGAGGCGAAATCCGGTACGGGGAAGTTGGATACCGCCTTTTGGAAAGCCGTGAGTGCCTTCGCCAATACGAAGGGTGGCCTGATCGTCCTTGGCATTGAGGAAGATCAGTCGACCGGTACGTTCCAGCCAGCCACTGATTTTGACTCTCGTGCGATGAATGATCGACTCATCAGTGCTTTGAGGGTCGACCAACAGAAGCCTCCGGTGACGCCGATACCCGAGACTGTCGTCGAACTCGACGAGTACCAGGGTGCGCCGGTGATTTTGGTTGAGGTGCGGCCGATGCGTGCCGATGAGCGCCTCGGAAAGCAGATGCCGTGTTACGTGACCTCGCAAGGACTCCGGGATGGCGCGTACAAGCGAGTACTGGATGGCGATCAGAGGCTTTCCAGCTACGAGATCTTCCAGCTCATGAATCTCTACACGCCAGATTCCTCGGAGTTGCTGCCTGTTCCTGGGGCGAACCTCGATGACCTGGATGGCCAGACGTGGAACGGGCTGATCCAATCTTTGGAGAAGAGGGGATCCCGGATCCGGGTGGGAACAAGAACCGATGCAGAGGTTCTGGAGCGACTGCATGTGCTTGATGCAGAGGGCGTACCAACCCTTGCGGGCGCGTTGGCATTGGGCAGCTATCCGCAGCAGTTCTTCCCGCAGCTCTTCATCGATGTCGCAGTGCACCCGACGACGGAGAAGTCGACGTCTGAGACACGCTTCCTTGATCGGGCTCACTGCGACGGTCCGCTTCCACTGGCGGTCGAGGATGCGATTAAAGCTGTCGTGCGCAATCTCCGGGTTCGTACTGTGGAAGTTGGGTCGAATATGGTCGACGAACCTGAGATTCCAGAGATTGCTCTGCGTGAAGCGATTGTGAATGCCGCGATGCACCGTGACTACAGTCCGCAGGTTCAGGGGCGGCAAGTGCAGGTTGATGTGTACCCGGACCGGGTCGAGGTAAACAGTCCCGGCGGACTGTGGGGAGATCGCACCGAAGACAATATCGACGAGAACAGGTCGGTAAGCAGGAACCCTTCGCTCGCGAACTTGCTGAGCAACCTTCCAACGCCTTCAGGCTCGATGCGCGTGGCTGAAAACCAGGGAAGCGGTATTCAGCGAATGAAGCAAGGGATGGAAGGCTATGGCCTGCCCCAGCCGGTGTTCGATGCCCGGATTGGTGAGTTCACCGTCATCCTCTACAGGTTCGGGATCCTTGATCCTGAAATGTCGACATGGCTGGAGTCGGTCGCGCCCGACAGCACTCGAGAGGAACAGATCGCGCTGGCGATTGCCAAGGGTTTGGGTGCTGTGTCCGTGAAGGAGCTCCGTAAGCACATTGGGCTTGATAGTGACGATGCACGCAGTCTGTTGAGTGATCTCGTCACACGCGGGCTGCTCGGTCCGGGCCACACGCGGGATTCGTTTGTTCTTTCAAGCAGCGGCATCGAACTCGATGAAACGGACAACAAACTCATCGCCTACCTGGCCCAAGTTGGAGAGGCAGCAGCACGCGATATCGCGGACCACCTTGAAGTAAGCGTGAATACCTTGCGTCCAAGACTCCGCAGCATGGTGGATGTGGGCGAAATTGTGCCCACTGCCCCACCGACAAGCCGCAAGCGAAAGTATCGCCTCCCCAACTAAGCACACCGTTTCACGTGAAACATTTCCCCACTCCCCCAATGGCGTAGTGTCATTCGCATGTCCTTCGAGATCGTCACCACTCATTTCGTGGCGCACGAGCCGGACCTCGACGGCGCGTACGAGCTTTACCTGAACCGCATCCGGGCCAGCGGCGTCGAGATTGCGGCGGTGTCGCCGCACCCCCACCCCATAGAGGACGAGTACGTGCTTTGGGATCTCCGCTGCCAAGCCGCGTACGACAACCTCGCCGCGCCGGAGGACCTCCAGCTCTACGAGCTCAACGCGCTCGTGGACTTCACCACGACCAACCGCGACGAGGCGCTTGACTACTTCTTTTTCGAGGATATGGGCGGCCCCACGCGGTTCGCGGCGGCACTCGGCGGCCTGTCGGACCTCACGCTTCGCGACGAGCCCACCGGCCCCCTCTCCCTCACCACCATCGTCTATCTCGGTGCCTCGCAACACATGGCGGTGGCGCAGCAGCTTTTCGACGACACCCTTGCCGCCCTCAACGCCGTCGCCTACCAACCCTTCGTCGCCCCACTCGAGGGCACCGAACATGCTGATCTCGTCGGCCCGCTTTGGCTTCGCGACGCCACCTTGAACATCATCGGCAAAGGCGACGGCATCTTCTCCCCCGGCAAGGACGCTTGGGCGGGTTGGGTGCTCACCTCAGACAGCAACAACACCGCCGAGCTTCAACTGCGTGAGCGCATCGAGACTGACGCAGTGGTGATTAGCCGGGCGGTGTCAGAACCGTTCTAGCGGGCGTTACCCGCTGTCCGGTGTTGGCTTAGTTGGTCGGTGCGGTGGCTGCACTGCCAGCTGCATCGTCGGCAGCGCCACCTGCTGCACCGTCAGCCGGAATGGAGTTGGTCACTACCTCGTCGGAAATGACCGCGTCGCTCGGCGCCAGCGGGTCCTCGGAGACAACAGCCGTATCGGAGACGACCGCATCGCCGGTGGAGTCCGTGCCACCCGTGCTGCCCGTGTCACCTGCGGTGGCGCCACCGGTGGTGACGGCGTCGCTGACGTCGGAGACCACACCGTCGGTTGGGGTGGTCACGGAGTCGGTGGTGTCCTCGGAGTCGTTGCAGGCGGCAAGTCCGGTTGCGCCGAGAACAAGAGCGGTAGCGGCGGCTGCAATACGAGTGTTGGTCATGATTACTCCTTCGCTAATTGATTCGCACGAGTTGATTCGCTCGGGCGTTGTGCCCGTCGCCATTCACTTGTACGGACCGAATCTGTGTTGCGGGTTGGAGAAATCACACAGGTTTCGTGGCCTTCACTGACGTTTGCTTCCCCGCTCAGTCACGCGACGATGAAAACGGCTGCTCTCGGGAACTTTCCTCCCCCACCACACCCAAATAATTCACTTTCCCCAGGGGACCACAACGGCACACCGAAGAAAGTTCCACATGGCAACACAAAACCCGGCCCCTTCACTAGGGACCGGGTTGAATCTGTAGCGCCGAAGTGCGCCGACTTAGAACGGCAGTGCCGGGAGCTGCAGGCCCGGGATAGCGCCGGAGAAGGCAGCGGCTGCGCCGAGCAGTGCGACGAGGCCAACCGGGACGCCGATCAGGAGGCCGAGCATGCCGGACTTGTATTCTTCCTGATCAGCGGTCTTCTTGATGCAGACGCCGGAGGGGGTGGAGCTGTTGTACTCCTTGAATCGATCGGCCCTATCTTCCTTGATGTCTTTCTTGGCCTCAGCCTTATCTTCGTCTTTCGTGTCCGCCAGATATTGGTCGTACCCAAGGAAGATGCTATCTACTTCGACTTTGCATTCCCTGTAGTAGAACGAAGAGCCAAGGTCGTCCTCAGCGGCGAATGCCGGGCTGGCAACGAGGGACAGGGGCAGGGTTGCCGCAACAGCGGCGGTAGCGATGCGCTTCATGGTTTTCTCCTTGGGGTGAGGTGTGTACCTGGTATTAAACGTGTGTCAATGACGTTTCGCAGTACAAACAACAGAAAAACTTCAGGACATAAAAAAGACCCGGTCCCCCACCAGGGGATCCGGGTCGATGTACCGCGTCTAAGCGTGCCGACTTAGAACGGCAGGGCCGGGAGCTGGACACCCGGGATAGCGCCGGAGAAGGCAGCAGCTGCGCCGAGCAGTGCGACAAGGGCGACCGGGACGCCGACCAGGAGCGCGAGGGCCCCGGACTTGTACTCGTCGTTATTGACGAGCTTCTTCACGCAGACACCGGTAGCGGTGGAGCTGTTGTTCTCGCCGAACTTAGCCTTTTGGATCTCATCCATTCCACCCTTGACGATTCCGTTGTCCGTCTTGTCCTCGATCTTGCCCTTGTTGTTGAAGAACCGGTCGGCATCCACCTTGCAGTCCTTGTAGTACTGAGAGGAACCCGTTTCAGCGGCGATGGCTGGGGTTGCGATTGCGGTCAGAGACACAGTTGCCGCGACGGCGGCGGTGGCGATGCGCTTCATAGCCTTCTCCTTAGATCATTGGTTCTGCGTTGCGGAAGCTAACGCGTAGTTGGGAGATCGAGCACAGCAGTCTGGTCGTTACATTCGTTGCATCCCTACAACAACAAAACCCGGCACCCACGAGAGGGAGCCGGGTGGAAACGCGCCGACTTAGAACGGCAGTGCCGGGAGCTGGACACCTGGGATGGCGCCGGAGAAGGCAGCGGCTGCGCCGAGCAGTGCGACGAGTGCGACCGGAACGCCGATCAGGAGGGCGAGCATGCCGGACTTGTACTCTTCCTGATCTACGGTCTTTTTGATGCAGACGCCGGACGGGGTGGAGCTGTTGTACTCCTTTAAATATTCGGTCTTGTTTTCCTCGATGGCCTGCTTGATCTCGGCCCGCTCTTGGTCGGTCTTGGCCTCCTTCAAGGAGAGGTCGTAATTAAGGAAAACTTCGTCTATTTGGACTTTGCAATCCCTGTAGTAGAGCGAAGAGCCAAAATCTCCTTCAGCGGCGAATGCCGGGCTGGCAACGAGGGCCAGGGGCAGGGTTGCCGCGACAGCGGCGGTAGCGATGCGCTTCATGGTTTTCT
>NZ_KV826385.1:159606-165653 GCF_001835905.1 Corynebacterium sp. HMSC034E11
GGCGGTAGCGATGCGCTTCATGGTTTTCTCCTTGAGGTGAGGTGTGTACCTGCTATTAAACGTGTGTCGAAGAAGGTTCGCAGCACGAACAACAGAAAAACCTCACCACAACAAAAGACCCGGTCCCCCACCAGGGGAGCCGGGTCAAAGTACCGCGTCTAAGTGTGACTTAGAACGGGAGAGCCGGGAGCTGCAGGCCCGGGATAGCGCCGGAGAAGGCAGCAGCTGCGCCGAGCAGTGCGACGAGTGCGACCGGGACGCCGATCAGGAGGCCGAGGATGCCGGACTTGTAGTTGTCGTCCTTGATGAGCTCCTGGATGCAGTCGCCGGTGGACTTGGTTTCCTTGGCCTTGGCTTCGTCAGCCTTAGCGTCGCCGTCCTTGGCTTCGACCTTCTTCTCTTCCTTCTTGCACGCCTTGAAGCGCTCGGAGGAGCCGACCTTGGTCTCGCCGGCCTTGTCGCCCTCCTGCTTGGAGATGGAGGAACCTTCCTTACCCGGCTTCGGGGTGTTGGTGCCCTCGGTCTCAGCGAAAGCCGGGCCGGCAACGAGGGACAGGGACAGGGTTGCAGCGGCTGCTGCGGTAGCGATGCGCTTCATGGGGTTCTCCTTAATGTGATCGGTGAAACATGCCAGGGCTCTGACACGTGTAAACCTAACATCGCTCGCCAAGCGATGTGTGTTACTTCGTCGCTAAAATTTTTTTCCATGGCGAATTTGAGTGAGACTGCAGCGGTTCTTGGCATCACGGCGTTGGTGGGTTTCGGTGGCGCCGCCGTCGGCTACAACATGGTGGATGTGCCGGAGATTTCGCAGGTCACGATGCAAACGCATGGCGCGCCGAATGCGATTATCGACGACCCGCAGCAGGTCCTCTCCCCCGACGACCGCGCACGTCTCGAGCGTGACACTGCACGCATTGATGCGCCTGAGGTGGTCACGGATTTCCACTACATGGTGTTCAAAACGAACCACAAGAACGTCCTCGACGACGTTGAGGCGCTCCTGCGCACCCAGTACCCGGACCTTGTCGATCAGTCGAAGGGCGAGAACGGCCACCTTGCGGACGGCGCGCTCATCGTCGGCGTTGGCCTCGACCCGCGCCAGGCGTTTGTGTACGGCGGCGAGGATGTGACTCGCGAGCTCATGCTTGACGACGACTCCCACCTCACCGATCTCCAGGACGCCATGAAACCCGGCGTGAAGGACGGCAACATCCCGGCCGGGCTGTTCCGCACCGCGAACCAGGCCATGAACGCGGAAGCGCTCGCCCAGAAGCAGGTCGACGAAGCGACTGATGACCAGATCGGCGCGACCATTGGCCTTGGTGTCGGTGGTGCCGGTGTGGCGGGCGCTGGTGGGGCTGGGTTGTTGGCGGTGCGGGGGCGTCGTCGAAAAGCAGTCGCCCAGGCGCGCAAGGACTACGACACCGTGACCAGCGAATACACCCGCCTCGCGGGACGGCTGGACGAGGTGGACGTGCGGGCGAACTCGCTGACGTCCGCGTTTGCCGATGAAACCCTGCGCCGCCAGTGGGCGGAAGTCCGTGACCGCTTCCTGAGCATGAACGAGTTGGTCCACGGCGCGGCGGGGCTGAACGCGATCAACATGAACGACGACAAGGACGTGTACGAGCACCGCAGGCAGTTGGCGGACGCGGCCGAATCCGTCAAGCACGTGTCTAAGGCGGAGGAAAACATCGACAGGCTTTTCGCCGTCGAGCATGGCGACGCCGCAGCGCGACGGGCCGACCTGACCAAGCTCCGCGAGGACGTGCTGCGGGCGCGCAGTGAGGTGAAGGGCAAGGAGCTGAAGCGGGAACTCGACCTGCTGATGGGGCGGATCGAGGCGCTTGACGCAAACCCGAACTCCCCCACCTTCCTCGATGACTTCGTGCGCGTGCTCGGCGATTACCGCGTGATCTTGGACCAGGTGAAGAAGAAGCAGTTCAGCGACGTGAAGGAGAAGCAAAAGCTGCGGGCACCGGCGGTGTACGAGACTGGGTTCTGGTACGGCGGGTACGTCCCATACGTGCACATGCACTCGTGGCACGCGGCGAACGTACAGGCGGCGGAGGCGGCGTCGTCGTCCTCCTCGAGTGGCTTTAGTGGCGGCGTGTCCTCGTCGGGCTTTTCCGCTGGTGGCGGTAGTTCGTCATTCTAAGAAATTTTGAGGTGACAGTCGTCACAAAACACAGTTAGGGCTTTTCCTTTATTAGGTCCGTGTTTATGCTTAGGCGCGGAGAAATTCGAAGCGCAAACCCGCCACTGAGAACACGCAGTGGCGGGTTTCCTTATGCCACGACCTAGTAGGTAGGTAGGCGTACCGTGAAGGTATGTCTGTCGAAATTGGCAAGGTCAAGAAGATTTTGGGTGACCTCATGTCAACCGGAACCGAACGCGAAGCGCTGTACAAGCACTTCCACCAACACCCCGAGCTGTCCATGCAGGAGCATGCGACCGCGGAGCGGATCGTAAAGGAACTGGAATCCTCAGGTATCCGGGTAACCCGGGTGGGGGAAACAGGGGTGGTGGCGGTCGTCGATAATGGCGAGGGCCCAGTCGTGGCCATGCGCGCAGACATTGATGCGCTGCCGGTCAAGGAAGCCTCTGGCAAGGACTATGCCTCCACGGCCACGCAGGTTGACGTTAAGACCGGCGCGGAGGTCCCCGTCGCCCACTCATGTGGTCACGATTTCCACCTGATGTCGCTGCTCACCGCGCTGCAGGCGTTCAACGCTCACAAGGACCAGTGGTCCGGCACCTTTATCGGCGTCTTCCAGCCCGCTGAGGAGACCGCTGAAGGTGCCCGTGCGATGCTCGAGGCCGGAGTGGAACAGGCAATGCCACGGCCCGACGTGTACCTCGGCCAGCACGTGCTAGCCAGCCTGCCCGGTGGACACGTGGGCACGCGACGCGGACCGGTGCTGTCGTCTGCGTTCTCGGTGAAGGTCACGGTGCACGGCAAAGGCTCCCACGGGTCGATGCCGGAATTGGGCGTGGACCCGGTCGTGCTTGCCTCCAGCATCGTGATGCGACTGCAAACCATCGTCTCGCGCGAAGTGGCGGCCAAGGAAACCGCGGTGGTGACCGTCGGTGCGATCCACGCGGGCACGAAGTCCAACATCATCACGGACTCCGCCGAACTGCTCATCAACACCCGCGCATACAGCAGCGAGGTCAGCGAGCACCTCAAGGAAGCCATCGAGCGCATTGTGCGCGCCGAATGCGTCGCCGCCCGCAGCCCAAAGGAACCCGAGTTCACCTACTACGATCGCTACCCACTCACCGACAACGACGGGGACGCCACCGACACCGTCCGCGAAGCCTTCGACGCATACTTTGGCGACGAATCCTGCGACCTCGACCCCGTCCCCGCCTCCGAGGACTTCTCCATCATCCCCGACGCGCTCGGTGTCCCCTACACCTACTGGGGCCTGGGCGGCTTCGCGGACATGAGCAAGGCTGTGGGCAACCACAACCCGGCGTTCGCACCTGATCTCCAGCCCACACTCGACCGTGGCGCCGAAGCAGTCGTCGTTGCTGCTTCCGCCTGGCTGACCGTGCCGGTCTCGGCGGATTAGTGGAGTTTAAAAATTTATGCAGCGGCCAATGGGGGGCATGGGCCGCTGCAAAGGACCCGAAGGCCCTGGGTGGGGACTATGTCCCCCAAAGGGAGCCCGCGCCTCTCGCACTCTAAATGGGGGGGTGGGTGAGTGCTCAGCCGGTTCTCGGGGGGGGTGTAACCGTGGGCGGGGCTCCGGCTCAAATATAGATCATGTGTAAATGGCTTGTCTAGTCTTAGTGCAAAATACTGCTAAACATGCAGGTAGATAGCGTGGTTTTGCGGTTGTGAGGTGCGGTTACGGCAGTTCCACGCCACACTGCTTGAGGATCGTTTTGGGCAGGCGGAAGCGAGCGGCTATGCGAACAGGTGTGCTAATTTTGTGCTGAAGATTCTCGGCACCTATTAAACTGTCGGTTAATAAAACTGCTGGTTACGAAAGAAGCAGACGGAGGCGAGAAAGTTGCCATTGGAAATCACTGTCACCAATAGTGAAGAGCTTCTTGAAAGGAAGCGAGAGTGTTTGGCATCTCTAAGGGCCACCACTCGCCTTCCCCATGCTGAATTTCAAGACCTCAAGGTGCTGGCGAATGCCGGCATGTTGAGCGAGGATGAGCGGACCGTGTACGACGAGCTGCAGACAGTTCTCTTACTGCTCGGTGAGGGTCGTTTTGGGAGTGCATGATGCGGCAGGGCGGTTTCTCGGCGACGTAAGAGACACGTTACTTGAGGCGTTGCCGCTGGCATGCAGAGCGGATTTACAGGCGAAAGCCAAGCTAAACATCGACAAGAATATCGTGGTGGGTGATTTCAAGGCTCCTCTCGTTCACGGTGCTGGACAACCTGTTGAGTTTGAGCGTGACTACACCAGCGCCCCCTGTGCGCATATCCACTACTCAGGGGTCGCAGGGTTGCTCAGTCCAGCATTGATGCAGAACTTTCAGGACAAATCAGGCAACCCGAGGAAGAAGGGCCGCCTAGATGAATTGCACTTACCTGTGGGAGGAAAGCGTTTTCGTCCGTCGCTTGAGGACTTCCTCTATTTTGTGATCAGCGAATGTGGATTCCGCGGGAGGCCAGGATGGGAACCTGCACTACAGGAACGACGCCGAGTATGGCTTTCTAAACAGGCTTCTGCGGCAACCCGAGATCATCCCGAAGCTGCTGCAGAGGCGCTCAGGGACCTCGGGTTTACCGTCACTCCCCCGAAGGGGTTCACTACGCCTAAAGCAGATGCGCAATGGTGAATTGCCCGTTAGCTACGGCAGTTCCACACCGCACTGCTTGAGGATCGTTTTGGGCAAGCGGAAGCGAGCAGTCATGCGGGGGTCGACGATCTGGCTGATCTGGGTGTCGCCAACCAGGGATAGCAGCATGAGGGCGTCGGTGGCGTCGAGGCTGGATGCGTTCACGAGCCAATCGCGCATCATGCGGGTGGACTCCTTGACGGCGTCCATCAGTTCGATCTCGGAGGAGATGGCGTAGACCGCGTCGCCGGAATCCAAGAACGGCAGCGGCAGCGGGCGGCCTTCGAGCACCGTGACGCGGATCTTCACCTCGGCCTCGATCTCGGCGCCACAGACTGCGACTTCGCCATCGCCCATGACGGCGTGGACGTCGCCAAGGCTAAGGTTCGCGCCGTCGACCTCCACTGGCAGGTACAGGGTGGAGCCGGCGACGATCTCCTTCGTGTCCATGTTGCCGCCGTGCTGGCGCGGCTCACCGGTGGGTACCGACTCGGATGCCGGTGCGGTGCCGATGACGCCGATCATTGGGCGGATGGGGATGGTGATGTCGTCAGAAAACTGCGCCTTGCCATCGCGGATCGGGACGATGCGGGTGCGCTCCTCCACCGTGCCGGGCAGCGCGCCGAAATCAGGGTGGGTGGTCATGGTGGCCTGCTCGCCGACCTCGATGCTGAGGATCTCCACCTTCAGTGTGTCGCCAGGGCGTGCTCCCTTGACCGCGATTGGGCCGGTGGCTGGGTTGACCTTGTCCCAGCCGACGGTGCTGAACAGCTGGGACTCGTCGGTAATCGTGTTGGAGAAGCAGTCAAGGGTTCGAACCGTAACCTCGTCGCCGCTTTCCACATGAAGGCGCGGCTCTTGGTCCGGAGACAGGGCCAATACACACGCGTTGGAATCGATGGAGTGCATCCTTTTACCTCTCTTCGAAGGAACAACCACTGGATTGCCTCTGACCATAGTTGGAAACAGAAATTCGCAGGTGAAGGTTGTGAAAAGGGTGGGTGCGTTCAAGGTATTAGGAGCAAGGAGCCTCATTATCGACGAGGCCCGCGAACGTTTGGCGCGTGAACCCCTCGACCGGTGCTGCCGAATGTTTCACGTGAAACCCGGCTGTTGTAGGGCGCTGGCGATAACGAAGTCGCGACTTGCCCCCCGAGTTTCCCGGTACCAAATACGCGGAACACGGGAGCACCGGCTCTGCGAAACGGTTGCGTCCCTTAGTGTGGTGTAACGCTTGC
>NZ_KV826386.1:0-17842 GCF_001835905.1 Corynebacterium sp. HMSC034E11
GGTTTGCCAATAGTAAGCAACGCGCGTTGGCATCCATGATGTCGCCGACGTGTCCGGTGCCCGATTGCCGGCATGGGGCTGACAACTGCGAAATCCATCACATCCAGGCCTGGCGGCACGGCGGGGAAACCAACCTGGCCAACCTCGTGCCGTTATGTCGGTTTCATAACGGGCGCAACGACGATGACCCGCGTGAAAACCGCTACGGGCGGATACAGATACGCGATGGGATACCGGTGTGGGTATCGCCGGGAGGGTCGGTCGTCGAGAAGCATCCGCCCGGAGCCATGCAACAACTCTTCACATAACGAAAAAGCCCGCCAAAAAAGCGGGCCAATCGTCGTGCCGAAATTACTCGGAAGCTTCCTCACCAGCCTCAGAAGACTCAGCGCCAGCCTCAGCGCCGCCATCCTCAGCAGCCTCAGCCTCAGCCTCGAGGTCCTCATCAACCTGCTCGAAGGTGATGTTGACAAGCAAGTTCTCCGGATCGGTGATCAGCTCCGCACCCGCCGGCAGCTCGAGATCGCCAGCGGTGATCTGGTCGCCGATCTCCTTGCCCTCGATGGAAACGGTGATCTCGTCCGGGATAGACAGAGCGTCGATCTCGATCTCGACAACGTCGGCTTCCTGGAACACAACAGCGCCCGGAGCAGCCTCGCCCTCGGTGACAACCGGAACCTCGACGGTAACCTTCTCGCCACGCTTAATGCCGAACAAGTCAATGTGGTCGATCTCGAGAGTCAGAACGTTCTGGTCGACGTGCTTGACCATGGCGAGCAGCTTCTCACCATCGAGCTCAAGCTCGACGATGGCGTTGGTGCCGTCGTTACGCACAATCGCAGTCATCTCAATACGATCAACAGCGAAGTGGATGTTCTCAATGCCCTTTTCGTACAGGACACCCGGGATCTTGCCATCGCGACGCAGACGACGTGCGGAGCCCTTGCCAAACTCCTCGCGACGCTCACCCTTGATAACGGTTGGGGTAATAGCCATGTTGTACTCCTTCGGTTGGAAGGGCCACAGGCTTTGCCTGCGACCAC
Organism: Corynebacterium sp. HMSC034E11; assembly: GCF_001835905.1. NCBI lineage: Bacteria > Bacillati > Actinomycetota > Actinomycetes > Mycobacteriales > Corynebacteriaceae > Corynebacterium > Corynebacterium sp. HMSC034E11. The sequence continues at coordinate 1,044 of NZ_KV826386.1, forward strand.
TTAACGGATTGTGCTCGTCGAGTGATCGCATAGTGGATCTTCATCGCGTCGATAACGGCCCGAAAGCCCTCGCCGAGACTGCTACAGGCTACCAGCCGACTTTTCCCACACAAAATGCCCCGCCGCCTGGGCGTCCTCATGATCATGTCCAAGCGGGATGCCGGTGCGATCACGCACAAGCAGCGTAACGACGAACCCCGTCAACGTCGCCGCCATCAAATACACCGTAATCGCCGCCGTACCACCAGTAGCCTCACGCAACGCAGCCGCAATCGTTGGAGCAAACGCACCACCAAGAATTGCACCCAACGCGTACGAAATCGACGCCCCGGACGCCCGGACCGAAGCCGGGAAAAGCTCCGCGTAGAAAGCGCCAATCTCGCCGTACGTCAGGCCCAGGCCAACGGTGAGGAAAATCAACGCCGCGGTGATCTTTGCAATCGAACCCGTATCGACGAGCGGGAACAACACCGCAACACCCGCCGCCTGAACCACAAACCCGATCGCAAGCGTGCGCTTACGCCCGATGTAGTCCGAGACCCACCCGGCGAACGCTGTAGTGAACAACCACACCGCAGCCGATGCAGTGACAGCCCAGAGAATGTCCCCGCGTGAAAGCCCGATACCGGCAGGGTCAGTGACGTAATTTTGGATGTAACCGCCGGTTGTCATGTAACCGACGGCGCCGTTGGCGGCGAAGATCAGGGCGGCTGCGAGGACAACTCCCGCGTGAGATTTGAACAGGCCGCTGATGGGGCTGCGGGTGCCGGTCTCGCGCATCTCCTCGACGACGGGCGATTCTTCGACGCCGGTGCGGATCCACCAGCCGAGGAACGTCAGCGCGATGGACAGCAGGAAGGGAATGCGCCAGCCCCATTCGACGAAGGCGTCACCGGGGGCGACGGCGGTCATCAGGGCGAGCATGCCGGAGGACATGAGCAGGCCAGCGGGAACACCGACCTGGGGGCCGGCGCCGTAAAGGCCGCGTTTGTTCACAGGGGCGTGTTCGACGGCGAGGAGGACTGCGGAGCCCCATTCGCCGCCGGCCGATGTGCCCTGCAGGATGCGCAGGAGAATCAGTGCGGCGGGGGCAAGCCAACCGATGGTGTCGTAGGTGGGCAACAGGCCGATAAGCGTGGTGGCGGTGCCCATCGTGAACAGGGTGATCATGAGCACGCCGCGGCGCCCGAATCGGTCGGCGTAGTGGCCAGCAAGCACCGCACCGAGCGGGCGGAACAGGAAGGACAAGCCGACGGTGAGGAAGCTCACGATCGTCGCCGCAGCAGGTCCGAGGGGACCGAACATGGTCTGGTTAAACACCAAACCGGCGACGGCGGCGTAGAGGAAGTAGTCGTACCACTCGATGGCTGTGCCGATGGTGGTCGCCGCGATCACGCGGCGGCGCTCACTACGCACGGTCCCATGCTTTCAGGAAGGCGTCGGTTTCGGCTGAGTTGGTGACGGTGACGCGGATACCTTCCGGGAAAGAACGCACCAGCACGCCCTCTGCCGCTAGCCGGTCAGCTTTTTCACGCGGGAAATCCGGCAGCCAGATGAAGTTGGCTTGGGATTCGGGGAGGTTGAGTGCGGTGGTGAGGTGTTGGCGTTGGGTGATGGTGTCGTCGATACGCGTTTGCAGCTCGGAGGTGGCTTTGAGGGAGGCGAGGGCTGCGGTTTGGGCGACGGCGTTGACGGAGAAGGGGACGGCGACTTTGTTGAGGGCGCTGATGATGTCGGCGGGGCCGAAGGCGTAGCCGATGCGGGCGCCTGCGAGGCCGTAGGCTTTGGAGAAGGTGCGTAGGCCGACGACGTTGGGGTAGCGGGTGATGACGTCGGTGGCGACGGGGGTGTCGGTGGCGCGGTTGTATTCGAAGTAGGCCTCGTCGAGTGCGACGAGGATGTCGGATGGGACGGCGTCCATGAAGGTTTCGAACTCGGCGTTGGTGATGGTGGTGCCGGTTGGGTTGTTGGGGTTGCACACGAAGATGAGTTTCGTACGTTCGGTAATCGCTGCGGCCATGGCGGGCAGGTCGAGGCGGTGCTCGGCGTCGAGTGGGATGGCGACGGGGGTTGCGCCGATGATGCGGGCGAAGATGGGGTAGGCCTCGAAACTGCGCCAGGGGAAGATGATTTCGTCGCCGGGCTGTGCGGTGATCGTCGCGAGTTGTTGGCACAGGGCAGAGGAGCCGGTGCCGACGGCGACCTGGTCGATGGTCACGCCGAGGTGTTCGGCAAGGGCGGTGCGGATGTCGGTGGCGCCCATGTCGGGGTAGCGGTTCATGGAGCCGAGGGTGTCGCGCATCGCCTCGAGTACGGAGGGCAGTGGGCCTTCGGCGCATTCGTTGGAGGAGAGTTTGATGGCCTGGTCGTTGCGGGCGCCTGGAACGTAGTCGGGGATGGTGTCGAGGTCTGGGCGGATCATGTTGCGGGTCATGCGTTGCTCCTGCGTTGCGTTGTCAGCCAGATGAGGCCGAGGGCGAGGATCCAGCCGAAGAGGGTGGCTAGACCCATGCGGTAATCGGGAAGAATACCCATTAGTACGAGTACGAGGGCGAAAAATGCGATGCAGATCCAGTTCGCAACTGGGTAGAACGGGGCGGGGAATTTTGTGTTGCCGGCGTGTTTGCGGAAGCTCAGGTGGGATAGGCAGATGCCGGCCCAGGTGATCAATTCCGTGCCGACGATGATGGCGAGCAGGATGGCGAAGATTTTGCCTTCGAAGAAGTAGTTGAGGATGACGACGACGCCCATGAGGGTGGCGTCGAAAAGCAGTGCTTTTGTGGGCACACCTTTGGCGTTGGTTTCGGCGAGGGCTTTGGGGGCTTGGCCGTTGCGGGCGAGGTCGCGAAGCATGCGGGCGCCGGAGTACGTCATGGTGTTGAGCACGGAGAACACGGCGACGACGATGACGACGTTCAGGGCGGTTGCTGCGCCTGAAAAGCCGACGCCGGTAAGCACCCGGATGAATGGGCTTTCGTTCGTGTCTTGTTCGTTCCACGGTGCGAGCAGCAGGATGGTGCCGATGCCGCCGAGGTAGAACACGAGGATGCGCCACACGACGGAGTTGACCGCGCGGGGAATTGCCTTTTCGGGGTCGTCAGCTTCGCCAGCGGCGGTGCCAATGGACATGATGCCGCCGAAGGTGAAGGTCACTGCGACGAGTGCGAACAGGACACCGGAGACGCCGTTTGGCATGAATCCGCCGTGGTCGGTGATGTGTTGCAGGCCGATGGCGGGTTCAGAGCCGACGCCGAAGACAAGCGCGAGGCCGAGCACGATCATGAGGACGAGTGCTGCCACTTTGATCAGGGAAAGCCAGTATTCGGTGGTGGCGAACACGCGCACGTTGAGCACGTTGAGGACGACGACGAGCAGCAGCGAGACTAGCGCGGTGACCCAGTGGGGGATGTGGGGGAACCAGTAGTCCAGGAAGGTACCCATGGCGGTCAGTTCCAGCATGCCGACGACCACGGTGGTGAACCACCAGTTCCAGCCGGTGATAAATCCGGCTCCGCGGCCGATGAATTCGCGGGAGTATGCGGCAAAGGATCCGGAGACGGGGTGTTCGACGGCCATTTCGCCGAGCATGCGCATGAGGAAGTAAACGATGACGCCGACGATGGCGAAGGAGATCAAGACGGCGGGGCCGGCGTATTGGATGGAGCTGGCGGAGCCGAGGAAAAGTCCGGTGCCGATGGATGATCCGAAGGCGATCATCATCAGTTGGCGGCTTTTGACGCTGCGTTTGAGTCCTTGTTCTTGGAGGCTCATGGGTTAGTTTCCTGTCGGGGGACGTGAGGTGGTGCGGGAGAGTCCGCGGAATTCTGCGATGACGGTGTCGCCGTCGTAAAGGGTGACGTCGGACAGTCCGTTGCGGCCCCATTGGTGGTGTTCACGGGCGACGCCGCGGATGGTGCGGCCCATTTTCGCGGGTGCGAGGTAGATCATTTCGGATTGTGCGCTGACGGTGGGCTCAGTGCGGCGCGAGTTGCAGGCGCCACCGAAGAGGGCGTCGGCGAAGGTGAACAGTACGCCGCCTTGGCAGACACCGAATCCGTTTGCATGCCGCTTATCGACGACAAACTCACCTTCCGCCACGCCTGGCTCTAACCGTGTGATGATGGCGCCCAGATACTCGAGGGTGGCGTCGCCGTCGTACATGGCTTTGGCGTGCTCAAGCTCTGGGGTGATTTCTACGGATTCGGCGTAGCGGTTGTACATGAGAATGTGTCCTTTCCCTAAGCGTGAAGCCGGGGCAGCGGTGAAGCTGCCCCGGCTGTCGCGGTCAAGAGTGGTTTAGGCCTGGCCCTCGAAGAGGGTGGTCACGGAACCGTTTTCGAAGATTTCGCGGATGGTCTTTGCCAGCAGTGGTGCGATCGACAGCACGGTGAGGTTCTTCCAACCTTCGGTGTTTTGCGGCAGGGTGTCGGTGGTGATGACTTCCTCTGCGCCGCAGTCGCTGAGGCGCTTGCGTGCCGGGTCGGAGAAGACACCGTGGGTGCAGGCGATGACGACGGACTTCGCGCCGGCTTCCTTGAGCACGCCGACGGCGCCAGCGATGGTGCCGCCGGTGTCGATCATGTCGTCCATGAGGATGCAGTCCTTGCCCTCGACGTCGCCGACGACACGGTTGGAGACAACCTTGTTTGCGGCGTCGATGTCGCGGGTTTTGTGGACGAAGGCCATGGGGGCGTCGCCAAGCATGTTGGCCCACTTCTCAGCGGACTTCACGCGGCCGGCATCCGGGGAGACCACCACGAGGTTGTCCAGCGAGTACTTGGACTTGATGTAGTCCACCAGGATCGGCTGGGCGTGCATGTGGTCGACCGGGCCGTCGAAGAAGCCCTGGATCTGGTCGGTGTGCAGGTCGACGGAGACGATGCGGTCCGCGCCTGCTGCGGAGAGCAGGTCTGCGATGAGGCGGGCGGAGATCGGCTCGCGGCCGCGGTGCTTCTTGTCCTGGCGTGCGTACGGGTAGAACGGCAGGATCGCGGTGATGCGCTTCGCGGAGCCACGCTTGAGCGCGTCGATCATGATCAACTGCTCCATGAGCCACTTGTTCAGCGGCTGTGCGTGGGACTGCATGACAAAGCAGTCGGAGCCACGGACGGACTCTTCGAAGCGGATGAAGATTTCGCCGTTGGCGAAGTCACGGGCGGTGGTGGGCACGAGCTCGATGCCGAGTTCGTCTGCTACGGCCTCTGCCAGTTCCGGGTGCGCACGCCCGGTGAAGACCTTGAGGTTTTTGTGGCTTTCTGTGGAGTAACCAGTCATGTTTGAACCTTTACTTCTCGCGTGCTTTCTTTGCAGCTTCTGCCGCGTCGGATCCGGGGCGGCGCTTTTCTACCCAGCCCTCGATGTTGCGCTGGTGGCCCTCCTTGATGGCGAGCGCGCCGGCTGGAACATCTTCCGTGACTACTGTACCCGCGCCGGTATACGCGCCATCACCGATATTGACCGGTGCGACAAACATGGTGTCTGAGCCGGTACGGCAGTAGTCGCCGATGGTGGTGTGGTGCTTGTTCACTCCGTCGTAGTTAGCGAAAACGCTGGAGGCGCCGATGTTGGAGTGCTTGCCTACGGTGGCGTCGCCGATGTAGGTCAGGTGGGGCACCTTGGAGCCTTCGCCGATCTTGGCGTTTTTGGATTCGACGAAGCCGCCGAGTTTGCCGCGGGCGCCGAGTTCGGTGCCGGGGCGGATGTAGGTGAAGGGGCCGACGGTGGCTTCTTCACCGATGACGCCGAGTTCGCCTTGGGTGCGTACGACGGTGGCGCGGGCGCCGACTTCCATGTCGGTCAGGGTGGTGTCGGGGCCGATTTCGGCGCCGTCTCCGATGACGGTGGAGCCCCACAGTTGGGTGTTGGGGTGGATGATGACGTCGCGGCCGATTTCTACCTCGACGCCGATCCAGGTGGTGGCCGGGTCGATGACGGTTGCGCCGTTGCGCATGGCGCGCTCGACGAGGCGGCGGTTGAGTTCTTTGCCTGCTTCGGCGAGTTGGACGCGGTCGTTGACACCGGCGAGTTCGCGGGCATCAGGTGCGATGAAGGCGGAGACTTTGCGGCCGTCGTTGCGGGCGATGCCGAGGACGTCGGTGATGTAGAACTCGCCTTGGGCGTTGTCTGGGGTGACGCGCGCGAGGGCGTCGCGAAGCACGGTGGCGTCGAAGGCGAAGACACCGGAGTTGACTTCGTGGACCTTGCGTTGTTCGTCGGTGGCGTCTTTTTCTTCGACGATTTCGAGCACGTCGCCAGCTTCGCCGCGGATGATGCGGCCGTAGCCGGTGGGGTTGTCGAATTCGAGGGAGAGCACGGTCACAGCGGCATGCTCGGACTCATGCTTTTCGACGAGCGCCTGCAACGTCTCCGGCGTCAGCAACGGCACGTCGCCATTGGTGACCACGACGGTGCCGTCGAAATCCGGAATTGCCGACAGGCCGACCTGCACTGCGTGGCCGGTGCCGTTTTGCTCCTCCTGGATCGCCTGGCGGATCTCCACGTGCATCTGCTCGGCGATGTGCTCCACGGCTGGGGCGACCTGGTCGCGCTGGTGGCCGACCACAGCAACGAGGTAGGTCGGTTCCACACCGGCTGCGGCGTGCAGCGAATGGGAGAGCAGGCTGCGCCCGCCGATTTCGTGCAGCGTCTTTTGGCGGTCGGACTTCATGCGGGTTCCCGCGCCGGCCGCGAGCACGACAACGGCGCGATCGGAGTGGTTAGGCACTCGATTACTCCTTGGGGGTGGACGTTTTGAGATCGGCCCCAAGCATAACGCCTATGGGCTCTGGCCTACTTGTTTGCCGAGACTTCCTTCAGGTTCGCGGCACCAAACACACCGGCGTAACCAACAACAGCCAGGAAGATCAGCGCTGCCTGCGGGCCGAGCAGCACAACCGCCGAGGAGATTGCGCCGACAACGAGCAGGACGATGCCCATGACGGTGTTGGCGGCACCCGTGATCATGGTGCGCCTATCGCCGTCGGCCATGTCTACCAGGTAGGTCTTGCGGCTGACCCGCACTGCGGTGTGGGCGAGGTTGACCAGGAAGAAGCCTAGGGGCATGACCCAGGCGTTGATGGTGTCGTCGACAAGCTGTGCGCTGGCAACGAGCAGGATGAGCACAGTGGACGCGAAACCTGCAGCCCACGCCATCGTGCGTTTCGACGACCTGTCCGACAACCGGCCCGAAACCCGCCCGCCAAGCAGTGACGCGCCGCCGGAGGCGACGATGAACGCGCCAAGGCCTGTGAGGTCGGCGCCTTCGCGGCTGCCCAACACGACGATAAACGGGGTGGAAAGCGCGGTGACCAGCATGAGCGAGCGCACGATGAGGAATCGTTGCAGGTCGCGGTCGGAGGTGACCAGCTTCCACATGTCGTGGAAGCCTTGGCCGTTGGAGGTGTCGGTGTCGGGAGTGGGCTCGTCGATACGCATGAACACGAGCGAAGCGAGCGCCCACATCGACGCACCGCCGGCGAGCAGCGCGGCGAGTGACCACTGCGGAAGTTCGTTGGGGATAAACGACAGTGCGAGACCGATCGCGAGAGTGAAACCGCCGGCGAGCGCGGTGGCGCGACCGGTGATGTCGCCGCGGTGGCCTTTGGAAATCGTGCGGCCCTGGACATCTTTGCCTGCGATGGAGCAGATGGAGCGAAACACCGCGTGCACCGCAAGCAGGACAATGACTGCGATGCCGAGCGCACTTCCCTCGAGCAACAGCGCGCTAAGCGCAATGCCGGCAGAGGCCAGCGCTTGGCCCCACGAGCCGATCAACCAGACTCGTTTGCGCGAGCTTTGCGACGTCACCCACGGGCTCAAAAACGCCTGCGGCAGCATCGAGCCTGACTCGCGAATTGGCACGAGAAACGACGTGAACGCCGCCGGCACCCCAGCAGCATTGAACAGCCACGGCAGCACCGTTTTCGGGGCGACTACCTGATCGCCAATGTTTTGTAAGCCGTTCGACCAGATGAACCGGCGGGCATTCGCTTCCTCGTTACGCATATATCGGGATAGTAGGATCATTCATGGTTTTCGGCGAGTTTTTGGAGGACGTAATGGCTTTTTCTCGACGCACATTTTTTAAAGGGACCGTTTTCGCCGTTGCAGTCGCAGCCACGGGTGCTGCATTGGCTGGGTGCTCGACATCAAACCAGCCCACCCCGCGTGGTGCCGACGCCGAAGCACGCCCGCTGCCTATCCCGCCGCTGTACGAAGGCACACTCGACGGCAACGTGCGCCGCTTCGAACTGACCGCCCAGGAAGGCGAATCCGAAATCATCCCCGGTGTCATGACCAAGACTTGGGGCTTCAACGGGCCGTTCTTGGGCCCAACGCTGTACATGCGGCGCGGCGAACGCATTGAAATGACCGTGCACAACAACGTGCCGGAGCCGACCGTTGTGCACTGGCACGGCCTGCACCTGCCGGCCGCTGCGGACGGGGGACCGGCGCTGATGTTTGACCCGGGTGAGTCTTGGTCGCCGTCGTGGACCGTCGATCAGCCCGCCGCGACCTGCTGGTACCACCCGCACCCGCACGAGATATCCGCGGTGCACGCCTACCGCGGCCTTGCCGGCGGTCTGATTGTCGACGACGACACCACCGCCATCCCCGGCCTGCCCGCCGACTACGGCGTCGACGACATCCCTGTGATCCTGACTAACGCCCAGTTCACCGAAGACGGCCAGCTCGACGAGGACCACGGTTGGGTCGGCGACACCGTGGTGGTCAACGGCATCACCAAACCGCGTTTCGAGGCCACAACCCGCCGCGTGCGTCTCCGCGTGCTCAACGGTTCCGTGTTGCGCTTCCACCACCTGACACTGGGCGTGCCGTTCAAGATCGTCGCCACGGACCAGGGGTTCCTCGATTCCCCGGTGGAGGTCGACGGCGTGCTGCTTACCCCGGGCGAGCGCGTGGAAATCGTGGTGGACCTGGAGCCGGGCAAGGACCTGATGTTGCGTAGCGATGGACTCCCGGATCTTGGCGGCCTGCCGGATAAGGAAACGGCGGACATGTTCGGCGCCCGCGACACCTTCGACCTGTTGGAGATCGCCGCCCCGCCAGAAGATGCGCCGGCTTCGCCCGCGTTGTCGGAAACGTTGGTGCCGTTGGACGTGCCGTCGTCGGCAAGTGTGGAGCGCGAGTTCCGACTCAATGGCATTGAGATCAATGGCCAAACGATGGACATGTCGCGCGTCGACTTTGTCGTCGACCACGACGGGCCTGAGATCTGGCGCGTGACCAACGAAAACGAGGATATGCTGCACAACTTCCATATCCACAACGCACGCTTCGCCGTGCAAAGTGTTGAGGGTGGGGAAGTGGAGTTCACTGCCGGCTGGCACGACACCATCGACGTGCCACCGCTTTCCACGGTGACGTTGCTTGTGGAGATCGCGTATCACCCCGACCCCACCTTGGCCTACATGTATCACTGCCACATGCTCAACCACGAAGACCAGGGCATGATGGGCCAATTTGTCATCGTTGAGCCTGGCCAAGAACCGGACCTTGCACTCCCGCACGGCCACGAGCATTAGATTGCTTCTCGACGACCCCACGCCCCGGCGCGAATCCCACCGGGGCGTGGTTTTGTTTCGGGTTGCTGTTTCGAGCGTTGCCGCTCGCGGTGACTATCGGCGCACGTTGTAGCCGATGACTTCCGGCAGCAATAGTGGGGCGTCGCCGAGCAGTGCCTTGAGGTTGCCGTCGCGCTCGACCGCGCTGGTAACTGTCTTGACCTTGGCGGCGGCCTTGTCGGATGCGCGACCGTTTTGGTTGCGCCCGGCCATCATCGGTTGCCCGGCAATGACACCACCGCCGCGGTGTGCGCCTGCCGCATTGTTCGCGGAGTGCGCACCGTTTGTGGCGTGGGCGCCGTGGGCACTGTGGGCACCGTGTGCACCGTTAGCTGTGCCGGAGCCTGTTGGCGCGTGCCCTGTCGAGCCGTGCGGGGTAGCACCGTGAGCACCCTGCGAACCGGCGCCGAAACCGGTACTTGGACCGACACCAGCACCGGCGCTCACGCCGCCGCCCGTGCTGAAACCCGGACGACCGGCGTGCATGCCGCCACCTGCGTACATGCCAGCCCCTGCTCCGGCGCCTCGGCCAGTGCCGATGCCATTTCCAGCTCCACGGCCGCTTACAGCCTGGGAAGCAGGGGAGCCCCCGCGGGAACCGCCAGGCACTCCAACCCCGGTGCCTGCGCCCATCTGGTTTCCACGAGCAGCGTGCCTTCCAGTGCCTGCAGCGTTGCTGGGCCCACCAGCTATTGGAGCGAATCCACCCGCGCCGCTATTGGTGCCGGCGGATGCCCCGCCCGAGTTCGCCCCACGTGTGGTTGCAGGGGTGATAGCACCGGTGAACGCTGGGCTGTGCGCACCTGGGTGCGCGCCAGCAGAGATCGCACCTGGGGTCGGAGCCATCGCATTTGTGCTTGGCGGTGCCAGCACTGCCGACGCAGCCTGCGTAGGCGTAGCACCTGCCGGAATGGAATCAAGCACGTTTGGCGAGGGCCGCCCCATGTTCTGCAGAACCTCTGACGGTGTTTTCGCGTTTGCGATATCCCCGTAGCCACGGTTGATCAGCGCATTCTGGATTGGTTCCGGCAACTCTGCTGGTTCAAATGCGGGCGCTGCTGGCGAGGGAATGCTATCGACGCTGTAGGAGTCGCCAGACATCTCCTTCAACTCCGGAAGCAGACGGTTAAACGTCGGGATCGCAGCGACCAAGTTTGATGTCATTCGTGCCGGAAAGTTGAGCAAGTACGCCTGCTCGATCGCAAGCTTTTCTTCCGGCGACGGTGCAGCGTCATATGCCATCACGGTGCTGGATGCGATGAGTTTTTCGGCGTCTGCGGCGTCGGCAAGCATTGCGGTGTGCGCTGCGAGGGAGCGCGAGTTAGCCACGTATTCCATACCTGCGTTCTGGACCTGTGTGATGGTGCGCATCGCGTTGTGAATCCAGGATGTCTCTGCCGACGAGCTCAACGCGTGCTGAACTTCGTTGAGTTCCTCCATCGCATCGGCGATCAGCTCCGCATTTGAGTTCCAGAACTCGGAAGCAGACATCGCACGAGAGGTGTCGGTCTCCAACAACTTGGCGTGCAAGGCGTGCAGCGACGAATCACCAGTCGCGACTGCCGCCGGGTTTGCAAACGTGTTGGTTTTCGGATCGACCGAACGCGATTTCTGCAGGAGCTCAATCAGTTGTGGCTGCACCTGGTTAACGCGTCCTTCAAACACCGGACCGAGCGACGCCAACGCACCGGACAGCGAATCATCTGTCCGCAGTGTGTTGTTCAGCGCTGTTTCAAGAATGTTCGCCGTACCCAGAAGGTAGGTTGCGACCGCTTGATTTGCTTCTGGTGCGTTTACATCCCCGATTGGGCTCAGAGTACGCCCTGCATCTGCGAGGCCACTGACCTGCGAGAAAGAAGAAAGCGGATTGCTTGCAAATCCGATGTTTGTACCGAGACTGCTAGCAATTCCCCTTAGCTGGCTAATCGCAGATTCTGCTTGAGCTATGTCGAGTTTTATGATCATTTTTCCCCCAAAAAGTTGTTGCTTATTCTCAAAGATAAATGAGAAAGAAGCGGATGAAAAGAGTTTGTCCACTTTAGTGGACAATTGTTAATGAAATGCCTGGTAAAGGCTCTCCAGTGCGTTAATTGCGCGGTCGCAATTCTGTTTACGATCGCCAAACCCTTCAATCCCGGCGACGATTGTTGTTATTGCTCCTCGAACAGTGTCAATCTGTGCGTAACAACTAGGGCCGATGCCACTCAATGGACCGAAGGTATAAAGCGTCGGTAGGACTTCAGATTTGTAATCGAACAATTCCACTTGCTCTGCAACAACTTTGCGATTCGCGTTGCTGCTCATAAACGCTGGAGGAAACAGCTCATCGCCGTTTTGGCTGTCGCAAGCACTCATTCCGCGAGCGAATGCCGCATATTTCTCCGGAAGCGGCTCCACATCCTCAAACCCCGCAGCGGCGAATTCTTCCTGCGTGATTTCCGTGCAGGGATCGAAGATGTCGTCGCCGATTGTGTACGGGTCGAAGTCGCCGATTTCTAGCACGCCGCTTTTGAACACGAATGCCTGTGCTTGAGGCTTATCCTCCGCGAATTCGGGTGGTGTGCCGGATTCGATGTTGGGCGTGGTGTCGTCGTTAAGCGGTTGCTCTGTAGTGCACCCCGAGAGCATCACGCATAGAGCTGTAGAAAGTATTGCGAATCGTTTCATTTCCCCTCCCCATATGAAAAAGCTTCCCCACCAGGACTCGAACCTAGAATGACGGTACCAAAAACCGTAGTGTTGCCGATTACACCATGGGGAATAGCATCGCTGATTGTAGACCACATCCCGTGGCAACCAAAGATGGGGTGTGTCGGAGAGGGATCTAGAGTGGAACACATGGCTCGTAGGCGAATGACTGCACCCCAGCGTAGGGAACAATTATTAGGCGTTGGGCGCGCTGCTTTTGCTGAGCGCGGATACGACGGGATCTCCATGGAGGAGATTGCGGCCCGCGCCGGGGTGACCAAGCCGGTGGTGTATGAGCACTTTGGGGGCAAAGAAGGCTTGTACCAGGCGGTTATTCGTCGGGAGATGGTCCGCCTGGAGGAGACGATTATGGGGTCGATCCAGGAGGGACGCTGGCGCGATCGCATTGAGCGTGGTGTGTTGGCGTTGCTGACGTACGTGGAGGATGACACCGACGGGTTTGTCATCCTTGCGCATGGTCAGTTGCCGGGGGAGGGGCGGACGTATTCGACGATTCTTAACCGTGTGACCGCTGAGGTTTCCCACTTGCTGGCGGAGGCGTTTAAGCACCGTGGATTAGATGAGGCGATGGCCGGGTTGTACGGTCAGGCGCTGGTTGGCACGGTGTCTAATTCTGCGCTGTGGTGGCTGGACCAGCGTGAGCCAGACAAGCATATTGTGGCGGCGCACATCTCTAACCTGTGTTGGAATGGGTTGCGGGGGATGGAGGCCAAGCCGCATATTGCTGGTGAAGATGTCGCTGGAGATGAGCGCGCTGTGGATCGCGAAGCGAACGAAGAGGAAGCATTGCATGACTGATAACACCCCGCCCGTGCTTGGTGGGCTGCTCACCCAGGCGTTGACGGACCCGAAGTTGAAGGGTTTGGTGACGCATGTGGGGGAAGATTCGCTGCATATTACCGGCATTGACCAGGCACGTTCCTGGACTGCTGGTGCGATCGCGCGTGAGACCCCGGTGCTGTTGGTGACGGCGACGGGGCACGAGGCGGAAGACCTCACGGCGGAGCTCAAGGCAATGCTTGGCGACGACAAGGTCGCCCAATTCCCCGCCTACGAGACGTTGCCCCATGAGCGCTTGTCGCCAGCTGCGGACATTGTTGGCCGCCGTGCGAAGGTGTTGTGGGATATGCCGCGTGTCATCGTGGCTGCGGCGCGCGCCGTGTGCCAGCCGGTTTTGCCTGCGATTGAGCCGATTCGGGTGGCGGTGGACCAGGAAGCCGACTTTGAGGACCTGACGCAGCAGTTGGTGCATTTCGCCTACAACCACGTGGATATGGTTGCGGGCCGTGGCGAGTTTGCTACCCGTGGCGGCATCATTGACGTTTTCCCCACCACTGCCCAGAACCCTGTGCGTATCGAGTTCTGGGGTGACGAAGTCACCGACATCCGTTCCTTTGCGGTTGCGGATCAGCGCACCATCGAAGAGGTTGGTGCCGTCGAACTGTTTCCAGCAAGGCAGTTGCTTATCGACGACACCGTGGCCGCCAAAGCCGACGACCTGGCCCGCAAATTCCCGTCGAACCCCACCTTGTCGTCGCTGCTTGCACGCATTTCCGAAAAGCAGCCGGCGGAGGGCATGGAGGCGATCATCCCGGCGCTGACCGATAAGAAATATTCGGTGCTGCCGGAACTGATGCCCGCTGGTTCGGTGGTGTTGGTGACCAACCCGGAGAAGGTTCGCGCTCGCATTGCCGACTTGGAAGCGACCGACCGCGAGTTCCTCGAGGCCGGCTGGGAGGCCGCCGCGATGGGCGCCGAAGGTCCGGTGGCGGTGGAAGGCCTGGACGTTTCTGCCTCGTCGTACCGTTCGTTCGAGTCTCTGGAGGTCTCCGCGTCGAAGGCCGGAAACGCCTGGTGGACCTTTGCGCCTCCTGGCATGTTTGCCGCGGATGACGCGTCGACGCTGCCTCTCGAGTTCGAGGCAGCACCCGCGCCGAAGGGCGATCCGAAGCAGATCGAGCAGCTCTACGCCACGCTGAAACTGCACGTGACGCAAAACCACGGCAAGGCCGCCTATGTCGCTCCGGCCAAAGGTGCGATCGACCGCATGGCGGAGCGCCTGCGCGAGCACGGCGTGTCCGCACGAGTGGCCACACCGGGGCTCGAGCCCGTCGATGGTGCAGTTACGCTCTACCAGGCGTTATCGCACGCAGGCCTCGTTTTCGGCGGGCCGAACTTGGTCGTTGTTACTGAAACGGACCTGACCGGCAACCGCGTCGGCGACATCGCCGGCGCTAAGCGACGCGCCCCGCGCCGCCGCAACCGCGTCGACCCGTTGGCTTTGCAGCCGGGTGACTTCGTGGTGCATGACACCCACGGCATCGGCAAGTTTGTGAAGATGGCGGAGCGCACTATCAAGGCTGGCGATGAGGCGTCGCGGCGCGAATACATCGTGCTCGAGTACCAGCCCGCCAAGCGCGGACAGCCCGGCGACCAACTCTGGGTGCCCATGGAGTCGCTGGACCTGCTGAGTAAGTACACCGGTGGCGAGAAGCCGTCGCTAAGCAAGATGGGCGGCTCGGACTGGAAGTCCACCAAGCGCAAGGCGCGCGCCGCCGTGCGCGAGATCGCCGGCGAGTTGGTGGAGCTCTACGCCAAGCGCCAAGCCGCGCCGGGCCACGCGTTCGCACCGGATACCCCGTGGCAGCTTGAGATGGAAGATGCCTTCCCGTTCGTAGAGACGGAAGACCAGCTCAACGCCATCGAAGCGGTCAAGGAAGACATGGAAAAGCCCACGCCGATGGACCGCGTGATCGTGGGCGATGTGGGCTTCGGCAAAACCGAGGTGGCCGTGCGTGCCGCGTTTAAGGCAGTGCAGGACGGTAAACAGGTCGCGGTGCTGGTGCCGACGACACTGCTTGCCCAGCAGCATTACTCCACCTTCACGCAGCGCATGGATGGTTTTGGGGTGGAGGTCCGCGAGCTGTCGCGTTTCACCTCTACCGCGGATTCGAAGAAGATCCTCGCAGGTCTTGCGGACGGTTCCGTAGACATCGTCATTGGTACCCACCGACTGCTGCAGACGGGCGTGCAGTGGAAGAACCTCGGCCTGATCATCGTGGACGAGGAGCAGCGCTTCGGTGTCGAGCACAAGGAACACATCAAGGCGCTGAAGTCGCACGTTGACGTGCTCACCATGACTGCAACGCCGATTCCGCGCACGCTTGAGATGTCGCTGACCGGCATCCGCGAAATGACCTCGATTACCACCGCGCCGGAGGATCGTCACCCGGTGCTCACGTATGTCGGTCCGCAGGAGGATAAGCAGGTGGCGGCGGCGATTCGTCGAGAATTGCTTCGCGACGGCCAAGTCTTCTACATCCACAACAAAGTCTCCGACATCGAAAAAACTGCCCGCCAACTGCGCGAACTCGTGCCCGAGGCCCGCGTCGTTGTCGCCCACGGCCAGATGAGCGAGCAGGTGCTCGAGCAGACCGTACAGGGTTTTTGGAACCGCGAATACGACGTCATGGTGTGCACCACGATCGTGGAGACCGGCCTGGACATCGCCAACGCCAACACCCTGATCGTGGAAAACGCCCAGAACATGGGCCTGAGCCAGTTGCACCAGCTGCGCGGCCGTGTGGGTCGTTCCCGCGAGCGTGCCTACGCGTACTTCCTGTACCCGAAGGACAAGACACTCACCGAGACCTCCTACGACCGCCTGGCCACCATCGCCCAAAACAACGACCTGGGCGCCGGCATGGCCGTGGCGCAAAAGGACCTGGAGATGCGCGGCGCCGGCAACGTGCTCGGCGCGGAACAGTCCGGCCACATCGCCGGCGTGGGCTTCGACATGTACGTCCGCTTGGTCAGCGAGGCCGTGGAAACCTTCAAGGGCCTCATGAGCGGCAAACCCATCGACGCCACCGACAAAGGCCCGAAGGAAATCCGCGTCGACCTGCCCGTGGACGCACACATTCCGGAGACCTACATCAACTCCGAGCGCCTGCGCCTAGAGGTGTACCGCAAGCTCGCAGAAGCGCGTGACGACGACGCCCTGACCGCCGCAGCCGACGACATGATCGACCGCTTCGGCACCTTGCCAATTGAGGTCGAGCGGCTCATGGCCGTAGCCCGACTGCGCAACCAGGCCCGTGCAGTTGGCGTTTCCGAGATCCTGACCCAGGGAACCCGCATCAAACTCCACCCAGTCGAGTTGCCTGACTCCAAGCAGGTGCGCCTGAAGCGCTTGTACCCGGGGGCGAACTTCCGGGCTGCGGCAAAGGCGCTGCAGGTGCCGATGCCCAAGGAAGGCGGGGCAAAGCGGGCACTCAACGCCCCAAACCTGCGCGATATGGAATTGCTGCAGTGGGTCGCCGACTTCATGACCGACGTCCTCGACGCCCCCAAGATCGCCGTGGCGGGATCGGCTGCGGAGGCGGCACCGAAGAAGAAGGTGTTCTCGGTCAGCGAGTAGGCGCTACCGCGTCAGTGATCCCCCTTCAGACGAAGAAGGACGCTCGGACCGATCGTCTAGCTCTGTGTTTGTGGAACCAGACGATG
>NZ_KV826386.1:17942-18375 GCF_001835905.1 Corynebacterium sp. HMSC034E11
GGGTTTGTGAAGGCGGTTTCGAGACCGTCTAGCTAGGTTTGCGGAGGTGCTAGACGATCAGGGGTAGCAACGAAAAGAGAGTGTGCCCTCATTGGGGCACACTCTTTGTAGTTTGGGTGTTTGGTTAGAGCATCATGTTGGCGAAGCCGATGCCGATTCCGACGATGGCTAGCAGGGCGACGATCGGGGCGACGATGGCGGCGATGTTGACGTCTGCTCCTGCAGGCTTGTTGTTGTCTGCCTGCTTCTTGGCGTTGTCCACCTTGGCCGGTGCGTCCTGCTCCGCTTCAGCCTGGTCTTGTACCTGCTCCTCGGCCTTGTCATTAGCCTTGGCCGGGGCTTCTGCTTCTGCTTCGACCTGTGCTGGTGCTTCTGCCTTGTCGTCTGCTTTGTCGGCGGCTGGTGCTTCTACCTTGTTTTCTTCCTTGGCGGG
>NZ_KV826387.1:0-2479 GCF_001835905.1 Corynebacterium sp. HMSC034E11
CGGATTGCCCCTACCAACTACACGGAAACGGCACACGTCAGTTTTGCTAAGAATTCGTTCTTGATGACGTCGATTGGAACGCTGTCTGAAAAACAAACGTGATAGTTCTGCCTTTTACCGTTCCGCAGGACATCAGTCAGCCGTAACTCAACAACCGGTAGAAGGAGTTCAATGTCCGGAAGTCTGCCCTTTTCAAATTCAGCCCGAACGCGCTCGTAGCCTTCTACGGACCAGTAGTCATTAATTCCGAGGATCGCCAAAGCTGGCCCGAGATCCCGTAGAGCAGCAAAGAAATGCTGCCAGGTTGAATTCGATTCTCTATCCCCATACTGAGTCTCAGCTGAAATTGGCGTATGGACGTGTAGATCCATCTGGTGCCATAAGTCGCCGACCAATTTATTTTCTGGTTTTTCATTCATTTCTTGTCCCGTCAGCCTTTCCTTCCACGAAAATATTCCTAGCTAAGAAACTACGGCGCGGCCTCAAACCTCTTATACGCCTCCCGCATATCCGCCTCCCGATCCAACTGCCTAAACGGATACTCAAAGACGTACTCCACACCCGACTGCGGATGCACCCACGTCCGACCCGCACATTCGACGCCGGGCAACGCGTTGCGCCCCATACGGTTACTCGCGTACGTGGGGTCTATGCCACCGACACCGACCACATCCCGGCGAACATGGACCACACCATGATCCGCGCGGATCAACCATCGTGACGTCCCAATTCACACCCGATGAGTGGTACAAATCCATCCCCGATGCCGTCATCGTCGAGTCCATCCTCAACCGACTCGTCGCAGGCGCCGAGATCACGCACTCGAAGGACCCAACATGCGTCTGAACCAATAACATAACCTCCAAACGCCCGGGTGTTACTCGATACCCACCCGGGCGTTACCCGAAACTCACCACGCCGTTACTAAGCCCATGGTCTGAGCAACGTCATCGAAGAATCATGCTATTCCAAAATGCCACCATCCCCGGTCCAATCGGGTAGAACCTCAGGCTCGCCGACCCAGAACTGCCCCACACGTAAATTAGGCAAGTGTTCGAAAGCTGGACGCACTACGCGACGTTTCGAACGCCCCACCTTTAGAGTCCGAACCGTGCGGGACCCACTCTCGTCAGAAACGACAATTTCTTCCATCCCGGCTTCAGGCTCTAATAGTATTTGCCTTTGGAAGGCCGCTAATCCCTCTCCATCGCTTCTGCTTCCTTCCAAGATAACTGTTCCGTCTTGGCAGGCATCCCCTTCGCCAAAGAACCTAAGAATGCCTTTAATAACCGCATTCGTGAAGTTGAATTGCCTTCTTCTTCCGTTCGACCCTATGTCTACTCGGATCTCACCGCCTTTGGCGATGAAGGCTCCGAACGCAGTGAGGCCAACCCCGCCAGCGTTGGTAAACCAAAGCTTCCCACCTTTCTGAACGGAAACGTGGAACCCGCTAACCCTCCCGCCGGTGCCGTGGAGGATGAATCTGCCACTGGCAGATATCTCGGCATCATCAAGACGAATCCCCATCGGCCCCACCTCACCGTCAATGTCAAAATCCTCATAAAAGCTTGCCCCCGAAAAGTCCAGGTTCTCAAAACAAACATTCGACCACTTGAATGCGGGGATGTGGCAGTTGCTTAGATCAATTCTGAGAGACGACCAAGTGGAATGGTCCACCGTTTTAGAACCACAATGTTGCCCGATTAGCATGAATATGGCCTGGACAATTACCCTTTCCTCATAGTCGTCCAGTTCAGCTTTAAGAGCTAACCGAGCATACGCCGTTAAAACATCGACACATTCTTGGCGACGTGCAGGCCATTCCGTTGCCAGCTGCGCCATGGAATAAATTCCAGCCAAACGAACTGCCGCACTTTCATTACCAATCTGTTCAGCTGCCGCCTGATATCTACTAGCAAGAACTTTTTCGTCCTCTCGGAAGCTCTCTGCTTCCGAAATTCGCTGTTTGCGGTACGAGTAAAGGATTGCGAAGAGCCCACCGAAAAGAGCCGCAATCGTACCAACCGACCGCGCTATGCCAGAGCTTTGCTCAGAAGTAAGTGGTTTAACGGGCCAGCCCCACCAGTGAGTATCGATGCCTTCGAGCATTAAGAACAGGACAAAAATCAACCACATTCCCAAGAGGCCCGAACATAACATGCCGACCATCGCAATGCTGAAGTTCAACATCCTCGGCGTACGGCCTACCGCGCTCTTCTGTCTCGGTATACGCTGTTGAATGAACCTTTTGCGGGCGCGTACCGAGAATGGGGGAGTTTTCAATCCAGCGCCATCCCCTCAAACCGCGCATACGCCTCCCGCATATCCGCCTCCCGATCCAACTGCCTAAACGGATACTCAAAGACGTACTCCACACCCGACTGCGGATGCACCCACGCCCGATCCACCACCGACAACTCGTCGCCCTCGCGCAACTTCGCCTCCAACTTCATCACATCCTTCGGCACCTTGCGACCAT
>NZ_KV826387.1:2579-21249 GCF_001835905.1 Corynebacterium sp. HMSC034E11
ACTTCATCACATCCTTCGGCACCTTGCGACCATTGGCATCAAACTGATCCCCCTGGTCATAGCACCGCATGACCGGAAACTGCGTCCGATAAATCATGCACAACTCATCCGCTAAAACACCCAACGACAACGCCGCAATCGCATCGATCGATTTCAGCGTTGACACTGGAATTGTCGAGTTTCGGGTGACCCTTGAGACCAATAGACACATGATTCCATTCTAAGAATGTAGGCATCGGAATTGAGGTGAGTACGCCCTGGCTATTTAGTCGTTCCCATATTCCGCCAAATCGTAAGGCGCAGGATCATCAACTGTTAGGTACTCCTCGTTCAAGTCGGAGAGCTCGATCAGCTCGTACCTATCGAGCGTCAAGAAGCAATAGCTGCAGTAGAAATGATCCGGATAAAAGGAAACTTCGACGACGGGACCCTCGCTTTCCCAGACAACCTCCCTCCCTATTTCGTCATCTGCTCCCACGCTTCCTACATGCCCGCAAACTGGACAAATCGCCTCTGCGACATGGGTGAAGATCGGAGTGGGGCGGGCTCGCTGCTGTAGACCTGAAACTCCAGCCGTCGTCATGGCCCCCGCCTTAATCCGCCGCAGACGTGTCTCAGCTGCTGTAATTCGAGCCTCAAACTCCTCGGCGATCAACCGCTCATTTCTCTCCAACTCCGTTGCTATTTTCGCAGCACAACTGTAATCAACGAGGTCTTCAAACGAACGGTCGCGTGAGGTTAAGAGGATGTTCATTAATGACCAAAACTTCGGCCACCAAACCTTGTCTGGGAGACGAACTATGTCCATCCCGGGGCCGTGCAGATAATCGTTACGCGCAGAAGCAACCTTCTTGGCCTCACCAACATTGAATGGCCTAAAGTTTTTCGAGCAACGATCGAAGATTGTTTTGGCCGGCGCAGTCACTGGCCTCGACGCCTCTTTAAGGTTCAGGGCGTACAGGAGTTGATTGCCACCGTCATTTACCGGATCTACGACCAGAGCAGGTGAGATCTCTGCGAGAGCCCACTTCGCTGTTTGCTCTAGCGCGAACGACGCCCACAGGCGTCGTTCATCTTCACTCCTGTTTTCAGTTGGCTCGGTCGCTCGATTTAGGAATAGGACGGCTTTATTCCAGAATCCTTCAGGTGTGAACGGGTTCATGTTTAGTCTTTCGCATTGCAGATCGGAAGAGAACTCTCTCCGAATCGTGATTTTCGACTCTTGATCGACCGTGTAGAACAACCCCATTGCGGATAAGCAGGACTGTGTTTGGGACATCCCATTGAAAAGCGAACACCTCTTCGTCCGGAGGATTCGAGAAGCGCTCGCACAGCAGCTGTGAAAAATGATCTAAGGGTCTCATGCAGACCGGATCGAATCGATACATCCCATCGCTGTTGCAAGCGGGAGCTAACCGAATGTCTTTCCCGTCCGTGATCGAGAATATCCCTCGCTTTTCGTTAGGAGGCACACGACGGGGCCGCCAAATGCGCGTCGGTACATCGCTAGATTGTTCTGACCACAGAAGCACTACATTTGGGGGCTCTTCCAAATGCGCTCCGTCAGTGTGCAGTGGTTGCTGCCCTAACCCGTATCGGGAACTAAGGGAGTTCGGATGCGCCTCAGCCTGTGGGGACGGTCGCAGAGTATCGATCACTCCTTGCCCTCGACGGTTCGGTGTCAGCTCAAAACCGGCAAGCCCGGCCTGTGTGCACAGGTAATACTGCATATTCCTAATTTGCTCGCCGTCTAGAGTGACAGCGCTCCACCCCCTTGACTCGGATTCTTCCAACAACTCCAGCAAGGAAAAACGAGCTAGCACCCGGTCAATAACTTTCTTGGGATTGCGTCCCTCATTGGCAGCACTCATTCTCGGACCATCCCCTCAAACCGCGCGTACGCCTCCCGCATATCAGCTTCCCGGTCCAGCTGCCTAAACGGATACTCAAAGACGTACTCCACACCCGACTGCGGATGCACCCACGTCCGATCCGCCGCCGACAACTCCTCACCGTCGCGCAATTTAGCCTGTAACTTCATCACATCCTTCGGCACCTTGCGACCATTCGCATCAAACCGATCCTCCTGGTCATAGCGCCGCATCACCGGAAACTGGGTCCGATAAATCATGCACAGCTCATCCGCCGAAACCCCCAACGACAACGCCACAATCGCATCAATCTCCACCTGCGCGGCACGACGCTCCTCATCCTTTCGCAAAGGCTTATCGACGTCCCAAGGCTCCCCCATAACCTCCTCCCACAAAGGCGCATATGCCTCGGTGAGGCAGTTGAGCCGGAGGTAGAGGTTCCGAGCCTGTTTGATCAGCGGGCTTTCGGCGGGGAGAGGAATCGTCCGAATGATCGCATTCGGGATATGAGCGGAACCAGCGGAGCGAACAACGTAGTCAGCCAGCACTGAACTCATCACTGTCCCAGCTGAAGCTGTCCGTTCGTTCGTCTTCGCTGCGCATGAGTTCACCGCGTGTACGTGGGCAGCCCCTGGAGGAATCAAAGCTGGATACAGGGTCCGATAACCGGTAGTTGCCGCCATTTCCCGCCAAGCAACCCGAAAATGACTTTTCGCTGATTTCATCTCCTCACCGAACTGGAGCGTCGGGTAATCGGAATCGTAATTCGGCTGGTTACCTCGGTCCGGCTGGTACGCAGTAGCCGGAATGAAGTCGGCGGGCATTGCCTCGAGGTCAATCTCAGACCAGTCCTGATTGTGCTTCAGCGTGGGGTTCGGTTGCTTGATCATTGGTGTCGATACGCCGAGGTGCGGTCCCTGGAGAATGACATCGTCCCATGAATCTGGGTGCGCCCACCCCGTGTCGAAGTAGCCTGCTTTCTTATCGGTGGTTTCGTTCCAACCACCGGAGAATTGTAGACCGAGGTCACGAATGCGAGGAGCGGCTGCAAGCTTCTCGAGCACTGCCGCGGCTTCACTGTTGACCGTGTAGACCATGCGGGATTCGATGGCGGGGACCGATTCGTCCTCAAGAATGGAGTGCCACACCTCGAGCGCCTTGAGATCTACCGTTTGGATGCGGTCGCGGTGTGGTCGTAAATCCCAGTTACCGTTGTCGTCTTTCAGACCAGGTAGATTTCCAGACCCATCGTGGAGGAGAGACTCTTGGACGGTGGAGGGGTGGTACAACGAGGCGGCGTGGTCAAAGCTCACCATACCTTGCTGTGACCCGTAAACGTGTACGCCGTACGCAACTAGATGGTGAACGTCGAACAGAGCCAGTTCGTTGATGAACTGCCAGTGGCGCCGCAATCGCAAGTACGCACCGCGACGCAGAGGCGCAGCCTTCTTCTCGGTGAAGTGGGACTCGGGGTGGATGAGTGAGGTGACGCCATCCGCCGACGTGTTACCCCACGTGCGTTCCATGAATCCGCGATACAGATCGGGGCGCTGGTTCTTCAGATGAGGGAAATCGGGGACATTTCCTAACACGGCTGCGGTTGCAACTGTTTCGCTGGCACCCGAGAACACCTGCTGCCGGATACGCGAATCGGTATTCAATCCTTCTCGGCGCGCATTCTTTTCAGGTTGCGTCGGTTTGTGCGCGAGCGTGAACCAAGGATCCAACTCCGCGTACAGATCGTCCATCTTCACATCAGGCCGTACCCACGGCGGGTTGCCCACCTGGAGGTCGAAGCCGCCGCGTGCGAAGACGGCGGCGAAGTCAAGGTCCCAGTGGAAGAAGCCCTGTTCGGCGGCAACCTGCTGGGCAACTTTCAGCCACGGGTGGTGCCCAAGCACGGTCTCCATGGCGCGGGCGCCGGAGAGACCAAGTTCGGTGCGCTCAAGTTGCACCAACTCGTCCCAGTCCGTGGCGCGGCCAAGTTGGGTTTGGGACGCGTCGCGGGAGGTGATTTCGGTGCCGATGACGTCGGTAAGCGTGGCAAGCCACTCGTCAAGGTCGGGAAGTGCGTCCACCTCGGTGAGCGGCCAGAACGTCAGCGCGTTCCACGCGTCCATGATCAGGCGGAGACGCAGGTAGGCACCTTCTGTGTCGTGGAGCAGCTCGCGTTCGATCTGTTCACGGCGCACGTTCTTGGCGGTGTGTTCGGTGTCGCGGCCCCAGATGTCGATGTCGCGGCGGATCTGCTCCTCCGCGATACGCATCTTGGACAGCGTGATGGCCCACAGGGATTCCACGCGTGCTGCGAGGTTGGTCAGTTTTTTCGCCTGTTCCTTGGTGGGCGCCTTGCCGGTGACGGACTTCTTCCACATCTTCATGGCCTTGACCTCGTCGGCGGCCAGCTTCTTCAGGTCCTTCGCGTCCGCCGCGGCACCCCAAGTGGAGGAGGGGAGGAGGAACTGGTGGATGCGGCCGGCGGCGGTGGCGTCGCGAGTCTCGCCGGCGTCGATAGCCTCGGCGAGGTTCTGCACCGGTTCCCGGCGCGGCACGGCGGTGAGCCACTCGCGCTTCTTCAACTGCGCGGGGGAGTATGTGGAGCGCAGCGCGCCGATGAGCGAGTTGCCGCGGCGCAGGTGCAGGCCGAACCACGGGGCCTTGAGCTGGCTGGTCATGGTGTCCAGCCAGAGGGAAATCTCGGCGAGCTCCACCGCGGTGGGGTTTAAGTCCACGCCGTAGACCTGGTGCAGTGCGATGTGTGCCTTGATCTTCTGTAGTTCGACGGTGCGTTGCTCGGGCTCAACCTGCTGGTCGAGTTCGTCTTCACGCAGCTTGAGGTAGAGCTCCGCCAGCTGGCGCACGGCCTCCACAGCGAAGGCACCGGAGCCCATGGCGGGCTCGCAAATCGTGAGGCTGAGCACGTCGTCAGCGGTCTGGATGCGGCCTTCCTCCTGCAGCACCTCGATCGCCTGGCCGACGGTGAACTCAGTGAGCACCTGTGGAGTGTAGAAGGAGGCGGAACGCTCCCGGTCGCGGCTGGACTGGCGGAACACGAACGAACCGGCGGGGTGCAGGCGACGGGGTTTGGCGGTACCGCCTTCCTCCATCTGCTTCGTCTCCATAACGAAGCTGTCTTGCGGGACCGTGTCGGCGGCGTGGGTGGGTAGGACCCAGGAGCCCTTGGAGGCGTCACCTTTTGGTGCGACCTCGTAGAGGTTCTCTTGGGCGATGAAGCCGTGGTAGGACATCAGGCCCTCGTAGACCTGGCCGAGTTCGGTCACGCCGAGGGTGGCGTAGGAGATGAACCCGCGGTCCCTGCCAGCAGAGACTTTGGACAAAAGCAGGTTCTGCAGGACGTGGGTGAGGGCTTCGTTGGAGAGCTTGACTTCGTCGATAAGCGAGGTTGCCTCGCGCTTGAACAGGTCGGCCTCGAGGTTGCGGAAGGTCAGGCCCTCGTTTTGAGCCTCCTGGTCGGCGGTGGGGGAGTCCAGCGGGTCGTGGCCCTCGTTGACCTGGGTGAACAACAGCTGCAGCGAGTCGTAAAGGTGCGTGCCGCGGCGGGCCTTGTCGGTCACCGGGGGAGTGAGGATCTGATCGCGCAGACGGTCCAGGCCGTAGCCGTCGACGTACTCCGGCGTGCCCGTGGGCAGGATCGCCAGTTCCGGGGAAGCCTCTGCGAACAGCAGGAACAGGATGCGGTAGAGGTAGCGCAGGGACTGATGCGCCAACTCGTTGCCGTCCACGCCCTCGATGGGCAGGTGTTGCTCGCGGCGGCGATCTAGCACGTCGTTGCCGATGATCTCGATGGATTCGCGCACCGCATCGCGCAGGTCGCCGGAGACCTTCACCGCGTGCTGCTGGGATTCCTCGCGGGTCTTTGCCCACCACGTGGTGCCGTCGGCGGCGCGCTCCAGGTTCTCCCGCGCCAGGATGACGGCGACGCGCTCGAGCTCGCCGGCCTTCTTCGTGTCGTTACGCTCGGCAACGAGCTGCAGATTGATGGCCAGGTAACGGCCCAGCGGCCAAGACTCGCGCTCTGCGAGCATCACCCAGGGGCCAGCAAGCGTGACGACGTACTCCGGTGGCTCAGCTGCCAAGAACAGATCACCGACGAGTTTGGACACCTTAGTGGTCTGCGGGTCCTTGCCCTGTTGAGCGACGGTGACAGACAGCGAGGTGAGGTCGTCCTCGGTCTCCGCCGGCTCGTCCGCTGCGATGACGGCGAGGGTGCCGGCGTTGCCCAGCCAGCCGGTGTAGTGGAATGTGTCCCCGGCGCGGGTGTAGTGCTGCTCGGTTGGGTTTCCGTAGCCGAAGGCCTGGTGGATGAGACGGACGGTCGTATCTCGGTCAGTCTCGGTGGCAAAGGCGGTCTGCAGCTCTCCACGGTGCTGCTGGAGACGCTTGATGGGGGAGAGGGTGCCGGTCTCCTTCTCCAGCGCCGCCCACTCCTTCGTGCGGGCCTTCACACGTTTAGTAAAGGACTCGCCTTTGGTTTCATCGGTGGTGAAGTAGTGGTCGCTGATCCACTCGTCGACATTGATGATTGAGTCGTAGGTAGCCATGGTTAGCGCTCCTGGTTCTGGGGTAAGACAAGGACGAGGGGGCGGACGAGTTCGCGGTCCGGTTCGAGAGAGGTGATGAGCGACTTCTCTTCCTGGATCAGCTTCTCTGGACGCCCGGCGCGCAAGACGAGTTGGCTGTCGTCCTTGGCGTGCTGCCAGCGGTCGGCGCGGTCAATCCAATAGTCGATGCGCTCGTGCGCATGTCTGCGGGCGGCGGCCATCATCGGCTGAAGCTGGTCGCTCGCGGCCCGGACCGACTGGGCGACGAGGTCTTGTGTGTCCTCCGGCAGGCTAAGCGTGCCCGGGTTAATGGCGTTTTCGGTCAACCCAATGCTGCGGAGCCACTCGATGGGGTCCTCAATGGTCTGCGGAAGCATGCCGCCGGCAACGGTGACGAAGGCTCGGGAGACCACCTGGCCGCGTTTATTGGTCAGTGTGGCCATAAGCAGGACAGTCGGCATGGACACGTCGCCCTCGATAGCGGTGATCTGCCCTGCGGAAAGCGACGCCAGCGCGCGGTCCGCCGCCCAGTCCGTCACCGGGTGCAGGGGACCCAAGAAGTGGGCCTTGGGCCAGGTGGAGCCGTCGTCGCCGGTGCGGGCCTTGCGGAGGATTTCGTCACCCACCGCGTGGTTCGTGGCCAGCTGGAAGTGCTCACGCACCTTGCGATCCGCAAGATAGTCCTGTGGCAGCACTTCCAAGCGTCGGCGCAGGTCCTCTGGCGGCTCGAGCTCAGCCACACCGTTGGGGTGGAGCTGGAACTGCACGCCGCCTGCTGCAAGCGACTTCTCCGGGGCGGCGTGGAATGCCTCGTTCAACGCGTCCTCCAGGTACGCGATCTCGGAGGGGTAGAGGCCTTGGTTATCAGTCGGAGTAGCGGTGGTCGCCGGGGCGGTAGCAGCGGGTTCGTCGTCAATCTCCGGCTCGAAGCCCGACATCCAGAAGTCGATGAGGTCGGCCTCGGTCTGCGCCTGCGCGCTGGCGATCTGGTCCGGCGTCTTCACAACGTCATCGAACTGCACCTGGTTCTGGATCACCCGGCGGATCTCGTCCTCCTCGCCGGAGATGGAATGCTTGCCGATGAGCGAGCCGACGTCGCCAAGCAACGCATGCGCCTCGTTCTCACGATTGATCAACTTGGACAGCACGTGCAATTCGCCCACGTAGCCGCCCTGCTTCGTATCCAGCAGGAGCGCTGCGATCTGTGGCGGTTCGGTCTGGCCGTAGCGGTCTACGCGGCCGTTGCGCTGCTGGATGCGGATCAGCGACCACGGAATGTCGTAATGCACCAGGTTGTGGCACAGCGTGTGCAGGTTCACGCCCTCCGACGCCACGTCTCCCGTGACCAGGATGCGGAGTTTGGAATCGGTGCGCTTGAATTCGTCGACAAGCCGCATCTGCTCCTCATCCGACAGCCCACCGTGCATGACCTCCACGGCACCGACCGGCATCTTTAGGTCCTTGGTCAGATTCTCTTTGAGCCAATGCAACGTAGCCACACGCTCCGAGAACACCACGGCGCGGGTCTTCTTGCCCTTGCCCACATTGATGTCCTGCAGGTAGTTCACCAGTGCGGCGTACTTGTTGGAGTTCTGACGCGTGATCTTCGCGTTAAGTGCTTGGAGGCGCTCGAGGGCCTGGCGCTGGTTCGTGTCCGACTCGGGAACGCGCTTGAGACGGTTCTCAATCGTCTCGCCCAGCGCGGCAGGGGAGGAGAGGAACGCCTTGACCAACGTCCACGGGAACAGGCGATCCTTCGCCGGGTTCTGCTTCGCCTGGATCCAGGTCGCATCGAGCTCGGCTGCCACGGCATTTTCTTCGGCGGACGCCTCCACGGGCACGTTGATCGGATCCTTGCGCTCTGCCCATTTCTCGCCAACCACACTGGCCACCTCGTCGCTATGACGGTGGCGACGGATGAGAAGACGGGAGACGGCCTCGGCGTCGATCGTGCCGTCGGGCATCACGGAGGTCGGATCCAGCAGACGCAGGATCTCCTTGAAACTCTCCGGGTCACCATTGTGCGGTGTTGCCGAGGCCAGCAGCAGCGCCTCGGTGGTGGGGGCGAGGGTCCGGGCGAGCTCGTTGTTCTGGGTGCCCACGTTGGTGGCGTTATGGATCTCGTCGATCACCACCGCGTCCCAACGCACCTTCTCCAACATCGCGCGGTACTTGCCGCTTTTGAGCGTGTCCATCGAGACGATCACGCGCGGGAAATACGTGAACGGGTTCCGGCTTGCCGGAAGGATGCGTTGCACCCGCTGAATACCGGCCGAGTCCAACCTGACCAGCGGGATAGCAAAACGCGACCACATCTCCTGCTGGAACTGCTCCATGATGTGCTTCGGGGTGACCACCAAAATGCGCTCACCACGCCCGCGCCTAATGAGCTCAGAGAGAATCATGCCGATCTCCAGTGTCTTACCCAGACCCACGGCATCGGCGATGAGGACACGGGGGCGCAAGTTGTCGTCGCTAAGCGCCTTGCGTACCGCAGAAAGCTGATAATCCAACGGATCCATCAACATGCCCTCCGCCACCGACAGGCGTTCCTGATACAGCGGCACCGGGGTCTGACGCAGCGTGGTCTCCAACCACAGGCGCGTCGTGCGGTAACCGGGGGAGTGGTCAGCGACGACCTCTACCTTGGCGGGGTCGAACACTTCCACGTCGTCGAGCGCGGTGTAGAAACTCGCCGTGGTGTCGCGAACGTAATCCGATAGGCCGCGGACCTTGAGCAGGTACCCGTCCACGGACTGCGTCACGCTCGTGATCAGCCATAACTCGTCGCGGACCTTGACCATGAGGCCGGGCGCGAAGGTCTGGTCGTTGCGCTGGGATTCGGTGGTGTCCTGTGCGGGCGAAGACATACGTAGCAGCGTATCCGGCCCGCGCGAGACAGGGGGAGGTTGGGCGTGCGGGTGTTCGATGAAGGCGCGTGGCCTGCTCCCCCCTTACAACGCAATTGCCTATGAACCGGATTCGAAGGGGGTTAGGCGCTTCGCTCTTTGAAGTACAAGATCCGGGCGTCTCTTCACCTCCGTTATCGGAGCGCATTCTGTGCTCGGTCCGAGATCTCCGGTTACCCACCATTGCTGAACCGCTTGGGCGACAGGTTCCCGTCCCGCGAACTTATCGATGAGCACCTCATTTACATTCCCCACATTGGGGTCAACATCGCTGAGATCCGTATTGAACTGAAAGGTCGGATAGTATTTCGTTTCTCCAGTCTCGTGGAGAAATACCCCCTTGTTCTTTACCAAATACCTAAGCAAATCTTTTCTTCCTCGCTCGTCGCGTTCAGGGTGAAAAGTTTCCAAGAGCTTTGGTTGGGTTATGCACTCAATCTGGTTAATGTGGTCAATCACCTTATAATCGTGCAGGTCGGGCTCATAATTTCTGCGCCAGATCAGCTCCTCATCCCAACCCTCGGGAAACCCCATCGCAACTAGGGGGATGCCGGATCTCCGCACAAAGCTCTGCAACAGGTTAACCATTTCTTCCGACCAGGAAGAACCCGGGTAGATTCGCGCGAAGAGGAACCTCATAGCAGCAATAGTCTTATAGGGCTTATGAGGAAGACCTTTCAAATGGGAAAGCTCCTGGATATGATCTCTCGGTTCGGCCAGTGAGGTATCGAAGACCTTATTCCAGACTCGCCCATAGTGTGCACATACGTTGCTGCCCAAACAGGAAGGTGAGGACCATATTTGCGACGGAAGTGCTGAACAAAGTCACTTTGGCTGCGCCGTTCTTCGCGGGAGTAGTCAGCGATCCACCCAATATGTTTCGACTGTTTGATCGATAGCGAGCCCGCTGTCCAAATGGATGAATCTTTACGAAGATAGGCGGGAATTCGGTGCGCAAATGGATGGTAGAACCCGAGGCGATTGCTCAGCTGACTCCTCAGCCACACCTCAATCATTTCGAGGCCCTCTACGAATTTTTTCCTCACCGACTCGTCAAACTTGTAAAGGTCAACGATCTGACCGAACGTTGTTCCGGGCGGGAAATCGTCATCCTGTTTGAAATAGTAGGCGTACCCCGTAAATCGAAAGTAGCCACATTCCCTCAGCATCGATCTGGCTGCGTCGCTGTTTTGAATTACCAAGCCATGGGTCCGGAGCTTTGCAAGCTGATCATCAATGAAAAAAATATGGCTTCGCGTACTTGCTTTGCCGGTAGGCGTTCAGCACTTCATCATCCATATAAATAAAACTAGCCGCCTCCCCGTACGGAGAGGTCGGCTAGTCGTGATGGGATAGAGAATAGTGTTCGTCCCCCTCTTCCACAACCCATTACCCCCGGGCCACCCCTCGCCTAAACGTTCCCAACTCTTGGACGCTAGGAATCTAAGAGGCTTTTTCAGCCCCCGAATGTTTCACGTGGAACATCACGATGCCGCTGCGGCCAGCGCCCGCGCCACCGCCAAGTCCTCCCACGGCATGCCGACCGTCTTAAACACGATGCGTCGGCTGGTGTCCAGCGCAACATCGCCACGGACCACGTCGGCCATGGACACGACGTCGTCCCACGAGAGTGCGCCTTCCTCGACCGCGATGGCAACGTCGCCGGCCTCGCCCTTGGCGGCGCCGACGTCTTCGACGATCACCTGCGCGCCTGCAAGGACGTCAGTATCAAGCTCGCGCGTGTCGGTGGTGTGGGCGCCGACGGCGAGGACGATGGCGCCGTCGCGAAGATGCTCGGCGCTCAGGATCGGAGAAGGGGAGGAGGTTGCGGTGACCACGAGTTCAGCGCCGGCCACCGCCTCGTCGGCAGCGGACGTGCCCGCCTCAGCCCAGGGATAGGCAAAACCGTCCGGGCGAGTCCGGGAGACGAACGTGCAGGAGACGTCGAGGACGTCCTCGAGCGTGGCGGCGTGGCCAAGGCCCTGGGCGCCGGTGCCGAAGATGACGGCGTTTACGGGGTCGTCGAGAAGCGAAAGCACCCCAGCGACGGCGACGGCGGGGGTGCGGAGGGGGGTGAGCGCGGCGGCGTCGATAAGCCACTCCGGCGTGAGCGTTTCGCCGCCCATGAGCAGGTACGAGCCCTGGATCAACGGGACATCCACGGTCGAGCCCGGCGGCTGGATGCCGAGCACCTTCACGCCGACCGCACCGTCGAGCGCCGACGGAAGCAGGTGCATCTCGCCGTGGGGGAGGCCGACCTTTTGGCGCTGCGAGTCAGTCGCGGGGTCGAAGCCGCTGAGCAGCGCGTCGCGCACGGCCTGGACCGCGGCGGCGGGGGAGAGGGTGGCCATTGCTTCGTCGTAGTCCACGTAGCGCATGGCGGCCAGTGTAGAGGAGTTACACGGCTCCATCTCGGGATGGCCGATCCCACAACGGAGCTAACTGTGGCAGTGAGAGCGCCCAGTCCAGGGATACACGCTCCTGTTCGAGCCGTTTGTTCCCTGATGCGATCAAGAACCGCCGTGCACGTTCCTCCTCCTCGGTGAGGCGGGGGAGCACGCGTGCAGTATCCCCTGGGTCAGCGACTGCGAGGTGGAGGAACCTCTGCACGGTGTCAATGTCCATCGCTGCGCTGACTACCGAAACGGAGCACCCGTCGGCAGACAAACGGGTACGCACAGTGTTCAAGATGGCGTAGCCGTCCGCGTCCGCATCGCCCCAGTACACAATCTGCCGCGCTTGACGGACCCACGGCAGCTCGTGGAGCGCGCCGGCGGTGTACCCCGCACCCCAAACCAGCACCACGTTTGAGCCTTCGGGCGTGTGCGGCAGTGCGAGGAACGTCTCCTTGTTCTCGACGACGAGCACCCTAAGGTCATCCGGGAGCGCAAGCGAGCCAAAGGGAACGGACACATCGACAAGCCCTGGCGCCGGTGCCAACGAAAAATCCAAGAACCGTACCCTCATCATGCGGTCGCCCTCGGCGAGCCCGAGGTCGTTCACCCCAAGGAGCCGTTGCAGCAATCTCCGGTGCGTGGCGATCCACTTCGTGTCCAGACCTTCGATAGGCACCGCACGCGGACGCAGGCCGGATTGTGGTTTCACGTGAAACCAATGCAATGCGAGGCAAAGTCGGTTGAAATCTTCCGCTGAAAGCGCAATCCACGCTGAATTGGTGCGAGCAGCACGCTCCCGGAACTCCGAACTGTCGGGAAACAGCTGAATCAGACGCGCAAACCTTTCGCGAGCCAGGGCAACTTCCCCAGCACGCCCGACCACCTCTGCTACGCGATCCCATCCGGACAACATCAGTCGCACCGGCACGTCGTGTTTGCCCAAGCCCGCCCAGGAACGCGTAGCCCACTCCACCTCACCTGCGGGTTCCCATGCTTGCCAGGTGCGGACGAATTCGCGGGCGCGGGTTTCGTCGTCAAGCACCTGCGCACGAGTCGGGGGTTTCAGAGGAATGGACACCTCGACGGGTTCGTCGAGGAGCAACTGCTCCATATTGAGCTTGAGAGGTAACTGGTCAGGCAGGCGCATAGGTTTCAATGAGCTCGAAGGTGGAACGTGCGACGGGATCCTCGGTGTAGTGGACCACGATGGTGCCGTCGACGTACGGGGAGAGGGTCTTGATCAGCTTCATCGGCGTAGCCAGCACCATGTGGAAGCCGAAGCTTTCAAACACGTCCATAGCGGTGCGGGTGAACACGGGGTCTGCGCGGTCAAAGGCCTCGTCGAGCACCACGGTGGCGTAGCGGGGCACGTCCGCGTCCACGCCCGCAAGGCGGTAGCGCAGTGCCGCGGCGAGGCAGAAGAACACCAGCTTCTGCGCCTGGCCGCCTGACAACGACGCGGAATCCACGTGGGTGTTGTGCACCGTGCCCTCGGCGTCCACCTCGTTGCCCACGAACTTCACATGCCTACGGGTGTCCAGCACGACGTTGCGCCAACTGCGGTCGGCACGCTCGGAGGAGCCGAGGCGGTCCATGATCTTGGCCAGGCGGTGGTAGCGCTCGATGGCGGTCTTCTCGTCCGCCTCGCTCAGGCTGCCGGCGGTCGCTTCGCGCAGGTCCTGCAGGAAGTCACGCACGACGCGGTCTCGGTTGTCGCGGACCTCAATCTGCAGGTAGCGCCCCTCGGTGTACGGGGAGCGGCGCAGCGACGCGTTGATGGGGCCCAGGTTGGTCTCAATGTCGCCCTTCGCGCGCTGCAGCTCCTTGTAAATCGTGTTCAGGTGCATCACGGACTGGCCGTTGAGCAGGTCCAGGAAGCGGCCGCGGAACTCCGGCAGGCGGTCCGAGCGCAGCATCTCCAACCTCGCAATAGCCTCGCCCGCAAACTCGGCCGCGGCCTGCAGCTCCGCAGACTCTGCGGACCACCGGGACTTGTAGTTGGACAGAATGTTCACGATGGCGTTGCTGGACTCCATGATCGTCTTCGCCGCTTGTTTCGCCTGCGCGTCCAGCTGCGCGGTGACCTTGAAGGCGCTGTCGCTTAAGTTCTCCGGGGTCAGGCGGCGCGTGGTGGCCGCCAGCATCGCATCCAGCTGCTCCGCCAGCGCCGGGTCCACCTCCACGTGCTCCGACTCGATCCGCTTCAGCCGCGCCTGATCGTCCTGCAGTGCCCGCGTGGCCACGGCGAGCTCGTCGTGCACGCTGCGCAACTCCTGCTCGGTGGCCTTCAACGTATCGACGGCCTCGCGCCACGCCCGCTCCAACTCCTTCGCTTCAGGCGAGGAGGTCAGCCGTTCAAGCTCGGCGCGCAGGCTCGCCAACTGCTCCTCGACGCTGATGACGTCCACGCTGGCCCACTCCATAGCGTCGATAGCCCGAGCCTTCTCCACGTCGCTGGCCAGCGCCTTTTGCTTACGCTCAACCTCTGTTAGGCGGTTGCCCGCCGCCGTTGTCGCGCGTTTCGCCTCCGCCAGCTCCGCGCGCAGCGCCTCCACCTTGGCATGGTTGGAGGAGCCGAGGCGGTAGTTGCGCCGTTCGCCCAGGCGCTGCCTGTCGTTTTTCACGTACCGGGCGGAGCCAGTCCTATCGGCCGGGTTGCGCTCCAAGCCGTCGATGGTAGCCGCGCGCTTGTCTTGCCGTTCCAGCTCGTCCACGGTGCGCACTAAGGCGTAGTCGAAGGTGGTGGCCAGCATGCGCATCAGCCAGGGGCGCATCGGGTGCTCCACCACGCGCACCTTATGAAACAGGCTGAGCGGGTTCTTCGGTCCGCGCGGCATGTCCACGCCCTCGGGCACGGTGCGGTACTCAAGCCGCATCCCCAAGTGGCGGCCATTGACCCAGCTGCTCACCTCGCGCTCGCGCTCCGCTGGCACCAAAAGAGTCGCGGCAAAACCGCCGAGCAGGCGCTGGATCACCGGTTCCCACTCGGCTTGCTCCGGTAGCACGTCGATGAGCTCACCCACGTACGGCAGCTCACGCACCGTCAGCCCGGTATCCGCACACAGCTGCGCGCGCTTCTCCACGTACCGCCGGTCAAGGTTGGAGGTGCGGTTGCCTAACGACGCCAACTCCGTCTCCACCGACGCCTCCGCGCCGGCAAGCCTCTCGTGCTCGCTTCGGGCCTGAAACCACTTTTCGCGTAGGTGCTCTACCTGCTCCGGCGCGGCCGCCAGCTCCGCCGACGCCTGTGCTTTCAGCTCTGCGAAGCGCTCGGTGTCCAACGCCCCGTCTAACTGCACCAGAGCCGCCAGGTCGCGCACTTTCGCCTTGCGCGCAGCAAGCTCGTGCTCCTCGCGGGCGATGTTGCGCTCGATCTCGCCCAGGCTCTGCCCGGCAACCTGCTCTCTCTGCACCACGGCGCGCTGCACCGCCTCCTGCTGCGCTTCCTTGCGGGCCTCGAGGGATTGCGCCTGCACTTCGAGGGCGGCGAGTTGGGCGGAGCTGACGTCCATACGCTCGCGCAGCTGCTTCGCCTCAATCGCACGTCGCACGTTGGGCAGGGCGGCAGACAACGCGGCATTGTTCTCCTGCGTCACCTGCGCATCCTTGAGCTTGGTGTTCAGCCCCGGCAGGGGAGCGAGCGTCTCAATCTGCTGGTGCACGTCTTCGAGCCGCTCGTACGCCTGGCGCAGGTCCTCGTGCGTGGCCACGGCGTCCTCCGCGACCTGGAACGTGTCCGGTACGTCCAGCATGTAGTTGCGGAACAGCTCGTCCATGCTGGACAGGGACTTCGCGGACTGCGTGCGGTGCAGCAGCATCTGCGCTTCCTCGCTGCCGATACCCAGCTTGGAGCGGAAGCGGTTGGCAAACACGGAGTACTGGTCCGTGAACGTCACGCCGGCAGTTTTGTATTTCGCCTCCAACTTGCGCTTATCCAGGGAGTTCTGCAGCAACGGCACGAACCCGTCCACGTCCACCTCGCTGGGAAAGATGCCGTAGAGCGTTTTCACCTGCGCTTCCTGCTGCTGTCCCGCATTGAGGCGGTAGATTGCGGCGAGCGTGAACGCCTCCTTCCCGGCGCGGTAGGTCAGCGCGACAATGCTGGCTGTCGCTCCGGAGCGCAGGTACTGGCTGCGGATCTCGCCGGTGGCCGGGTCCTCGCTGCGCCGCCACGCGCCGCGGATGTAGGACACGCGGCTGCGCCCCTTGTCACGGCCGGTTTCCTGCTGGGCGGCGGCGTTGAACCGCAGTTTGCCAGGCGGGACTAGTACGGCGGAGAAGGCGTCGATAAGCGTGGACTTGCCCGAGCCGGACGCGCCGGTGATCAAAAACCCACGCTCGCCGACGGGGATGTCGTAGTAGCCGTCGAACGTGCCCCAGTTGACCAGCTGCACGCGCGCAAGACGGAACTGCTCTGTCACTGTTCTTCCCCTTCCTGTGCCAGGCGCAGATACTCCTCGCGCAGCGCGTGGACCGTATCAGCGTCGAAGATGTGGCGCAGCACAGGGGAGACCTCCCAGCGCCCCTCGGTCTCCGTGTCGGTGAGCAGGCTGTACTTGCGGATGGTGTTCACCGCCGCGGTGAAGCGCTTCTTAAACCCGGACTCGTCACGGTTGTCCACCGCACGGACGTAGCTGATGGCGCCATACAACTCATCTTCGCCCACCACGACGCGCTCGCCTGGGGTAGACATGCCCAGCTCGTGGCGCAGCTGCAGCAGGATCGCGGTTTGCAAGTGCGTCAGCGCCTCCGTGCGCAACACCGGCGGCACTTTCACGTCCTCGTTGTCCGGGCGGACGTGGCGAGTGAACGCGATGCCGGCGTCCTCGTCCACAACCAGCTCCAAAAACACATCGTGCAGCCGAGAGCGCAGCGTCTCCGTGTCGGTGGTGATGGCGTGCCAGGTTTCCTTCTTCCGGTCAGCGGTGATGAGCGGACCTTTGAGCAGGTCCACCAGTGCGCGCCGGGTTTCCTCGGACAGGGTGCCCGTGTCGCCCGTCCACAGCGGTTCCGTCATTGCATCTCCTTTACTGCTGCGGCGTCGAAATGCCACCGCGGGACCGTCGCCAAGCGAAGGCTCCCATCGTCTTCCTCGAAGCGCACCTCTTCGCTGCCGTCCTGCCGCACCCCATGCTTCAGGGCCAGGTACACAAGGCCCACCACCGACCCCAGCCCCTGGGAGGCGGGATGGCGCTCGAGCACCTTGCCTATCGACGCCCCTCCGGCCATCCCAACCGTCTCCCCAACTGCCGCGATAAGCTCTTCCAAGTCGATCTCGCTTTCACGTACCGCCTGGTAGAGCGCCTCCGCGTCGCCCTCGCCGGGTTCAAACGCCTCCACCGCAGTGGTGATGACCTCCGCGCCCGGGTCCGCCAGCTTGATCTGCGCCACCGAGGTGATCTGCATCCCGATGCGCTGCAAGGGCGTGTCCATCTTGTGGGTGGCTGCAAGCTCCTCGCGCTCCGCGGCGTCGGCGGCGAGCTTGCGAGTGTCGCGTAAAAGCTCGATCATTCGGCGGTCCTCGGCAAACTGTTCGCTGGCCACGTAGTTGCGTAGGTTGCGGGCCAGACGCGTCATCATGCGGTTAACCTCGTAGCCGGCGTCTTCCATGTCGCGGAACAGCCTGCGGAATTTCGCCCGCTCTTCGTGTGTCATCGCGGTGTTGTCGGCGCGCTCGAGCACCTGCCCAATCCACGTGTCCAACCACGCGCCGCGTTCCGGGTCGACCACCAACGAGTAGAACGCGTTGAAGCTTCTGCCAGCATCGGATTCCCCGATCAAGTCCACGCCGGCGAAGATCTCGTCCAGCACGTCGCCGCGCGAGCCCTCCGGATCCAGCAGTTGGCGGCGCAGCTGCGTATTGAGCGTTTCCAGCTCGTGCCGCACGCGCGCGAAATCGCCAGGGATCGCATTCGCCTGCTCCAGAATGTCGCCCACCCGTTCGTGCACGGTGGCGGGGGAGGGCAGCTCGAATTCCCCGCGCTCGACCTGCTCGATCTCTGCCTCGATGCGGGCGCGTTCGGCCTCGAGGTGCCTCAGGCGGGAGTCGATGTTCGGGTCCGTGTCCCGCGCGAGCGCCTGCAGGGCATTGCTTATCGACGCCACCCGGCTCGCTGTCACCGCCGATCGCGGTGCACTGACACGGTCCATCACCTGCAGCGCGGTGAGCGTTTGCTCGCTTGGTTCAAGCGTCTCACCCGTTTCCCTGGTGCCGGACTTGCGCACCAGCCACCCGGCTTTCACCCAGTCGTTGCAGTACGCCTGGGGTGTTTTCGGGAGCTCGAAGATACCGCGCAACACCGCGAAGTCCTCAGCCATGAGCTGATAGAGCTGCTCCGCAGGTCGGACCTCTGCGCCTCGCGGGAAGTGCTCCGCCACGACCGCGAGTAGCACCGGGGCGTTGTCCGCGTGCAACAAACGGATCGCGGCCGACTGCTCCTTTTCACGCTTATATGTCAGCGCCCGGGCCTGAATGGTCATGCCGGCTATCATCCCATAGCACCCTCCCCCCTGCACCGAAAAACTTTTTTGCTCTAGGTGTAGACACACTGAGGGCGATCGTCTATATCCGCTTTTGGGCCCCTCCGTCCACGGTCCATCCCCCCCCCGAGACCGGTTGAGCACTCACCGACCCCCATTTAGAGTGCGAGTAGGCGGAGGGGATTCCGCTATTCTCAAGCGTTTTTAGGCGCCTAGGGTTAACGGTCAAAATGTCCGCGTCCCCTTTGACCCTTAACCCATCCATTACCCCCTTGGATTGAGAAAACCACGCCGTCACGGCGAACCGGAGAGGACGTGGTGTGCGTAAACCCAAACATAGATGATCTACTGAGCAACCATTGAATCGATACCAAATGCCCGAAGTACCAGTGCAGGTCTTTGGTCTCAGTGTTTCGCAGGGTCAAGTCCCGTGAAGTGGTGTAGCCGTTTGT
>NZ_KV826388.1:0-24966 GCF_001835905.1 Corynebacterium sp. HMSC034E11
CGGAATACCCCTACCAACTACGCGCACTCAGCAGACGTGTTCGTACAGATACGCTGACGGGAGTCGAGTTCCCTATAGCTACACAGAACATGGGCTGACGGAGCTCGGGCGGCGACTGGTGGATGAAGGAACCGTGGAGGCCTCGTCGGATAATCCATCAAATGCAGAATTACTCAAAATTGGTAAAAGATCATTCGCGGTGGATCGGGACCAGGTAAAGAAGCTGCTGCAGCCAGAGTGGTTCCAATACCGCACGCTGGAATTCATCGGGTACAGCGAAACTAAACAGATCGAGAGTATTGGATTTGAAGGAATGGAAAAGCGCTATCTCTTTCAAGTGGATGGTGCGTTCCTGGCATCCCCGGATACGGAATCATTTCTAAATAACAAAAATAAGCTACGGAGAATTCGAGATGATATTCCTCTGATTCACGCGTCCGATGCGCACCGGTTTGATGACGGCGTAGAGCCAAGCCGGCATCTTGGCAAATCAAAGACGTGGGTTCGCTGTTCACCGAATTTTGACAGTTTGGCATTCGCAATCAAAAAGTTCGAACAGCGTCTTTCTTATGGGGAACCGGACGATCGCAAACGCCAGCTCGGCTTGGCTGGCAATGTTTTGAAACACATCTCCGTCAAGCGACCAAGCGGCAAACTAGTAAATTTCGACTATGGGATGGACCTGAATCCAGGCTACGCGGTGGTTATTGGAAATCGCGGGCAGGGTAAGTCTGCGTTGGCAGATTGGATTGCAATCGCAGCTAACACCGATCCGAAAATTAATTTCGCCTTTCTTAACAGTGAACGGTTCACTCCGGCGAGGAAGCAGGAAGAGGGGTACAAACTTCGCTCAACGTGGGGAGACGAAGCCGAGATTGAATTTACTTGGATAACCAACGCAGAGGCGTCGTGCAATCGGGTGGATTATTTCCCGCAAGCTCGCATCGAGCAACTTTGTAGTGCGGACCCCAACACCAGTGGGTCGAAAGATCTGGAGCAACTGATTGGTGATCTACTCTTCAGGCGTATCCCGAGCACCGAACGTAGAGGGGCTTCCTCGCTGGATGGACTCAAGAACACTCTTCGTAGTGAGAGCTCGAGGATTTCGAACGATAACAGCCTCGAAAGAACGCACCGAAATGCAAGTTCAGCGATTAAGCGAATCATTGAGATCGACTCGCTGAAACTTGCGAAAAAGAAGAGGGACATAGAAATCCAAATCTCTGAAATAGAGAATGGAATTCAATCCGTGCCCGTTGGAACGAGCGCGGTCGATGTGCTTCCAGTCGTTGATCCACACACTCAGTCGGCTTTGATTCGCGAGTCTGAAACTCGATGGGTTCAGCGGGCGAATTCGATCGGTGCACGTCTTTCTCGAATCGATCAAGCCGACACAGTTCGGAACCAAGTTAAAGGAACGATCAGCCACTGGGTTGAATCATTGCAGTTAGAGGCATCTGAGCCCAGCGAGCTACTGGAGTGGAACGACGTTCTCACTAGGTATAGGGAGCAATTCGAAACTGGCTTTGAGCAGTGGTTCTCGGAGTTGAACTCAGAACTTAGAGCCATGCATTCTCATATGCGAAGCATCAAGGCTGAGTCAGCTGAAGTACTGAGAGGACTCAGCGGTGCCGACCGGGATATCCACCAAAGAATTGAGTCTGAGAACCACGATAATCGCAATCGACGACTACTGGGACAGCTTAAGAGTGGTGTTACAGATCCAGCTCAGGACAAGTGGTCCCTTGACGGAATAAAAAGGCTTTTCGAGGATGAGGACAAGAACCGTAAGGCACTTCGGAAAGCTGCCGCCGAGCTGGCCGATTCAGCTCTGTGCTCCCACAAGGACAATCTTCAAGCTGCGCATTCGCTATCCAATCTTTTGAACGAGACGCTGAGTCAACTCAACCTCGGCGATGGAAGCGTGAAGGTTGAGGTCAAGGTAGCAGACCGTTTCAATGCGGAGAACGTCTTGTCGTCGATTAAGGTCCGCGGTTCCGACGAAATCGAACGCATTTGTGACGACAGAAGAGCGTTCGATAATGGATTTACCGAGTTAGCTCTTGAAGACGTGGAGCGCTACATGAGGGGCGTCTTGGATTTCATTCTGGAGGCGGAACAACATGAGCTGCTCAAGAAAAATGGAGGATTCGTCGATAACTTCGAACTTCTTCAGTACTTAACCGACTTCAGCTCGTTTGACATCCGCGTTGAACTCTCCCTTGATGGAAGGCCGCTTGCTGCATTATCTCCTGGTCAGCGAGGTCTTGTTCTGCTGTTATTCATTCTGGAAGCTGATGAATCTGGGAACGTACTTTTGATAGATCAACCGGAGGATAACCTAGACAATGATGCAATCAAACGCCTATTGATCCCGGCGCTAGATCGCGCAAGATTGAAGCGCCAGGTTATCGTCGTTACCCACAATGCCAACATCGGTGTACTGGGTGATCCAGACCAAGTGATTTCTTGCAGTTTCGATGGCGAGACTTTTTCGGCGACTAGTGGCTCGATTACCGATGGAGGCATGCAAACAGAGATGCTCAGGGTATTGGAGGGAGCGGAGGACGCCTTCCGTGACCGCGCGAGGAGGTATGGACTTCATCTTGGGTGAACACACTTAGCTTTGATGTGGGTAAAGCCTAAGAAGATGCCTCATGGATCTGACCGCTTGACGCGTTATCGAAGAATAAGCTTGATCTTGTGTCTTCCCTCATTCCCGTCCACGCATCCGAGCACGTCCTCGGCGGTGTCTCCGAGTACTTAGCCACCGCGTTCTCCCTGGCGAACCCGGAGACGTCCACCGCGCTGAAGGCGTTCCTGGAAGACACGGAGCGTGGCATGTTCCACGGGCCGTACGTGCGGGTGCGGCTTCCCTACGCACGTGCAGTCGGCTGGGACGGGATCCTGGATTGGATGCCATCATGGTTCACGCCGTACCACCACCAGGCGGAAGCGTTCCGCAGGCTGCGTAGCCGGGATGAGCAAGGGGATCGCCGCCCGGATCCCACGCTGGTGATCACGGGTACCGGCTCGGGCAAGACTGAGTCCTTCCTCTATCCCGTGCTGGATCACGCGGCGCGTGCCCGGGCTGAGGGCCACACCGGTGTGAAAGCGCTGCTGCTGTACCCGATGAACGCGCTCGCGAACGACCAGGCGGATCGCCTGGCCAAGCTGATCGCTAATGAGCCTGCGCTGGCGGGTGTTACGGCCGGTATCTACACCGGTGAGGCCAAGGGCAGTGTGAAGAAGGTGACGGAACACTCGCTGATCAACGACCCCAGCGAGATGCGCCTCAACCCGCCGGACATCCTGCTGACCAACTACAAGATGCTGGATCAGTTACTGCTTCGCCCGGAAGACCGGGAGATCTGGAGCAAGTCCGCGACATCGCTGCAGTACCTGGTGTTGGACGAGTTTCACACGTACGACGGCGCGCAGGGCACCGATGTCGCACTGCTGCTGCGCCGCCTCGGGTTGATGCTCAAGGAGTACCAACCGGAGGGGTTCCTCGGCGAGTACGCGTCGAACCCGTTGGGACGGGTTACGCCAGTGGCGACGTCGGCAACGCTGGGTGGGGATGACGACCGATCGAAGGTACTCGAGTTCGCGGGCATGATCTTCGGTGAAACGTTCAGGCCGGAAGCGATGGTGAGCGAGAAGACGCTCACGTACACCGAGTGGACCGAGGAGATCACGCAGACCTTCGGAAGCCATGACACTCCCCTGCCACCGGATATCGATGAGTTGCGCGGGATTGTGGACGCGGTCGCCAACGACACCTCTGGACGCGACCACGCGGACGTGGTGCTGGACATCTTCCGCACACAGTTGTGGGGCGTGGATGCGGGCGCGGACCTCGAGACCACCATCGCGGCGTACGCGGTGCATCCAATCACACAGGCATTGCTGGAAGGCGATGGCAAACCCAAGCCCCTGATCAAGCGCGAAGGCGAAAACACAAAGACTCTCTCGGAGGCGATGTTCGACCCGATCGTGCGGCGCAGTTTGGGCGAGGACACCGCGCGGGAGTTTGTCACTCACCTGCTCACAGCCGTAGCGCACCTGCGTGCGCTCGCCGGCGAGGCGTACGGGTTTGGCGGCAAACGTCTGCCCGGTGTGGAGACGCACCTGTGGGTGCGCGAGGTCTCCCGCATCGAGCGCGCCGTCACGCCGACCGAGGACGGCCAGGTGTTCCGGTTCGCGGACGACGGCCGCATCGGCACCGAGGATTCCGCGGTGTGGCTGCCCGCCATTTACTGCCGCGAGTGCGGTCGCGCCGGGTGGATGACCGCGCTTGAGCCGGGTACCGATGCTGTGGTGCTGGATGGTGCGGCGATCAGGAAGGCGAGCGTCGATAAGCCTGAGCTCCCGCGGCCACTTATCGACGCCACGAACGAGTACCGGCGCGCCGTCGCCGAAGGCATGGAACCGGGCGCGTTTGATGGCGAGGATGGCAAGCGTGCGCTGATGTGGTTCCACACGTCCACGCGCACGCTGAGCACCAGCGAGCCGAGCGACGAGGATCGTGCGGAGGGACGCTCGGTGCCCGTGCTCACGTATTCGGGACTGAACGCGGCGGATTATGCGCGTGAGCAGGTGTGCCCGAACTGCGGGGAGCCAGACGCGGTGCGCTACATCGGCTCGCGCGTGGCAACGCTGCTCTCTGTGGGACTGTCCAATCTCTTCGGCATGCCGCAGCTGGCGCAAGAGGAAAAGAAGACGCTCGTGTTCGCGGACTCGGTGCAGGACGCAGCGCACCGAGCCGGGTTCGTGCAGTCGCGGTCGAGGGCGTTCGGGATTCGTACGCTGATGAAGCGTGTAGTTGACGCCGTCGCAGGCTCCGACGCTAAGGAAGAGGGAGTGACGATCGCCCAGATGGCGCTGCGGATCCTGGAGCGCGCGGACATCGCCGAGGACCCGCTGCGCGCGCGCTTCGAGCTGCTGCCGCCGGAGATCACGGAAGCACCTACGTTCGTGCCGTTCTGGGCCAAGGACGCGGACGAGAACGCCCGGCGCGAGGCCACCCGTGCGGTGCTGCAGCGTCTCGAGTTGGACGCCGCGCTGGAGTTCGGGCAGCGCGCGCACCTGCCGCGTTCGCTAGCGTCCACGGGTGCGCTCACGCCGTCGGTAACGGTGGATGACGCAGTGCTGCTGGAGGCGGCTGGTGAGGCGCTGAAGAGCATTGACGCCGGATTGTTCGACGTCGTCGATACGAGCGCGGACGAGGTGCAGCTGCGGTGGATGCGCGGGCTTTTGGAGCAGGTGCGTGACCGCGGCG
Source organism: Corynebacterium sp. HMSC034E11 (assembly GCF_001835905.1). NCBI lineage: Bacteria > Bacillati > Actinomycetota > Actinomycetes > Mycobacteriales > Corynebacteriaceae > Corynebacterium > Corynebacterium sp. HMSC034E11. The sequence continues at coordinate 5,282 of NZ_KV826388.1, forward strand.
GCGTGTATACGCCGATGTTTAAGAGTTACCTGCAGGACGACGCGAACTCGTGGCGCTTGCACAACCGCTACGCCAAGGCGCGGGGCATGCGACGCTTTCCCAAAGGTGGCGCGCCGGAGTTCCCGCGTTCCGGCCCGGCGGTGGATGACAAGGACCGCGGGCTCACCCCGCTCGGCAGTCCGCGCGGGCGCTACGCCCGGTGGACGTCGAAGGTACTGGGGATCTCTACGCACGACGCGGCGCTGGTGCTCACCAACGTATTCCGGGAGTTGGCGAACCGGGACGCGCTGATGGCGATTTCCACCGACACCGGCGGCACCATCTACGCCATCCCGCCGGAGCGCGTGGTGGTGCGGTGTGAGGACGAGCCGGCGCTGTTGCAGTGTGAGGTGTGTAATGCACCGCTGGGCGTCGATAAGTATGCGCTTTCGCTTCTTCGTGGCATGCCGTGCCCGACCCCTGGCTGCCCCGGCGCGCTGGGTGTGGAGCGAATCGAGGAGAGCTACTACTCGCGGCTGTATTCGTCCACCACCCCGCGTGCGATTGTGGCGCGGGAGCACACTGGGTTGATCCCGAAGGAGGAGCGTCTCGCGCTGGAGCGCGCCTTCCGTGGCGGCGAAGCGACCCACGACCCGAGTGCGCCGAACGTGCTGGTGGCAACGCCGACGTTGGAGATGGGTATCGATATCGGCGACCTGTCCACGGTGATGCTCGCGTCCCTACCGCGGTCGGTGTCTTCGTACGTGCAGCGCGTGGGGCGCGCCGGGCGACTGACCGGCAACTCACTGGTGCTCGCGTTCGTGCAGGGGCGAGGGATTACGCTGCCGAAGCTGAACCAGCCGCTATCCGTGATCGACGGTTCGGTGGTGCCACCGGCGGCGTTCCTCTCCGCGACAGAGATCCTGCGCCGCCAGACCACCGCCTACCTGGTGGACACGCTCGACTTCAACGCGTACGGGTTCGAGGTGGCTAAGGCGCGCGACGTGTTCAGCTTCCGCAAAGAGTCGCTTTTGGACGTGCTTGCGGACGAGGTCGCTCAAGGCGTGAACTCCCGGGTGGAGGCATTCCTTGCCACCGTCGCAGGTTCCGTGGACGAGACCACCGTTGATGGCGTGCGCGCGTGGGCGTGCGGACAGGGGCCCGATTCACTTACCGGCCAGATGCAGCGCACCCGCACGCTGTGGGACTCGGAGGTTAAGGAGTTCACCGCCCGCCAGGAGATCCTGCGCACTCGGCTGAACGAGCTGGACGCGAAGGCGGACCCGAACGCGGGCACCGAGAACGCCGACCCAGACCTAGAGCGTGAGAAGCGCAGCACCAAGGCAGCATTCCGGCGTGTGTCGCGTGACCTGGGCGAATTGCTTCTGGACGATTACTGGATCTCCGCCATGGAGCGCTACGGCCTGCTGCCCAACTTCACGCTGCTTGACGACGCCGTGGAGCTCGCCGTCGTGGTCTCCCAGCTCAATCCGTCCACCATGCAGATTGACCCGGAGACGTTCGAGCTCTCCCGCGGCATCTCCTCCGCGCTGACGGAGCTCGCGCCCGGCAACACGTTCTACGCCCGCGGCATCGCCGCCACTATCGACGCGGTCGAGGTGGGCATGAGCGGCGCAGACATCGAGCAGTGGCGCCTGTGCCCTGCCTGCTCTTACGGCGAGCGTGTGGACTCCTCTCGCAATCCTGCTGCCTGCCCGGAGTGTGGTGCAGGCGCGTTCGCGGATAAGGGGCAGGTGCTGGACACGGTGCGCATGCGTCGCGTCTCTGCAGAGGTGGACAAGACGCGCGCGACTATCGACGACTCCCGCGACGACCGCCACGAACTGCGCTACCACACCACCTTGAGCTTCTCCGTGCCTGAGGGCGGGCGCGGGGGACGTTGGTTCCTCTCCCAGGGATTCGGCGCGGAGTACCTGCGGTACGTGAACTTGAGCTGGTTCAACCTGGGCCGCGGCCCTGCGACGAAAAAGATGCTCGCGGACCACGAGATCGACGCGCCACTGTTTACCGTGTGCAATTACTGTGGCCACCTGGATTCGCAAAAGGGTGAGAACTCGAAGTGGGACCACCGCCCCTGGTGCCCGAAGCGCACCGCGCGCGAGGAAGAGTCGGTCACGGTTGCGCTGAACCGCACCCTGCAAACCCAGGGCGTGCTGCTGCACGTGCCGGTGCAGCTCACCGCGGGCGATAACGCCACCATTCCGAGTCTTACCGCCGCGGTGAAGCTCGGGTTCAAAGAGGTGCTCGGTGGTGACCCGGACCACCTCAGCGTGGAGACGGTGCGCGTACCCGATGGGCGCGGCACCACCGTCGAGGCGCTGCTCATGCACGACAACGTCCCCGGCGGCACCGGGTACCTCTCCCAGTTCGCCTCGCCCGAGGACGTGCGAAAGCTCATGGAGCACGCTTTTAGGGCTGTGCGTGATTGCGCGTGCAAGGACGACGACCGCCTCGCCTGTCCCGACTGCCTGCTGCCGTACACGCGCTGGCAGCTCATCGACGTCACCTCCCGCGCCGCCGCCGAGCGCGCCCTGCGTTCCATCCTGACCAACCAGGACCACCCTTCGCCCGACGAAGACCCGCTGAAGGCCACGTGGGAGCCGCAGACCAAGGCGCCGAAGCTGGACCAGGCGTCCGATCTGGAGGTGCGCTTCCGCGAGAAGATCCGTAAAGGTCTGGAGGCGCGCAACGCCACGGTGAAGGACATCCCGAACGCCGGTGGCGTGGAGTGGCTGGTCACGTTCCCGAACGGCGAGGAGTGGTCGATGCGGGAGCAGCTGAACAGGGGCTACACCACGCCTGACTTCACCTTCTCCCCCAGGCGGCGTCGCGACGTGCGCGACGTGGCCGTGTACACCGACGGCGCGGCGTATCACTTCGCGGCGGCGAACTACCGCTTCCCCGGGGACATCGACAAGCGCAACCGTTTGCACTACGAGGACAAGCAGGTGCTGCCGTGGAACGTGACCGACGCCGGCCTGAAGTGGTTCGACGAGGAGGTCGCGCGCACCGCGGGCGACCCAGCCTGGATCACTGAGGAAGGCGAGGCGCTGGCTCGAAGCCTCGAGCCGGTTGATGACGCCGCCATGAAGTTCATGAAAGCTTCCCCCGTCACCCAGCTGCTCACCTACCTCGCGGAGCCGGACCGTGCGTCCTACGCTGTGCTGGACCAGGCTCTCATCGCGTTGCTGCGCGGCTTCACCCGCCCCAGCCGCACCGAACACGGCGTGCGGTTGACGCTGCGCAATGAGATCCACATCGACATCGCCCCCGTCGGCGCCACGATGCTGCCGCGCCGCCTTTCGGTCGATGCGGAAACCCCCGGCTCGATCACGGAGGAGAATTGGCGCGACTTTCTCCGCTTGGCCAACATCATCTGGCTCGCCAACAATGCCGTCACGGTTGAGGTTGGTGAAGGCGGCGGACAGGAGGTCGTCGAAAAGCAAACGCCCCAACCTGCCGCCCAGGAAGCATCCGGCATGTGGGCCGAAGCAATCGAGGAGTTCGAGGACGAATCCGACGTGGTCGCCGCGCTGCAGGTGCTCGCGGAGGCAGGTGCGGCCGAAACCGAGGAAATCGGCGAGGAACTCCTCGGCCTGCCCACCGCGGTGACCTGGGTCGAGCACCAGATCGCCCTCATGCTTGACGAAGAAGGCGCCGACGCCGACACCGAAACCAAACTGCGCAACGAGGGCTGGACCCTGCTCTACCCCGGTAGTCTGAACCCGCAAACAATCCCGGCCGCACTGCTGGGCAAGGAGTGACAACCATGGTGACGTTCAGCCTCTACGGCGGCCTCAAACTCGACGGCTCCCTGATGAAACCGACGATGAACTTCCTGCAGAAGCTCTCGGTGGACCCAACCAACCCGTCGCTGAAGATCAAGACGCTGTCCAACGCCGTGGACAAGCGCGTCCGCACCGGCCGCATCAACGACCAGTTCCGCGCTGTTTTGTTCGAGATCAAAGACGACGAAACGCACCACTTCGTGCTTGTGGACGTCGACTCCCACGACGAAGGCAACCTCAAAGCCGAACGCCTCGACCCCGCCACACTGCGCCTCGAAGTCAACCCCATCAACGGCATCACCACCCTGATCAAGGAGACACCTGAGCAGGCCGTTTCCGAATCGCAGGCGAAGGCCGAGGCCGCTGCGCAGGCCGCCCAGGAGTTGGCGGAGAAGCAGGCTGTTGATGAGGGCTCCGGTGTGGTTGCGGAGGTCGTCGATACGCACACCGCTGTTCCGCGCGAAGCGCTTTCTGGCTACACCCCGCAGCAACTCTGGGACGAACTGGGCATCGACCCAGCGCTGACCACGCGCGCGCAGGAGTTGGACACCGAGGCCGAGTTGGACGCGTTGCTTGCAGACCGCCCCAAGTGGGAGCACGAAGCCATGCTCGCCCTGGTCGCTGGATACGACATCGAGCAAACCCGCGAAGCACTCGACCTGGAGAAAGTCTCCTCCGAAGACGCCGCCGCACCGGAGGACACCCGCCTGCTCGCCGGCCTGCGCAAGGCAGCCGCCGGGCTGGAGTTCGCCTACGTGGATGACGTTGAGACCGAATCCCTGCGCGCCGTCATCGAGTCCGGATCCTTCAACCAGTGGCGCGTGTACATCCACCCGGAGCAGCGCCGCATGGCTGAAGGCGCACGCAATGGCTCATCCCGTGTCTTTGGCGGCGCCGGCACCGGCAAGACCGTCGTCGCTGTGCACCGCACGAACAACCTCGCACGCCGCAAAGTGGCCAACCAGGCCCCCGGTGACACCCCGCCGGCCATCCTGCTGACCACCTTCACCAAAGGCCTCGCCCACGGGTTGAAGTCGCAGCTCAACGCGCTGAACGCGTCATACCCCGAAGCGGGTAAGCCCGGTGAGCCCGGCGTTTGGGTAGACAACATCGACGCCGTCGTCCGCAAAGCCGTATCCCTGGGAACCCCGGGGGAAGTCGCGGAAGCAACCCGGCGCGTGCTTGGGGATTCCGTCTCACACGTCCGCCCCTACACCGACCTCGCCGCTCGCAACGTGTGGGACGCCGCCATCGAAAGCACCGACGAGGCCATGCCGCGCGAGATAGCTAACGACACCTTCCTCCAAGCCGAATACGAAACCGTCGTCCTGGCGAACAGGATCACGACCCAGGCTGAGTATCTGAAAGTCGCCCGCACCGGCCGCGGCACCCCACTGAACCGCAAGCAGCGCAAACAGGTCTGGGCGGTGCTCGAATCGGTCATGCACACCCAAGCCATCGACGGCCAACTCTTCTGGCCCACCATGTCCGCCGTCGGCGCCGAGATCTTGAACGTGCGTCGCGAGCGTGGTGGCGAGGCCATGTTCGAGCACGTCATTGTCGACGAAGCCCAGGACTTCAACGCCGGCCACTGGCACTTCCTCCGCGCCTGCGTCGCGCCGGGACCGAACGATATCTTCATCGCCGAAGACTCCCACCAGCGCATCTACGGCAACCCGCTGACCCTGTCCCACTTCGGCATCTCCACCCGCGGGCGGGCCTCCAACCGGTTGACCCTGAACTATCGCACCACCAAGCAGAACCTCGACTACGCCCTGCGCATCCTGCTGGGTGGCGACACCGCGTTTATCGACGCCGAAGGCCAAGAAGACAACGTCAACTACTACCGTTCCGCCCGCACCGGCCCCGCCCCCGAGATCCTGTCCTGCACCTCGGAGGAACAGGAGTTCGCCGCAGCTGCCGAGTGCATCAACCGCTGGCTGGACGTCGACAACGCATCCGAAGTCCGCATCGGCGTGATGTGCCGCACCCGCGGCCAACTCTCTCGCGTGGTTGCGGGACTCGCCGCCCACGGCATCGACGCCGTGCAAACCAAAAACGCCGAACTCGCCTCCCACGAGCAGGTCAGCGTAATGACCATGCACGGCGCCAAAGGTCTGGAATTCACCCACGTCATCCTCATGGGCGTGGGCAAAGACATCATGCCGGTGCGCTACCGCCTCAAGCACCTCTCTGAAGCCGATGCCCGCGAAGCCCTGCAGCGCGAACGATCGCTTTTGTACGTCGCTGCTTCTCGAGCCCGCGACGAACTCGTGATCACAACCGTCGGCGACCGGTCGGAGCTGCTTCCGGAGGGTTAGGGGGTTTCGGGCGGCTCGGGCAGCACTGCCTGCTGGTCGGCTTCGTCCCCCTCGCGGTCTTCCCAGGCTGCGAGCGTGGTGGACGGTTCATCCTGCAGGTGCCACATCGTTCTGCCGTTTGCTGCACCGCCCACCAGGAACGCCGCTGCGGCGGACGGGCTGGTGAACTCCAAGTCTGAGGTCAGCGTGTTGTCCTGGATCTGGTCCGCGTAGCGCTCCCGGGTAGCGTGGACCCCTCGCGGGGCGCTGGGACGCAGCTCCGGCCGCAACGTGGATCCCTCGAGGACGAGGAAACCGGAAGTGGTGCGCTGGCCCAAGCCTTGAACACCTTGGCTGAGAACGGTGAGCTCGAAGATCGGTTCTTCGTCGTCGCTCGGGCGCGCCGAAGCTGAAGCCGTGTTGGTCGAGGTGCGAGACTTCGACGAAGTTGCCTTCGGCTGGAAAGCGGAAACGCCTAGAGCGCTGATGATGAGGTTGGTGTTTTCGATAAACTCGTCCAGCTCCGCTTGGGTTGAGCGTAATCCTGACTCAGATTGAGGTGACGGAGGTCGCCGATGGGTCAACCCTTGCGGACTCCGCATTGCGCCGTGTGGGGCCTGCCGAGATTCGACAGTTGCGCAGCGCCATCAGTTAAGCCGGGGTCGGCAATGCCGAGGAAAACTGTGGCGCGGGAGATAGAGTGTTCCTATGAAAAAGCTTCCTCTCCTTGCTGCAACAGCAGCACTACTCATCACAACACTGTCCGCGCCTGCTGCTAACGCCGAGCTGACCCCTACTGAGCGGGACCAGTTCCGCACCGATCCCGTCGGGGCGATTGCTTGGCAAGCTATTAAGGGCTCTTCGGAATACGTGCGCGCCGATGGCAACACCATGATGGCCGCGTCTTTCTTCTCCATGACTTCGCCCGGGGAGAGTATCGGCCTGCCAGCCCTGGAGAACTGCGCCGAGCGCGTCGGCTCCTCTTCGCCGGCAGGCGGTGTGCGCTACGTGGCGGCAGCCCTGTGCGCAACCTTCGACCCGAATGCCCGCAGTCAGGTGCAGCGCGGTGACTTTGGCTACGCGCCGCTGGGCTAAGCCGGTGCGTAGATAGGCAGATCGCTGCGTGTATGCGGCCGAGGCCACCCTGCGAGCTTGCCCTCGGCGAAACGAACGTGCCGATCTGAAATTGAGGGCGCTTGCCTCCAAGTCGGAGCGAACACACCGAAATGCGCTGTTTTGCGCTAACCTCACGGCCTATAGGAACAGATTCGGTGCGAACGTTCCGTAACAGCATACGGTCAGCGAGGAGACGTGACACGTGGACATAGAGGCACTCGGCAGCTTTGTGCGCGCCCAGCGTAAGGAGCGGAGGCTGACCCAACTGGAGGTCGCCGAGCTTGCCGACGTGTCGGACCGGTTCCTTCGGGAGCTGGAGCACGGTAAGCCGACGGCGGAGATCGGCAAGGTGATCGACGTTCTTGCCGTGCTCGGGTACGACCTTGAACCCGTCGTGCATAGAGCTGACGAGCTGGGGCGATTTTGAGCGTCGCCCCTTGCGGACTCCACATTGCGGACAAGTAGGTACGCACCAACTGTTTGAGGCCGCCAAGTTTTGAAACTGCCGGGCATGGAGCTATTGCCTGAAGCGTTGACGCTTAATGGTATCTTCGGCATGAGCACCTCCATCAATCTCTTCTCGGACATTCTCGAGGCAGCCAAGTTAGCGGCTGAAAAGAACGACCTCCGTCAGACACTGAGGCGGTCTGAGGAATCGGCGGGGTCAAATGCTGCGGATGAGCTACCTGCATATGACTGTGGTGGGCCGCCATGGTCGATCTCGATGACAAGGGCGCAGACTGGCTCTAACAACTCCGCATTGCGGACAATTGGGTGTTCACCAACTGTTTGTAGTGAGAAAACCTTTGGTGCGTCGGTAGGCGGATGTCCACTGAAATGAGCACGTGAGGGGCTGTGCTCGCGCGGGGTGCGACGTAGGCTGCCGGGCATGGGGATGAAAACTTGGAAAATTGGGGCCAAAGCGGCGGGAACGCACGTTGGGGGCCGGATAATTGTTGCGAACCGATTCGGTGAGATTGACGGTTCCGGGCGGGAGCTTGGGCACGCGGTTGTTGCCGGACTGAATCGGGCGGCCAGAAAGCGTCGGACGGTCAGTATGAAGCAGCCGGAAGCAGGTGAGGTGGCTGAGCACCTCGCAGGCATCGTTTTGATGGCTGGCTTGCCGCTGCTGCTGCTGATGCGGCAGGCGACAACCGTCGAATCAGCGGGTTCGGCGGCCAGGTTGATGGTGGAGATCAGCGGGGAGGCACTCGCGCACGAACTGCGGTTTGCTGGCGTATACGGGCTCGCGATCTCCGCGCGGGAATGCGACGACGCCGGACGTCTGGACATGATGGGGCCGATTTGCGACACCATCTCACGCGTGTTGCCGCAACCTCTCTCCTATGCGGACGAGGCGGATCGCGCGATGCGGGTGGAAATCCGAGAGGTTGAGTTCCCAGAACCTAGCGCTGAATTGGCTGGTGACGGCCTGGCAGAGATGGGCCTGAACTACAAATGCAGCGAGGTGGATGGCAGTGAAATCGGTAAAGACTCCGGCTCAGCGTACTTCCCGCTGCCGCTGTTCGCGCCGGGGACGGCGGAACCGCGCGTGGTTATGGAGATGTGGGTCGATGGCCTGCAATTGATCGTGGACCTGGAGGCGAAGCTCGCGGGGTACGGTGCCCTTCGGGACATGGTGTATGCCGTGGAGGAGGCGGTAGACCGGCACCGGTTCAGCAGTTGGGGGATGCGGCCCGCGTAGCGGCGGTATCGTCAGTGGCCACTGGAGGTCCACTGACGGTCCTCCGATGGTCCACTGACGGAGGTGAACAATGGTTACTCAACCTTTGGCAGAAGCGTTCCCAGTGGGAGATTTCCTCGCGGAGGAATTAGAAGAACGTGGTTGGAGCGAAGCAGATTTCGCCGCGATCATGGGACGGCCGACGCGCTTTGTTAAAGAGATCATCTCGGGCGAGCGGGAGCTTACGCGGGAATCCGCTGAGCTGGTCGGAGCAGCACGTGGTACCTCGGCAGAGCTGTGGCTCAATCTGCAAGACACATTTCTTGCGTGGAGGCACGGGTAACCTCGCCAATCCGCCCCTACACTCGGGTTTATGAGCACTCAAGATATGAACACGCAGTTGCAGGATCAGGTCGCCGTGGTCACCGGCGGTGCGGCAGGCATCGGCGGGGCAATCTCGCGCATCCTCGTCGCACGTGGAGCGAAGGTAGTTGCCGTAGACATTAACGACGACGCCGGCGCCACCCTCGAGAAAGACCTCGGCGACAACGTTGTCTTCCTCAGCAGCGACGTGAGCAAGCCGGAGACCGCGAAGAAGGCCGTGGAGCTTGCGGTGGAGAAGTTCGGCAAGCTCACCGGCGTGGTCAACAACGCACACGCATCGCGGCAGAAGCCGTTCACCGATTTAGAGCAGGAGGACTGGGACCTGTCCTTCGGCACCGGCTTCGAGGCCACCAAGAACTTCATGCTTGCTGCCTATCCGCACCTCAAAGACAACGGTGGCGCGATCGTGAACTTCGCCTCCGGTGCCGGCATTATCGGCCAGCCCACCCAGGCGGCGTACGCGGCAGCTAAGGAAGCGATTCGTGGCCTTTCACGCGTGGTAGCCAACGAGTGGGCGAAGGACGACATTCGCGTCAACGTCGTCGGTCCGATGGCGCTAACCGAGGGCGTGCAGAAGTGGTCCGAGGCATTCCCGGAGCTCTACCAGCAGTCTCTGCAGCGCATCCCGCTCGGTCGTTTCGGCGACCCAGAGACAGACGTCGCCCCGGTCGTCGCATTCTTGCTTAGCCGCGACGCCCGCTACATCACCGGCCAAACACTCATGGTGGATGGCGGAACCAACAAGGTCTACTAGACGTAGCTGCGCGGGACGAGATGATTACGGGTCAGCGTCACGAGGAGTAGCAATGGCTGGTTATCTTCCATATGGTCTTGTCTCGGGGGCTGGTGAGGTTGCGGTTATCGAGTCGCCCAACGGTGGATGGAACGTTATCTACTCCGACCGCAGAACAGCGGGCGGCGGAGCAACCGTGGAGGGGCACGACCAAGAGTTCGCCAACCGTCTTGCCCACCTGTTCGTGGCCAAAAGCAAAGAAGGCGTGAACCCTGGCGACCTATTCGGCACGTTGTGCTGGAAGTTCAAGGCGGAACGTATCGAGATCTACAACAACCTTTCGACACTCTGCCTTCTCACCGGATACGGTGAGCCACTGCCAGACGAGGAGTAACTGACCCCTCGCATCCGCCCCCTACACTCGGTGCTGTCCGTCTTCGCCGCTGTCCCGGAAGGTGCCCATGAACGTCACGCAGCTCCGCGACGTCATCTTCACCGCGGGTGTCGTGTTCGACAATCTGTCCACCAGCTGGCTCGCGACAGGTCGGTTCCTCCAGTCGAGCGAGGTCGCCAGCATCGGCGCGTCTTGCGTGTGAACCCCCAAGCGCTGCTTGTTTAGCACTTTATTCGTTTGGTGCGGTTTTCCGCGGGGAAGTGTTCACTCAAATGAGCAGTCAGAGGCTATGCAGACCGTAGATCGCTCTCTACACTTCTTCTCATGGGGAGAAAAGGGTGGGCAAGCGGGCCAACGCGTAATTTAGGCAAGTTCTCAAACGGCCGGTGTTTTCACCAGACGGAGTCATGGTCTGCGTGAGAATTCGTTTCGAAGACAAGATCCTTAAACGCCTTGCCGAAGATTCCACGTTCCAGCCAAAGCGTTGGTCTCCCGAGCTGGTGCGAGCCTTTCGTCGCAAGATTCAGGTACTTGCAAATGTCAGTGACGAAAGAGATTTGCGAGCGCTGAAGTCCTTAAGACTCGAGCAACTTCGAGGCGATCGAGTCGGTACCTCATCGATTCGATTAAACAGGCAATTTCGCCTTGTCATTCGGTTTGAGACAGATGAAGATAGACGCATCGTAGTTGTGATCGAGATGGTCGACTACCACTAATGGGAGGTGAACGATGACTACTCAACCACTGGCCGAAGCTTTTCCGGTCGGAGACTACCTGGCTGAAGAATTGGAAGCGCGCGGCTGGAGTGAAGAAGACTTTGCAGAAATTCTGGGCCAGCCAACGACGTTTGTGGAAGCGTTGATTTCAGGGCAACACGAGCTCACGAGAGAATCAGCAGCCCTCGTCGGTGCGGCGCTGGGAACTTCGGCAGAGCTGTGGCTGAACCTGCAGGACACGTACCTGCGTTGGAGGCAGTCCCATGACTCTGTTGCGCAGGAGCGGCTTGCGAACATTCGAGAGCGAGCCCGCCACCGCGAAGTGTCGGACTTGCGGCGCGCTCAGTAACTAACCGCCCCCTACACTCGATCCCATCAACCCCAACCGCCGGAACCGGGAGGCCCCCATGAACGTCGGCCAACTTCTCGAGGTCATCTTCACCGCGGGTGTCGTCTTCGACAACCTCTCCACTAGCAGGCCCGCCACGGGTCGTTTCCTCGAAACCGGTGACACCACCGGCGTGCGCGGCCGCGGTGACCTCGCCCTGCTCGAGGATCTCAAGGCAGCCGGCGAGTTCATCCTTAGCAACACCGCAACTCCCATAAGTGCTTCTTACCTGCGGCGGATCAACGCCACACTGACGCGAAGCGCCGCGCTCAACCCGGGCAGTTTGCGTACTAACGACCAGGGCATCGGCGTGCGCACCCGCTACGGTCGCCACGAGCCGCCGGCTGTGTCGGAGCAGGCGTTGGACGTCCTGATCACCGAGACGCTCAATAGCGACACCAGCAAAGACGCAGCGGTCGACCTGTTTCTCGAGATTGCCCGCGCGCAACCGTTCGAAGACGGCAACAAGCGCACCGCTATCTTCGCCGCGAACAGTTACCTCATCGGCGAGGGGTCGAGCCTGCTCCTTACGGTCCCCTTCGATGAGAAGGACCCGTCAGTCGCCGAGCACTTCAACGATTTCCTCGCCCGGTTCTACGTCTTCGGTGAGAAGGAGCCGGTGAGGGAGCTATTGGTGGGGCGAGCGTTCGTCGATAGGCAGCGCTAGCGCAGGCTGACCCGTGCGGCGGCCTCGAGCACCGCGAACATCACCGCTGCAAACGCGGCGCCGAGCAACGTGTGCGGCTTCTTCACCCCGCGGCGCTCCAGTGCGCGGGCGAGTTTCGTCTGGACGACAACGTGCAGGCGCAGGCCCAGCGCATTCAGCGCGATCCCCCCGGCGAACAACCCCCACGTGACCTTCGGGTTCGTGGTGTCGGGCTTCTCCTCCACCTTGGCGGTGACGTCGTGGTCGGTGTCTTCGTAGACGGTGTCGAACTTCGCCACCGCCGTCGCGTACGCGCCGAGGATCGCCGTCCACGCGAAGATGCGTCCTGGGGTGGAACGGACGTAGTCGGGTACCGCGATCAGGGCGCCGGCGATGGCGGATTGGGTGAGGCGGTCGGTGGTGGTGTCGTCGTGAAGCGATGCGCTGCGGGTTGGCTGAGTCATGGCGACGAGCGTACCGGCCTTAACGCTATCTCCAGGCTTCATATGCAGGTCTCGATATGCGTAACCCCTGGTCACGGCGTTTCTGGGAAAATCGGCCGAAATTTCGGAAAACGCTCTGACCGGCACTTACGCATATCGAGCCCTGCATATGAACGGAAACGGGCGGTTCGGCGAGGCCACGGAAACGGGCGGCCCGGCGAGGCCACCGAAACGGGCGGCCCGGCGAGACCACCGAAACCTTGGCGGTCCGCGCAAACTGCCAAACTTAAGGCCAAAAGTTTGGTGGTAGCGTCAAAATCATGACTTGGCCCAAGGTTGGTAGTGAGACGCTGCCGTGGACACCGTCGCCTGCTGGGTACTCGCGGCGGGCGATTCGGAATGCGCCGCGTCAATACGCAGCGGCCGTGGTGCCACGCATTGCCAACGAACGCGTTGCACTGTCGCAGGAGACGCAGACGATCCTGGACGCAGCAACGATTGAGACGGTTCGTTTCGACGCCACCGAGGCACACCGGGTCGTACCGTTTACGCCGTTGTTGTTGCGGAGCGAGTCGGTGGCGTCGAGTCGGATTGAGAAGCTGACGTCGTCGGCAAGGAAAGTGCTGGAAGCCGAGGTGACTGGACGAGGCAGCGCCAACGCGAACCTCATTGTGGCCAACACACGGCAGATGGCGGCGGCGGTGGAGAACGCGCGGGCCGACGTCCAGGGGATCGTAGAGATGCACCGGATTCTGCTGGGGCAGTCTTCGCCGAACATCGCAGGGCGGCTGCGTGACCAGCAGGTTTGGATCGGCGGTAGCGACCACTCCCCCGCCGGCGCTCTGTTTGTTCCGCCGCACCACCGCCACCTCGAGGCGTTGATGAAGGACCTCGGCGCGTTCATGCAGCGCGACGACATGCCGGCGCTGGCGCAGGCGGCGATTGCGCACGCGCAGTTTGAAACGATCCACCCGTTCGCCGACGGCAACGGCCGCACAGGGCGAGCGCTCGTCCACGTGTTAATGCGGAGCCGTTGCTTAGCGACGACCACCGCACTGCCCATCTCCGCCAGCCTCCTCACCGACACCACACGATATTTCGCAGCACTGGACGCGTACCGCGCTGGTGATGTCGATAGCATCGTCCAACTGTTCGCCCGGGCATCGGTCGAAGCCGCACGGCGCGGAGCGTGGTTGGCAGAAGAGCTCACGCAGATCCGCAACGAGTGGAACGGCCTGCTCACCGCACGTGCCGACGCCCTCGCCTGGCAAGTCCTCGACCTCCTCGTGCAGCGCCCCGTGCTGACGACCGCCGCCGTGTCCGCAGAGTTCAGCGTGTCAGCGGAGACCGCCCGCAACGCACTCGAGCGCCTGGAAGCCGACGGGATCGCCGTGTCCGCACAGTTAGATAAGCGCCAACGCGGGTGGCGCTCCCCCGACGTGCTCGAACTTCTCGACGAGTTCGCCGACCACGCCGGCCGCCGAACCTAGCGCCGAACCTAGCGCCGGCCGCGGTTGCGTCGTTACCAGTTTCCGTTTCGGCTCTCACGCTGCCCCTCCAGGCTTCATATGCAGGTCTCGATATGCGTAACCCCTGGTCACGGCGTTTCTGGGAAAATCGGCCGAAATTTCGGAAAACGCTCTGACCGGCACTTACGCATATCGAGCCCTGCATATGAACGTAACGCCCCCGACTCACCTTGGCGTTCCGCACGATCCACCGACAACCCCACCGCACAAAAACACGCAGCGTGCCGGAGGCGCCTGTACCGTAATTCTTTATGACTAACGCGGACCTGCCTGAGCAGTACAGCGATGAACACCTGGAGCTCGCGCGTGACGAGTTCGACGCGGACAACCTCACCGACGCGGACATTGACCAGATCAAGGAGCAGCGTGAGGGCGACGAACCAGACGGTTCGTTTATGCGTTGGGTGATCACGCTTTTCGGCACGGGCGTGGGTGCGGGCATCCTGTTTCTGCCGATTAATGCGGGGAGTTTCGGGTTCTGGCCGTTGGTCGTCGCTACGCTGCTTATTGCTCCGATGGTGTTTTTCTCGCATCGGACGTATGCGCGCATTGTGGCGGCGTCGCCGGTGAAGGGCCTGGATGTGCTGCAGGTGATTACGGCGCTGACGGGCCGCAAGCGGGGGTTCGCCTCGGCGGTGCTGTATTGGCTGGGGATTTATCCCACGGTGTTGATTTACGGCATTTCGATTACGAACACGCTGGACAGTTTCATCGTCAATCAGTTGGGTGGCGCGCAGGTGGACCGGTGGGTGCTGGCCACGGTGTCGGTGGGCATCATGACGGGTGCCTATGCGTTGGGCAAGAAGATCACGCTGTGGATCGCGAACGCACTGGTGTATCCGCTGATCATTGCGCTTGCGGCGGTGTCGTTGTATCTGATTCCGCGGTGGGACTTTGCCAGTTTCCGTGGCTACGAGTCGGATGTTCCGGTGTGGCAGGGCCTGCTGTTGATTCTGCCGGTGTTGGTGTTTTCGTTCAGCCACATGGCGGCGTTGAGCCAGTTCGCGTTGGATGTGCAGAAGAAGAAGGACGGCGACGTTGAGGCCGTCGAGCGTGAGGTGTCCAAGGTGGAGTTGGTCACGGCGCTGATGCTGGTGGCGTTCACTATGTTTTTCGTGTGGTCGTGCGCGTTGGCCCTCGGCGCGGAGGGTATGGATGCGGCGCGCGAGCAGAACGTGCCGGTGCTGTCGTATTTGGCCAATGAGACGGATACGCCGTTCATGGCGTGGATGAGCCCGATCATTGCCATCGCTGCGATTGTCACGTCGTACTTCGGTCACCTCCTGGGGACGGAGGAGGGCACCGGCTATCTCGTGCGCGTGGTCGCGCCGGGCTTTGCGTCTCGCGTATCGACGACCACCCTGCGCTGGTCCGTCAACATCTTCGTCTTTGTCACCGCGGTGTTGGTGGCGGTGGCGAACCCGTCGATTCTGGACATGATTTCGGTGGTCGGCGGCATTTTCGTTGCGTTCTTGGTCTACATCATGCCGGTGTTGCTGTTCCATAAGGCAGTAGCGTTTAAGCACTACGCGCGTCGCCCCGACACGATCTTTGTGCTCGTGGTGGGGTTGGTGATCATGGGTGTCACTGTGTGGAACATCGTGGCTGGCTAACTACCCCCAGAAGGTGAACGCTAGGTGCCGTAGACCGGAAACCCCCAGGTAAAGCAAAGTAGCACCAAAGGGCTTGGTAAACGGGAGGTTAATGGCGCGACCGTGAGTTTCTTAAGTGCTAATTAGGGCGCATAATGCCAGGATGTGAGCATCACTATCCTCCTCGTCCTAATTATTGTTGTGGCGCTGTTTTTTGATTTCACGAACGGCTTCCATGACACCGCGAATGCGATGGCGACGTCGATTGCTACTGGCGCGTTGAAGCCGAAGACGGCTGTGGCGTTGGCTGGCATTTTGAACCTCATCGGCGCGTTCTTGTCGGTGGCGGTGGCAAAGACCGTAGCCAACGGCATTGTGAAGCTAGACGTGTTTGACCTCAGCGACACGGTTGAATCGGAGCGGCTCCTGCTGGTCGTGTTCGCGGGCCTGACGGGCGCCATTCTGTGGAATTTGTTTACGTGGCTGTACGGCATCCCGTCGTCGTCGTCACACGCGCTGTTCGGCGGCCTGATTGGCGCGGCGATCGCGGCGATTGGCTGGCAGGGCGTCGTGTGGGGCGGCGTGCTGCACAAGATCATCCTGCCGGCGTTGTTTGCGCCGTTCGTGGCTGGTCTCGTCGCAATGATTGGCACCTGGCTGGTGTACCGCCTGACGTCGAATGCGGAGAAGGAGCACCGCGACAATTACTTCCGTTGGGGCCAGATTGGCACGGCGTCGCTGGTGGCGTTGGCGCACGGTACGTCGGATGCTCAGAAGACGATGGGTGTGATCTTCCTGGCCATGGTGGCCGCGGGTCAGTTTGATTCGGATCACACGATGCCGTTTTGGATCCAGGCGTCCTGTGCGCTTGCGATCGCGATTGGCACCTACTCGGGTGGTTTCCGCGTGATCCGCACCCTGGGCAAGGGTCTGGTGGAGATTCACCCGCCGCAGGGTATGGCTGCGGAGACGTCGTCGGCGGCGATCATTCTGACGTCGTCGCACTTGGGCATGGCCTTGTCGACGACCCACGTCGCCACCGGTTCCATCATGGGCTCCGGCCTGACGGGCCCGAAGGGCGAGGTGCGTTGGGGCGTTGCCGGCCGCATGGCCATCGCGTGGATCACCACCCTGCCGATCGCCGCGTTCGTCGCGTTTGTCACCTGGTGGGCGGCCCGTTGGGTCTCGGACTTTGGCGGCGACCTCGTGTGGGGCGGCATCATGTTGGCAGTGGTGCTTGTGATCTGCGGCGGTTACATGTTCATCGTGGCGCAGCGCGAGCCGGTGCACCGCGACAATGTCAACGATGACTGGGAGAGCGATTCGCTTATCGACGAACCCACCACCCCCCACCGCGGCGAACCCGCCCACATCGTGGATACGACCCGCGGCCTGGACCACCAGTAAAGAGGTATAGGTCATGCTTGAAATTCTGAAGTCTCTGTTGATGGTGCTCGGCACCGGCTTGCTGCTCGGCGCTGGCCTGCCGGCGTTGTTCTCGTTGAGCATCCACTTCCTGTCGCCTGAGGAGGACGGCACGGCACCCGTGGGTGCGCGCCGGGTGATCGGCTGGGTGTTCCTGGCTGTGGTGCTGGTGGCGGTGGTGGCAGCGATTCTGTTGATCGCTCGCGAGCGCATTGAGTACTTCACCGGATGGGACCCGTATCCGTTCCTCTAGTCACATGCGTCACATTAATTTTTAGTGCGTATGCAGGGATTATTCGCACGGGCCAATCGTTGGTGTTGACAAACTATTTGGCCCGGCCTAGGGTTGCCTCAAGATGAACGGAAGGTGAACAACCTTCACGCTTTGAAAGGAGGTGAACCCGCATGATGAACCTGTTCGACCAGATTCGCGCGTGGTTCCGCGATGAGGATCGTGGCCTTGCCACGCACATCGACGTGTCCCCGCTGGCAGTCCTCCCCCGCGCATAAGCGGTAAACGGCATGTACGCCCGCGTCCCTGAGGTTTGGGGCCGCGGGCGTTTTTCGTCGATAAGCAAAGGCGTGGTCTATGATCCGTGTGGCGTATGACACCCCCTAACGAGGAGGGCGACATTGACCACACCAGCGCGTGAATTTAACTTAAACCATCTGACAGATGCGGACATGCGGCAAATCAAGGCCGAACGTGCCGCTGACGCGCCCGACGGCAGCACCCTGTCCTGGGCGATCACCCTGTTCGGTACCGCAGTCGGTGCGGGCATCCTGTTCCTGCCTATCGACGCCGGCTCGTTCGGCATCCTCCCCCTCATCTTCATCTCGCTGCTGGCGCTGCCGATGGTGTTCATGTCGCACCGCACCTACTCGCGCATCGTGTCGGCCTCCCCGGTGAAGGGCCTCGACGTCCTGCAGGTGGTTACCGCGCTGTCCGGCCGCACCCGCGGGCTGATGACCGGCCTGATGTACTGGCTCTCCATCTACCCCATCGTGCTGATCTACGGCGTGAGTATCACCAACACGATGGACAGCTTCCTGGTCAACCAACTCGGCGGACCGCAGCTGCCGCGTTGGGTCCTGGCGGCGCTGTGCGTGGGTGTGCTCACCGGCGCCTACGCCATGGGCAAGAAGGCGACCCTGGCGTTTGCCAACATCCTGGTCTACCCGCTGATCATCGCGCTCGCGGCCGTGTCCATCTACCTCATCCCCCAGTGGGACCTGGCCAGCTTCCGCTCCTACCAGTCCGACACCCCAACCTGGCAGGCGCTGCTGCTGATCCTGCCGGTGTTCGTGTTCTCCTTTAGCCACATGCCGGCGATCTCCCAAGCATCCCTCGATGCGCAAAAGCGTTTCGACGGCGACGAAAAAGCCACCGAGAAACTCGTCTCCAAAATCGAAGCCATCGCCGCGGTCATGCTCGTCGGCTTCACCATGTTCTTCGTCTGGTCCTGCAGCCTCGCCCTCGGCGCTGACGGCATGGACGCCGCCCGCGAGCAAAACATCCCCGTGCTGTCTTACCTGGCCAACGAGACCCACGCCCCGTTCCTGGCGGTGCTCTCCCCCATCGTCGCGCTGTGCGCCATCGCGTCCTCCTACTTCGGCCACGTCATGGGTGCGGAGGAAGGCACCACCTACCTGGTGCGCGCCGTCGCCCCGAAGTTCGCGGACCGCGTCAGTCCCAAGGCCATGCGCTGGGGCATCTACGTCTTCGTGTTCGTCACCACCGTTGCTGCAGCCGTGATCAACCCGTCCATCCTGGACCTGATCTCTGTCGTCGGCGGCGTATTCATCACCTTCCTGGTGTACATCGTGCCGATGCTGCTCTTCCGCAACGCCAAGGCCTTCCGCCGCTTTGCCAACAAGCCCGAAACCATCTTCGTGTTCGTTCTCGGTGTGATCATCATGGGCGTCGCCATCTGGCAGATGTTTATGTAACGCGCGCAGGGTCCGCACGGGGGTTGCGGACTCCGCATTGCGGACAATTGGGCTCGCGCCAACCGTTGGTATGTACCAACGAAAAAAAGCCGCTCCGGTCGTAGCCGGAGCGGCTTTGGTGTTCTAAGGCGAAATTAGAACGGCAGGAACTGCTGGATCATCGGGCCGACGACCGGGGCGAGAACGCCACCGATCAGGACCAGAGCGGAGATGACGGTGCCTGCGATGATGCCGGCCTTCTCGCTGTCAGTGATCGGCTGGGACTTGAAAGTCTCGCCCTGGGCGCAAGCGCGGAGTGCAGCGAGGTTATTTGCGTCATTGACGGAGGTCTCGTCGGAGGAGCCGAAAGCCTCGCCAATCTTGGAGGAGGTCTGGGCGGAGTCGATAAGGTTATTGGCCTTATCCGAGTCCAGGAGCTTCTTAACCTTGACCGGGTCCTTGAGACCGTTCGTGTATTCGATGTTGGACGGCTTGTCAAAGGTCATGTTGCAGGCGTTGCGGCCCTGGACCTTGGTCATCGTGTTGGACGCGGCGTTGGCGTCAACAGCGCCGAGGGAAAGGGCCATGGTTGCTGCCAGGGTGGCTGCGGCGATCTTC
>NZ_KV826388.1:25066-40587 GCF_001835905.1 Corynebacterium sp. HMSC034E11
TTGCTGCCAGGGTGGCTGCGGCGATCTTCTTCACAGAGAAACTCCAATTCTTGGACAGGGGAAAAACAGATTCCACTTATGAAGATATTCCCATGTATGGCGGGTGACAATTACGGTCGCCGAAAGGGAATTTCGTCACCCCTGTTCGGGGCACTGCAGGCATTGCAGGTGCCGCGAGCGTTGCGGACTCCGCATTGCGGACAACTGGGGGCCCACCAACTATCGGCGCCGGGCAACGAAAAAGCGGCCGTTCGGTGAGGAACGGCCGTGTGGTGTCGTCGCAAAGATTAGCGCGGGAGGAACTGCTGGATCATCGGGCCGACGAACGGCGATGCCAGACCAGCGATTGCCAAGATCACAGCGAGCACGGTGGAGCCGATGATGGCAGCCTTCTTGCCCGCGGTCATATCGGCGGTCTTGTAGTCCACGCCCTTCTTGCAGGCGTCGATGGCCTCGAGGTTGTTGGCGCCGTTGATGAGCTCCTGGTCGGAGGAGCCGAAAGCCTGGCCGAGGTCAGCGCTGGTGCGCACCAGGCCGTTCTTGTTGTCCGGGAGGATGTCCTTGACCTTTTCGTCAACCTTGGCCGGTGCGACCTCGATCTTGTTCTTCTGGCCATCGAGGGTCAGAACGCAGACGCGGTCGTCGCCCGTGCCGCGCATCTCGTTGGTTGCGGCGTTGGCCTGAACAGCGCCGAGGGAAAGGGTCATGGTTGCTGCCAGGGTGGCTGCGGCGATCTTCTTCACGGGAGCTCCAAGTCTTAGAGGGGAGTTATGAACAGCTATCAATATAGCCAGTTGTCGTTATTAATTTGTAATGTAGGGACATTTTGGGGCGAATAAATGCGCAGGAAACAATTCCGAAAGATATAGAAAGATATCGGAACAATTCTCGGACCTGGGGAAACTTCGGTAGATGCCCGCCCGCAAGCCCGCTATATCTTTTCTATATCTTTCAAACCCTAAAAACGACCCAGAAAACAATTCCCTGGGGAAATGTACAATCGCACCATGGTTACGGAATCTGCCTGGGATGACCTTCTCCCCAACGTGCGTGATGCCCTTCAGGCGATCAACGATGGGGCAACGGCGGACTCGCAGGAGTCGCTCATCTTGGAGTTCAAGGAGGACCCCGCTGCTCGAGGGGGAGGACAGGCGGAGAGGGAGCGGTTCGTCGACAAGTTGGTGGATGAGGCCGTCTGCATGGCGAACGGGGAAGCAGCCATGGGGTACATCGTGGTGGGTGTCGCCGACAAGGTTCCCGGGAGGGAAGCGTTTACGGGTACCAAACTGGATGAAGAAAAGATCACTCACCGGATCTTCGTCAAGACGAACCCCAACATGAACGTCCAGGTCACGGCGTTGGATGCGTGGGGCGCAAGGCTCGTTGTTATTCACATCCCTGAAGCGCGGGCGTTGTACACGCGTAGCGACGGCGCCGCGAAGAAGCGCACCGCAGACGGCCAATTTTCCTGCAAGGAGATGACGGAAGAGGAGCGTCGCGCTATCGACGCGGCACGTCGCAACCCGGACTACTCAAACGGACCAGCCGATATCTCGATAGACGACTTGCCGTTAGCGGTAGTTGAAGAGGCACGCAGGATGCTCCGCCAACACCGCAGGACACGCGGCCTCGATGCTGCCGTCCCTCAGACCACAACGGGACTGTTGCGGGAACTTGGGCTTTTGCGTGACGACGGCAAACTTAAACGCGCCGGCGAAATTCTCCTGGCCAGTCCAGAACCAACGGACGTGGTTGTGCGCCACCTTTGGCGGACGTTGCCGGGTGAGGAACCCCGGGCGACGTTGATTTCAGACCCGGTCCTGCTGGCACTGCCCCGCCTTCGCCGACTGATCACCGAAAACGGTGACACTGAGATTGAACGGGTCCAGTTTGACGACGGCGAAGAGGTTGCCATCAGCCGTTTTCCCGAGCAGGCCGTTGATGAAGTTGTTGCGAACGCGTTCATTCACCGCGACTGGCGCCTACCCGGCCCGGTGGTTGTCGAGCAGTCCAACCGAACGCTTAAAGTCACCTCCCCTGGCCCACTCCCGCCAGGTGTGACCCGGGACAAACTCCTATCTACGTCCTCGGTTCCGCGGAACAACCGGCTGATGGCGGCAATGCGCACGCTGGGGTTGGCGGAAGAAAGCTCTCGTGGTTTTGACCGTATGTGGGCGACCATGCTCCGAACCGGACGCAGTGAGCCGGAGGTTATCGCAACCGATGTGAACGTCCAAGTGATTCTGGCTGCACAAAAACCGGACGTGGACTTCATCAAGGGGCTGAGGAGGCTGTCGAAGCGTTACGGGGAGGTTGTCGTCGATAGTGTGGCGTCCTTGATTGTGTTGTGGCACCTCAACTCCGCAGCACTCATCACGGCAACGACCGCAGTGCAGAAAACCCAGCTCACATCGCTTGAGGTCAGGGAGCTCATGGACGACCTTGTGGAACGCGGCCTCCTCGATTCCGTAGCCGACGCAAACGAATGGACACTCAGCGGCGAGGCTCGGAAACTTCTCAACTTGGGCCAGGCCGGTGAACTGGCAACGGTAAGTATTCAGGAATGGATCGAAGCAAAGCTTCTCGACGGCGAAACCCTCCGGTCCGCCGACATCGCCGATCAAACTGGCGTCAGCGTTGCAGAGGCGGGCAGAATCCTGCGACACCTTCGAAGCCTCGGTAGGGCAAAGATCGATCCGGAAGGTCCCCCTCGTGGGCGCGGCACCCGCTGGATTCGCGCGTAAATCTGCGCAGGAAACAATTCCGAAAGATATAGAAAGATATCGGAACAATTCGCTGACCTGGGGAAATGGCTGTAGAAGCCTGTCCGCAAGCCCGCTATATCTTTTCTATATCTTTCACATCCCAAAAACGACCCCGAAAACAATTCCCTGGGGAAATGGCGTTCGGGGCGGAGGTCGCAGATAAACAATGCCTGTTCACTACACTGCATAACCATGACTGAGGCGACCCCGCACCGCTATACGGCCGAGCTGGCCAATGAGATCGAGAAGAAGTGGCAGGCGTACTGGCGTGACAACCACACGTTTTACGCACCGAACCCGGTTGGTGATCTTGCTCCGCAAGCGTCGCAAGACCAGGTCGAACTGCCCAAGGACAAACTCAACGTTCAGGACATGTTCCCCTACCCGTCGGGTGCGGGGCTGCACGTCGGCCACCCGCTGAGTTACATCGCCACGGATGTGTACGCGCGCTACAACCGCATGCTGGGCAAGAACGTGCTGCACACGCTGGGTTATGACGCGTTTGGTCTGCCGGCGGAGCAGTACGCCATCCAGACCGGCACCCACCCGCGCACGACCACTGAGGCGAACATTGCCAACATGCGCCGCCAGCTGGCCATGTTGGGCCTCGGCCACGACCCGCGCCGCTCCGTTGCCACCACGGACCCGGAGTTTTATCGCTGGACGCAGTGGATCTTCCTGCAGATCTACAACGCCTGGTTCGACGAGGAGCAGCAGAAGGCCCGCCCGATCGAGGACCTCGTGCGCGACCTCATGTCCGGCGCTCGCCAGACCAAGGACGGCCGCAACTTCCGCGACCTGACCACCGAGGAGAAGCACAAGGCTATCGACGAGTTCCGCCTCGTCTACCTCTCCGACTCCATGGTCAACTGGTGCCCGGGCCTGGGCACCGTGCTGGCGAATGAGGAAGTCACCGCCGAGGGCCGTTCCGAGCGCGGCAACTACCCGGTCTTCCGTAAGCGCCTGCGCCAGTGGATGATGCGCATCACCGACTACTCCGACCGCCTGCTCGATGACCTTGACCTGCTCGAATGGCCGGAAAAGGTCAAGAGCATGCAGCGCAACTGGATCGGCCGCTCCCGCGGCGCAGAGGTCGTGTTCGAATCGCCCGCCGGCGACATCACCGTCTTCACCACCCGCCCCGACACCCTGTTCGGCGCGTCCTACGTGGTGCTCGCGCCCGAGCATTCGCTTGTCGACGACCTCGTGGCCGACTCCTACCCCACCGACGTCGACACCCGCTGGACCAACGGCGAAGCCACCCCGCGCGCAGCCGTCGACGCCTACCTGCGCTCCATCGCAGCCAAGTCTGATGTGGAACGCCAGGAAAACAAGGAAAAGACCGGCGTGTTCCTGGGCACCTATGCGGTCAACCCGGTCAACGGCGAGCAGGTCCCGATCTTCATCGCCGACTACGTGCTCACCGGCTACGGCACCGGCGCCATCATGGCGGTCCCGGCCCACGACGAACGCGACTACGAGTTCGCCACCGTCTTCGGCCTGCCCATTACGCCTGTTCTCGACGGCGACGTCTCCGAAGCCGCCTTCACCGGCGACGCCACCCACATCAACTCCGCCAACGAATCCGGCCTGGACCTCAACGGTATGGGTAAGGATGAGGCGATTGAAGCGGCCCTTGGGTGGGTCGTCGATAAGCAAAAGGGCTCCGAGAAAATCCAGTACAAACTACGCGACTGGCTGTTTGCTCGCCAGCGCTACTGGGGCGAGCCATTCCCCATCGTGTACGACGAAAACGGCCAGGCGCACGGCCTGCCGGAAGACATGCTGCCCGTCGAATTGCCGCAGGTAGAGGACTACAACCCCGTCGCCTTCGACCCCGAAGACGCCGACTCCGAACCCGCCCCGCCGTTGGCCAAGGCCACCGACTGGGTCGAAGTCGAACTGGACCTGGGCCACGGCAAGCAGAAGTACTGGCGCGACACCAACGTCATGCCACAGTGGGCCGGCTCGTCCTGGTACCAACTGCGCTACATCGACCCGACCAACACGGATGCACTGGTCGACATTGAAAACGAGCGCTACTGGACCGGCCCGCGCCCCGACGAGCACGGCGCCAACGACCCAGGCGGCGTTGACCTGTACGTCGGCGGCGTCGAACACGCCGTGCTGCACCTGCTGTACGCGCGCTTCTGGCACAAGGTGCTTTACGACCTCGGCTTTGTCACCTCCAAGGAGCCCTACCGCCGCCTGTTCAACCAGGGTTACATCCAGGCCTACGCCTACACCGACTCCCGCGGCGTCTACGTCCCCGCCGCCGAGGTCGAAGAGAAGGACGGCAAGTTCTTCTACAACGGCGCCGAGGTCAACCGCGAATACGGCAAGATGGGCAAGTCTCTGAAGAACTCCGTCGCACCCGACGAGGTTGTCGAGGACTACGGCGCCGACACCCTGCGCGTTTACGAAATGTCCATGGGCCCGCTCGACACCTCCCGCCCGTGGGCGACCAAGGACGTCGTCGGCGCGCAGCGCTTCCTGCAGCGACTGTGGCGCCTGGTCGTGGATGAGGCCACCGGTGAGGTCACCGTGGTGGACGCTTCGTTGACGGAAGACGACCTCAAAGCCCTCCACCGCACCATCGCTGGCGTACGCGACGACTATGCTCACCTGCGCGACAACACCGTCGCCGCGAAACTCATCGAGTACGTCAACTACCTGACCAAGACCTACCCGTCCGGCGCCCCTCGCGACGCCGTCGAGCCGCTGGTACAGATGGTCTCGCCGCTGGCCCCGCACATCGCCGAGGAACTCTGGTCCCTGCTCGGCCACCCCGAGACCATCACGTTCGAGCCGTTCCCGGAGTTCGCCGAGCAATGGCTTACCGACGACACCGTCGAGGTCCCCGTCCAAATCAACGGCAAAGTCAAGGCCCGCATCGACGTGGCCACCGACGCCTCTAAGGACGACCTCGAAGCCGCCGCCCTTGCCGACGACCGCGTCGCCGCCTTGGTGGACGGCAAGACCGTAGTCAAGGTGATCGCGATCCCGGGCCGCATGGTCAACCTCGTGGTCAAGTAGGGGTTCTGCTCGGGTTCTGCTCGGGTTCTGCTGCCCTACCCTTTCTCATACCCTTCCCAAAAAAGTTCCCCGGTTCGGCCGAATCCGGGGAACTTTTTTGATGCCCTGCCCGACCTGTCCTGGGCGTAGTGAATTTTCTTCTCCCGCCGGACGAAGAAAGTTCCCCGCCCGGGAACTATTTTGCCGGTGATGCCCAAAATGCCCGGCCTGCCTCACCCCGGGCGCCCCGCCGCCTCACCCCGACCCGCGGGCCCGGCCCCACCGCCCCCCACCGCCCCGTCCGGCTGACAGATCACGGCGGAATCTGTCAGGCGCCGGTAAACGTGCAGGTCAGAAAACGTTCCTGACAGATTTTGCAAAGTTTGTCAGGAGGCGGCCCGGGCAGCGCCAACGTTCCGGCCCGGCGTCCCACCGCGCAGGGTTGTTAAACTCGGCTGGGCAAAACTGATACCTATCCGATGAAGGAACACATCAATGTCCACTCCGAACAATGACGGCTTCGAGCCGTATCCGCAGCATCCGCAAGGAAGCCACCCGGAGAACGACGGGGGTTACCCGAGCTACGACAGTTACGCCGACCCCGCCGACGCCGGCAACTACGCCGACCAAGCCGGCAACTACCAAAACGGCTACAGCGACTACAGCGCGTTTGAGGTCAATTCGGCGGCGTCGATGGCGGGCAGCACGGCGTTGCGGTTCCATGGGCAGCAGTTGACGGACAATATTCCGGGTGATGGTGTGAGCCCGCACCCGATTAACGACCCGGCGAATAACGGCTGGTCGCATGTGAAGGGCACTGGCAAGCTGAGCATTTTGGAGGCGATCGGCTGGGGCTTCAAGACCGTGTTTGGCAACCCGAAGCTGTGGTTGCCGCTTGGCGTGGTGTACCTGCTGCTGAGCGTGGCGGTGCGGTTTGTGCCGACGGTGGGCACCTGGATTCAGGTGGGCGGCACGACGGTGTTCGGCCCGTGGATGATTGGTGCGGCGTTGCAGGCGACGCTGGCGCGCAACCTGAACTTCGGGGATGTGAAGTCGCCGACGTTTGGTAAGACGCTGGGCATGTCGGTGTTGTTGTCGGTCATCGCCATGCTTGGCATGACGGTGCTGCTGACGGCGCTGGGCATTGGTGCGTTTTCGGCGATCGATCCGACGATGATCCCGGAGAACCCGGAGGCGATCATGGATGACCCGGAGACGTTCTTTGCGGTGATGGGCCCGGTGATGGCGGCATTCGGCATTGGTTTGTTGGTGATGCTGCTGATCAGCCCGCTGTTTATGCTGCAGCCGTGGTTCGCGGGTGACAACAATGGCACGTTTGGCCAGGCGTTCACCGGCGGTTTCAAGGCGGGTGCGCGTAACTATGGCCGTCTGTTGGGCTTCGCGGTGTTGGCTGGTTTGATCAACCTCATTGGTGCGATCCCGTTTGGTCTTGGTTTGATTGTGACCCTGCCGGCGACGATGCTCGCGTTGGCGTACGCCTACCGGCAGATTTCGGCTGGTCCGGTGCCGCAGGAGCCTACAGCTTAACGACGACCCTTCCACCGCCCCGGCCCTCCAACAGGGCCTGGCCGGCTTCGATGACGCCATCCAATCCGATTGTTTCGGTGCGGATGGCGTTTGTGTTGAGGGAGGTGTCGAGGAGTGCCCAGGCTTCGTCGCGAAGGTCGTTGGGGGTGTCGACGGAGTTCACACCGACCAGTTGGACACCGCGCAGGATGAACGGCAGGACGGATGCGGGCAGGTCGTTGCCAGCGGCCATGCCGCATGCGGTGGCGACGCCGCCCCAGCGCAGTTGGGTGAGCGCATTGGCCAGGATGTCGGAGCCGACGGTGTCGATCACGCCGCCGAGGCGCGCCTTCTGCAGCGGTTTGCCTTTGCCGGTGAAGTCGGCGCGGTCGAAGATTTCGGTGGCGCCGAGTTCGCGCAGCCAGGTGCTGTGTTCGTCGATACGCCCGGTGAGCGCCCAGACCTCGTGGCCGCGCTCCGCGAGCAGTGATACGGCGATGGAGCCGACGCCGCCGGTCGCTCCGGTGACCAGGATGGGGCCGTCCACGGAGTAGGAGGCGCGCTCGAACGCCGCGACGGAGAGCGCTGCGGTGTAGCCGGCGGTGCCGATGGCGGCGGCGTCCTCGGCGGTGAAGCGGGAGGGGATGCGGGTGATGTGGGTGTCGTCGATACGCACGCGCGGGGTGTAGCCACCGTGACGGCGCTCCCCGAGCCCGCGGCCGTTCACCGTGACCAGCGTGCCGTCTTCGAGGGTGCCCACCGCGTCGATGCCGGGGACGCGCGGCAGTTCGCGCAGGACACCGCGGTTGCCGGACAGTGCCATTGCGTCTTTGTAGTTCAGCGACGAGTGCGAGACGTTGATCAGCGTGTCGCCTTCGCCGGCGTATTCATCGCGGGTTTCTACGATCTCGGGGCCATTGTCAGTAACCAGCAAGGTGCTATTCATGGTCGCCAGCCTAACGTGCGTCTACCGTGGGGCGGGTGAATACGACCAGAAGTACACCGGCAACGGTCGCCGCGGCAGTGGTGACTGTCGTTGTCGTGCTTGCGTTTACGGTGGGTAAGGCGTTCGTGTCGATCCCGGGAGTGTGGGCGGCGGAGTCGCACCAGATCAGTCAGATCCGGCTGAATCCGTTGCAGACGTTCACGTATGCGCGGGTGTGGTGGGGTCCGTGGCTGAACTTGTTTGGCAACATTGCGCTGTTCATTCCGGTGGGGTTCGTGGCGTATCGGGGCTCGATCGTGAGGGCGCTCGCGGCAGGCACGCTGTTCAGCCTGGGCATCGAGACGGCGCAGTATCTGGGTGGGTGGGGGTATAGCGATACGGACGATGTCATCTGCAACGCGGCGGGTGCGTTGTTGGGGGCGGTGTGGGCGAGGGTGTCGTCGCAAAGCAATACTGTGTTGTGGGTGATCGCTGCGGTTGGGGTGGTTCTCCTGACGGTGTATGCGGCGCTAGGGTTGAGCGCATGAGTGAGCGTGGTTGGTTTACCCGACGGGTGTTTCCGGATGGCAACGAGCCGGATCCGCGTTTCACCTTGGCTAACGAGCGCACGTTCCTCGCGTGGACGCGTACTGCGCTCGCGTTTTTGGCGGGCGGGATTGCGTTGGAGGCGTTTGAGCTTCCGCGTATCGACGACACCGTGCGCTCCATCGCCGCCGCCACCATCATCGTGATCTCAATGGCTATTTCTGCAGGTGCTGCGGTGCGTTGGGTACGGATCGAACGCGCCTTGCGCCACGGCAAACCAATCCCGGCGCCGGCGATCGTGCCGATTTTGGGCATCGGTGTGTTCGTCGCCGCAGTGGTGGTCGGGGTGAGCCTGCTGTGAGCATCGTCGTTGCGGACCCCGGCCTGCAGCCGGAGCGCACCGCGATGAGCTGGACGCGCACCGGGCTGGCGATGCTGGTGTGCGCGGCGACGCTGCTGCGCTGGGCGGACGCTTACCCGGAACTGATCATGTTTGCGGTGTGCGCGTTGTCGCTTGGCGCGGTGGCGATCGGGCTGCTGAACCGCCGGCTGTACAGGCGCGACGCATTTGCTCTTGCCGACGAGCGCAGCGCCCCGAACACCGCCCCCATCGCCATTCTCACCGCGATGATGCTGGGCATTGCCGTGGTGGGGCTCTACCTGGTGCTCGCCTGAGTTAACCGGGCGGGGCCAACCGGGCGGGGTCTAGACCTAGCCTTCGTAGTAGGCGCGGTGGAGGTGCATCATGGCGCGGCCTTCGTCGGAAAGCCCGGAGCGGCCCGGTTCGTACTCTTCGACGACGCAGAAGCCGTAAAGCCACGGGATGTAGTCGTCGATGTCGGGGTTGGGCTGGGGCTCGCCGATGAACCAGTCGACGGTGGCGCGCCACAGGTCTGCGCCCATGACGGATTCGAAGAAGCGGCGCAGGTTGTCGGCGTTGGCGGCGACGGCGTCGTCGCTGCTGAGGAAGGTCAGGCCCGCTTTGGTGGGGGTGAGGATTTCGTGGCGCTTCTTTAACAGGCCGGCGTCGAGAAGAAAATCGACGACGGTACCCGGGAACGGCAGCGCTGTGATGTCGCGGATCTCGCGGGATACCTCGGGGGTTAGCTCGCCCACGTTGTAGGGCACGCTGGCGATGAACAGGCTGATCAGGTCGCCGAACACCAAGGTCAGGGAGTTGGGGGCTTCGAGGTCATCGGTGTCGTCGAGAAGCCCTTCGAGCCCTTCGAGCCCTGGCAGGCCGGCGAAGCCGGGCAGGCTGGCCAGTTCGGCGAGTTCGGGGAAATCGGTGCCTTCGCCGAGGACGGAGTTGAAGAAGTCGGTCACGGCCGAGATCATCGCCGGGTTGCGCTCCGGGTGGGGGTCCACGTCCAGGATTTCGCGCAGGCCGGGCTGGGAGTTGATGAAGTTGTCAAAGCGCTCCGCCAGGCCTAGACCCTCGGATTCGGCGGCGGCCATCTCGTCGAAAAACTGCTCCTCGGCGACGTTGGCCATGCGGGAGGCGACCGTGACCGGGTCGGCGAAGGTCAGCCGGTCCAGCATGCGCTCCGGCGGCATGACCGGCAGGAAGCTAAACAGCAAGGTGACGGTGTCCACGTCGGGTTCGATACCGGCGGCGAGCAGGCGGGCCTGGCGGCGGAACTCGGTCATCATGGCGGGGCCGTTGCAGGCTTCGATGACGTCGGGGCCGGCGGCGTCGACAAGCATCGGCGTTGGCGCATCGATGTGGGAGGGGCCGAGTACTTCGACGTGGATGGACCAGTCGGCCGCCGCGTCGTAAATGTAGGTCATCGGCTCCATCTCAGCGACCGTGATGGTGTCTTCGTGCTGCTCACCCGCACCGGGGCTTTCGGCGTACACCTCGCGTTGCGTGCCGTGCTTGCCCACGAACAGGTGCGAGGACGCGCCGGAGAACCCGAGGGATGCGTCGATGACCTCGGCGAGCGCGCCGAGCGTCATGTCGGGGTCAACGTTGAAGCAACGTGAGATTTCCGGCGAAGAGTCTTCGACGGTGATCAGCACTGAGACAGTCATACCGGTCACAATACGGACTTTTGCTACACGACGAACAACAGCGCGCACACCACCGACGTGACCATGCCCGCTGCCAACGGCACGAGGGTGCGGCGCACCACGTCAACCGGGTTCACGTTCAGTGCGCCAGCGACGATGAGCACCGCAGCGTTGACCGGGGAAGCCTGGCGCATGGTGTTGGAGGCGGCCCAAATGGAGGTGAGCATCTGCGGGGCGGACACGGCGGAGTCGGCCGCGATGCCCGGCACCATTTCGGAGAACGCGAAGTACGGGGCCACGCCGGAGCCGGTGAGCATTGCCATGACAGAGGTGGCGATGACGAACACCAGCACCATCAGGATCGCAGCACCCGAGGACGCCTGGGCGAGGCTGGTCAGGCCCTCGATAACGCCCATCTGGGTGATGCCTTCCACCAGGATGGCGGCGGCGACGATGAGGGACACCACGCCTGCGGCGCCCTCGCCGAGGCCTTTGAAGAAGTCCTGGAGGGAATCCGCGGCGTAGTTCACGTCGCGCAGGCGGATGGCCTCGATGATCATGGTCAGCATGAGCGACACGACGGTCACGGGGAGAATGCCGGCCTCGAAACCGACGATGTCCAGGCGGTTCAGGATTGCGGAGACGATGATCAGCAGCAGCGGCATCAGCGGCAAGATGGCGTAGAAGCCCGGCAGGCCCTCGGCGCGCTCCATGGCTTCGTGGATGCGGCGGTCGGACTCTTCGTGCTTCGCGGCCTCCAGGTCGGCCTCGCCTGCGGCGGCACCGGCTTTGACCAGGTCCTTCTTGTCGCAGCGGTGCTGCCACCACATGTGCACAAACGCGATGACGATCAGGCCCGGGATGGTGGCCTTAGCCACGTTGCCGAAGGTGAACTCGGTGACCGTCATGCCGGTCAGGTCAGCGGCCTGAATCAGGCCCGCCTCCAGCGGGGACGGGGCAATAGTGGAGGCCGTAGCGACGATCGCACCCACCGTCAGCGGAGTCAGCCCCGCAGCGATCAACGCCGGCATGAGCGTGGCCACGAGCAACAGCGCCAACGCACTGGCAGAGGGCACCACGAACGACAGCAGCGTCGCCACCAAGTAGCCGATGGGTACGAGCCAGTAGGAGCCGTTGAAGCGACGCAGCGGGCTAGACAGTGCCACTACGGTTTTTGCGTCGGCGCCGATGTGGCGCATGTAGCCGACGAAACCGAACAGCACCATAATTGCCATGCCGGTGCCGGCGAAACGGGACTTGAACAGGGCCTCGATGATGAGCAACTCGTCGTAGAACGCGTTGCCGGAAGATTCGAACTCGGTTGAGGCGTAGTCGATGCGGCCGGTTGCGGCGGCGATCATGAGCAGCAGCACACCCACCGCGAAGATGGCGGATGCGGCGTGGACTTTTTTGTAAATGAAGTAGCCGACGGCAGCGACGGCCAAGACAGCAATCAGAATATATAGCACTATCCGATTATTGCGCTGTTACCGCATGTCTGCACGGTAAGTGGCCTATATGTGGGCAAGATCTCCCCGGTTCGTGTTACTCGGGAAGACCACCCAACACCAGCACGTGGGTGAAATGCTCGGAACGGTTCTCCAAACCGAGCGTGCGCTCACCCGGACCAATGAGCATGTGGGAGTGAGAGACCACCGAGGAGCGGTTGACCTCGATATCGCCGTCGCAGGCAATGATGGCGTACTCGAAGTCAGGGTTGAGCGTCATCGCAAGTTCAGCGTCCGTGGCAAGCGTCATCTGCGCTGCGACACACGGCGTGAGCGTCTCAATTTCTCCTTTGCGGCCGAACATTTCACCGATGAACACGTACGCCTCGCCGGCGGTTCGAGTGGTCACGGTACGCAGCGGAAACGCCTCAGGTTCGGCGATTTGCTGGCGGGCGGGCAACGCATCTGCCTCGATGAACATCTGCCCTTGAGGGCGGTCCAAATCGTCGCCGGTACGTAGCGAGCCGTTATGGCGCCAGGTCAGGCTGGCCAAGCCAACTGGCGCGTCATGCGGGCCGCTGAGCCCCAGCAAGCAGGTACTGGCGCGCCAGGGCCCAGTATGCAGCTCGATGAAAGTCATACGGGACACACTAGATGATGCGACGCTGCCGAGCTTGCTCTACGGCAGCTGTTCTGTTGTCAACCCCCAACTTTGAATAGATGTGGATCAGGTGGGTTTTCACCGTGGCTTGGGAGATGAAGAGCTGTTCGGCGATCTCCCGGTTCGACGCGCCCGTCTGCAGTGCGCGAAGCAGTTCGATCTCGCGGGCGGACAGAGCCTCGTCGGGGTTGACCAGACGGTCTGCCAGCACATTCGCCACTTGCGGAGAGAGCACGCGCTTGCGTTTCGACGCCTGCACCACCGCGTCATGCAATTCATCCTCCGGTGCGTCTTTGAGCAGGTAGCCCATCGCGCCGGACTCCACCGCCGCGACCACGTCGGCCTGCGTGTCGTAGGTGGTCAGGATGAGCACCGGCGGCCCGCCCGCCTTGACCAAACGGCGGGTCAGGTCGATTCCGGACGCGCCGGGCATCTGAATGTCGGAGACCACCACGTCCACGTCTCCCGGCACCTCAGCATCGCCGTCGGCGGCCTCAGCCACCACTTCCATATCGCCGAACGAGTTGAGAACGGCGCGAAGGCCGGCGCGGACGACCGGGTGGTCGTCGATAAGCATTACGCGCAGCGTCATTGCTCCTCCACAGGCAGTGTCGCGGCGAGGACGTTGCCCTCCACCGAAAGCTCCCCACCGATCTCCTCCACGCGGGCGCGCAGGCCCTTGAGCCCGTAGCCCTCCTTGCCGGAGATGCCGCGGCCGTTGTCAAAGACGTCGATGGTTGCGGTCGCGCCCAGCTTATCCACCGTGATCACCGCCTTAGATGCGCCCGCGTGGCGCACGATGTTGCTTAAGCCCTCGCGCACCATGCGCTCAGCTACCGACGCCGCCGGCTCCGGCAAATCAACCGCGTTGACCTGCACCTCCAGTGGCTCGCCGAGCGCGCGCTGACGGTCCGACGCTGCCCGGGCAAGCCGCTCCAGCCGCACCGGCAACGCCACACGCTGGGGCTTGTCTTCAACCGAGACCGTGTCCGCCGAGTTGATTTTGACGAAACGGCGCGCCTCCGCCAGGTTGTCCGCCGCCGTCGAGCGAATCACGTCCAGGGTCTCGCGCGCCGCGGCGTCGTCGCCGAGCTGCTTATCCAGCGCGCGGCCGAGCAGCACGATCGAACTGAGCCCCTGCGCCATCGTGTCGTGCACCTCGCGCGCCAGGCGTGCTCGCTCCTGCGCCACGCCCGCCGCATGCTCCGCCGCGGCGCGCTCCCGCTGGGCCGAGCGCAGATCCTCCGCCATCTGCTTGTAGTGGTCCGCCTCCGCGCGCAGCGCCCGGTACGCGTGCACGATGAACACCGCGAGCACCGTGCCTATCGACGGCCCCACCACCGCACCGATATTTCCACCAGCACCCGACCCCACACCATGTCCCACACCCGGCCCTGCCACTGCCCACAGGGACACACACAGCAAGCCGGCCGCAGCCAGCAGCTCCCACCAGCGCGGCAGGATCACACACGCCAGCATGACCAGCGGAAACTCCAGCCACACGAAGTCCGCGGAAACCTGCACCAGCCCCACCCACAGCGCGGCCACAACCCCCAGCCACGCGTACGGCGCCCAGCCCGGATAGGCCCGGCCCTCGTAGTGCCACACCG
The DNA here is from genome assembly GCF_001835905.1 of Corynebacterium sp. HMSC034E11. Taxonomy (NCBI): domain Bacteria; kingdom Bacillati; phylum Actinomycetota; class Actinomycetes; order Mycobacteriales; family Corynebacteriaceae; genus Corynebacterium; species Corynebacterium sp. HMSC034E11. The sequence goes on from NZ_KV826388.1 coordinate 39,577, forward strand.
TGCCCGCCATGTACACAGCGGCGAAGACGGTGGAGAGAACGAGGCCGGGCAGGGGGTCGTCGATACGCAATTGCCCCATAAGACCCACCACAAGCAATACGGCGACCAGCACGTGCAAGCTCACGCGCAACAAATCCAGAATCCGGGTCGTGGACAACATAGGACTGAGCGTAGATCAACCGATCGGTTGATTGGGATTTCAACCGCCCGCCCGATGTGGGACAGTGCAGGTCAAAGCCATAATCGGAGTCATGTTCGTAGGTTTGAGAGAAATGAAGTCGGCCAAGGGGCGCTTCGGGCTGATCGTGGGCACGGTCACCCTGATCACCCTGCTGGTGGTTGTGCTGACCGGCCTGACCGCAGGCTTGGGCAAGCAGAACACCTCAGCACTTGAAGCGCTCGAGCCGGAATCCGTTGTCTTCCAGGACCCGGAAGACCTGTCGTTTACCACCTCGCGCGTGGAGGCTCGCGACGGCATGACCCCGCTTGGCACCAGCCAAATGCTGCTGACCAAGCAAAACGGCGAAGATGCTGCGGTGGCGATCCTGTCCCTGCCGGAAGGCACCGTGCTGCCGGGCGGCCAGACGCTGGGCAAGGACGCGGTTGCCGCGCCGGGCCTTGAACTCACACAGGGCGAGGAGATCACCGTCGCCGGCAAGGCCATCACCGTCGGCGCGATTGGCGAGGACCTTGCGTTCTCCCACTCCCCTGTCCTGTGGGTGCCCACGGACTTTTGGAAAGAGATCATGCACACCGACGCTGACGGCACCGTGCTGCTCGCCGACCACGAGGTCGAAGGCGGTGTGTCGTTAAAGGAGTCCTTCGAGGGCCTGCCCGCGTACTCCTCTGAGCAGGGCTCCCTGAAGCTCATCCAGGGCTTCCTCTACGCGATCGCCGCGCTGGTGATCGTCGCGTTCCTCACGGTGTGGACGATGCAGCGCGGCCGCGACCTAGCCATCCTGAAGGCCATCGGCGCATCGAACAAGTACCTGCTCAAGGACGCACTCGGCC
>NZ_KV826388.1:40687-77553 GCF_001835905.1 Corynebacterium sp. HMSC034E11
AGTACCTGCTCAAGGACGCACTCGGCCAGTCCGCGGTGCTGCTCGGTGCAGGTGCGCTGATCGGAGGCGTGGTCGCCTTCGGCCTCGGGCTGGCGATGCAGGGCGCTGCACCGTTCTCCCTGACCGCACTCACCGCCGTCGCCCCGCCAGTTGCCATCTGGGCGCTCGGCATGGTCGGCGCGCTGATTGCCACCCGCTCCATTACAAAAGTTAACCCGCAGCAGGCCCTTGGAGGTGCCGCATAATGCTTGAACTGAAAAATGTCACCGTCGCCTTCCAGGACGGCCAGGAAATGCGAACCGTGCTGGACAACATGAACTTCACCGCCAAGCCCGGCGAGCTGACCTTCATTGTTGGCGAGTCCGGCTCCGGAAAATCCACCATGCTTTCCGTCGCCGCGGGCCTGATCACACCGGATTCCGGCACCGCCACCCTCAACGGCGTGGAGGTGAACAACGATGTGCGCCGCGACAAGATCGGCATGATCTTCCAGCAAGCCAACCTGATCGCCGCGCTCAACGTTCGCGACCAGCTGCTGGTCACCGACGACATCCGCGGCATCAAGCCACGCCCGGACCGCGCCGATGAGCTCCTGGCCAAGGTCGGCCTCGAGGGTCTTGGCGATCGCCGTATGGGCGAACTCTCCGGCGGTCAGCGCCAGCGCGTCGGCATCGCCCGCGCGTTGATGGGTGAGCCAGAGCTTTTGCTTGCCGACGAGCCCACCGCCGCCCTCGACCACGACCGCTCTCAAGAGATTGTGAAATTGTTGCGTGACCTGGTTGAAGAGCGCAACATTGCCTGCGGGTTTGTCACCCACGACCGCTCGCTGATCAATCCGCGAGACGAGGTCTTCGAGGTTGGCGTCAACGCACGCACCCCGGTCTACGCATAAGACTGCGCTTATATGTCTGGGGTTTGTATGTCTGGTGCTTCAATCGCTGGCGCTAGCGCAGGAGCCTGCGCGACCACAGCGCCAGCACCGCAAACGCCAGCGCGCCGAGCACACCGGTAGAGATCAGGGTGCCGGACAAGTAGCCCGCATCCACCACCGCAGCACCAACCGCGGAACCGGATGCGATACCGACCTGGAACGTGACCACGTACACCGAACTTGCCAGGTCCTGGTTGCGCTGGCCTGCGTGCAAGAAGATGGTGGTGGCCACCGTGGGCAGCGCACCGGCGGCCATGCCGAACACGGCGATCACCGCGAACATGCCTAGGCCGCTTCCGGCACCGAGCGCGAGCAAACCTGCGATGGCGGACACCACCATCACGGCAGCGGCCAGGGCATTGAGCCGGATCATTCGGCTATCCACCCTCCGGCCGGCGATCGTGATGCCGACCAAGCCCGCGATGCCGTACAGGGACACGCCGAACGGCACATACGCGTGGCCGGCGGTGCCTTCCACCAGCAGCGCCAAGTACGTAAAGGTGGAGAAGATACCCGTCACCGCGAGCAGCACGTACACCACAAGCGAAGGGATGGCGGACTTCGTGTTCGTCGCCTTCGCCCTGTTCGCCGGTGGCACCGCCGGCAGACTTGGCAGGGTGGCGATCAGGGTGACCAGCGCGCCGATCGTCGCTACGCCAAGCACCCACGTGGATGCCCGCCAGCCGATCATCGTGCCCAACGCAGTGGTCAGCGGCGAGCCCGCAACCAGCGACAAGGTAGAGCCGATGGACACCGCAGCCACCGCTTTACCTGTCTGCCCGGCGGGAGCGATGCGTGCCGCCATCGGGTTGACCAGCGACCAGAACACGCCGTGTGTAAATGCTGCGGTGACGCGCCCGGCCACCAGCATCCAGTAGTTGCTGGCTGTTGCCTGCAGCACGATCCCGCCGAGGAGAAACACCAGAGTGGCGATAAGCAGCGGACGCCTATTGACGCTGCGTGTGAAGTGGATCAGCGGGATGGTCACCACTGCGACCAAGCCCGCATAGACGCTCATGAGGAGGCCAATTTGGCCTTCGGAGACGCCGAGGTCTCGCGCCATCGGGGAGATGAGCCCCACCGAGAACATCTCGAAAGTGACATAAACAAAGGCGGCGAAACTCATCGCCGCCAGTGGTACGAAGGGGAATTGGCCCGGGGTTTTCTGGGGGGTTTTCGCGGTGTTGGACACCGCGCCAAATTACGCCTATCGCCCGCCCATGACAAATGCTGCCCCAGCGCCACCAATGATTGTCAACAGAGCGACGACGATGCCGATGATCGCACCGACAGGCATCGACGCTTGTGGTTCGTTCTTCTGGCGCTCAACCGAGGTGGAGAAGTCAACGCTGATGTTGGTGGTGGTCTTCGACTCAGTCGGCGTGGACGGCTCTGTGGTCTTGCCAGGCTTGTCCTTGCCGCGCTGTACCGGTGGCACGTCGTACGGAGTGGTCGGCTTGGGAGCGACGGGCAGAGTGACCGAGCCGCCACCATTGGCGCAGGCCTCGCGTGCCTTCTTGAAGGCATCGCGGAACTGTGCCGCATTGACCGAGCCGATGGCTTCCTTGGACGAGGCGTGCGCGTTTACCCACTTTTTGCGCTGGTCTGCCGGCATGTCTGCCAGAGCGCCCTCGAGAAGCCTGTCGCTAATTTCCTGTGGGAAAGCGGGGTAAATGTCGCGTGGGTCAGTGGCGCTGATGGTGCCACTTTCAAGGGCGTCATCCACAACGCGCCAGAACTCAACATGATCCAGCGCCAGTCCGTCTTCACTGGATACCAGCACGCTGTTAATGATTTCGGTGAAGTACCACTTTGCGCCTGCCGGATCTACATTTGCGGCAGTAGCGATGCGGTCTTCCCAACGGGCGGTTTCAGCGTTGCGGTTGGCATGGAACTGCCTGAAGTATGGGCCGTTGAATGCTTCGAGGAATTCTTGTGCGATGGGCGCAGCTTCCGGGAACGCTACCTCGAAGGCGTTGGTCCACTGCTGTTTTTGCTGCGCTTGGGGGCTCCTAAGGTCTCGCGGCAATGCTGCGGCGAAATCCTTTTCTGCAATGCTCATTTGCAATGAGCACACGCCGTTAATGGGCTTGCCTACAGTGGCCGCGTCGGCGGAGGGCACGGCAGTGGCAGCCGCTGCTGTAGTAGCTGTCAGGGCAAGCGCTGCGATCCTCCGTTTATTTAACACATAAGTAAGCGTAGCGCAGATGTCCAACTATTCACCCTTCGTGAGTAGGGTGACCTGCGTCTCAAGTACGGGCCAGTCCGTGCTTAATTAACGTACGTGCTGGTTGGAGAAAGCTGAGTTAGTGCTACTCAGGAAACTCTCATGTAACGAAAAGGTGAATGTATCCCCGAAAAGGGCTATTTTTCCACGTCAAGGCCTAAATAACACCTATGTAATTTTGTCGAAGCGTGCTTACCTGCGACGGTGTGCGCCAAAAGAATCGGCGATCCGAGCCGCAATATCGCGGGCAAACGGGCTCACCCCTCGAATCGTTCCGGCACCCGGTCCGTTGATGTTGTCAAACCCCAACACGTACAAACCATGCGTGTCCCGGGGCAGCCCGCGGATAGGCCCGAGGGCCGGTCGAAACCCGGTTGCCCAGATGATCACGTCCGCGTCCACCTCGTCGAGCGAACCCACCATCGGACGCGCCTGAAGCAGGCCGGCGTCGCGCGCTCGGCGCACCTCCGGTACGACGACGATCTCTCCGCCGAAGTCCACCCCGCCCGGATCTGGCTCCCCCTTCGCAATCGCAGTGAGGCGCTCACGATTGCGGCGAAACAGCGTGGAACCGTCCACGTCGTCCGGCATGAAACCCGGTGCAGAACGTGTCAGCCACTGCGCCTTTACCCCGGCTAGCGCGAGGTCCGCCGTGATCTGGGCACCCGAGTTACCGCCACCGACGACCGCGACGCGCTGGCCTGCGAAATCTCCCGGTCGCGTGTAGTGCGCCGAGTGCAACTGCCTGCCCGAGAACTCACCCGGCACAAACGGCACGAACGGCGCAGACCAGATCCCGGTTGCAACCACCACGTTGCGGGCGTGGAGGTTTTGGGGGCGGATGGTGAAGCCAGTGTCGTCGATAAGCACACGCTCCACACGCTGCCCACGGCGAATGGGAAGGTCGTAGCGGGCCTCGTAGCGCGTTAAATAATCGATGACATGATCACGCGGCGGATACCCATCAAACGAAGGCATCGGCCAACCCGGCAGGTTGGAAAACTCCGCGCGCGAAAACAGCGTCAGCGAGTCCCAGTAGTTCGGCCACGCCCCACCGGGAGCGTCGGCGGCATCCAAAACCACGAAGTTCACGCCGTATTTGCGTAGGTAATACGACACGGCAAGGCCGGACTGGCCGCCGCCGATCACGACCGCATCAAGCATCATTTCGCATCTTCGCGGTTGCGGGGCGGATGAACTCGGCGATCCGGCTCGCTGGCGCCGTCGCGTCACCGTACGCAGTAGCAGCGGCCAGTTTCGCAGCCAAAGCGTGCACGGCCACCGCGCCGGCGAGTGCGACCTCCTCCCATAGCCGCTTGGCATGCATGAGCGCCAGATGCGCGCCCGCAATGCCCGCGAGCACATCGCCCGATCCCGGAGTCGCCGCCCAGGAATGCCCCGCGTCGATCGCGTACGCCGTGTACGGGTCGCCCTCGTGCGCAATCACCGTCACCCGCCCCTTGCGTACCACCGTGCACTGCAGCGCGGCGGCCAGCGCGATGGTCTCGGCCATGCGGTCGCTCTCCCCCACGTTGGCCGCCTCGCGTAGGCGGGCGAACTCGCCGTCGTGCGGGGTCAGCACCGTCATCTGTTCGCGCTTGGCCACCTGTTCGCGCAGGTTGGGGTGTTGGGTGAGGAGGGTCAGGCCGTCGGCGTCGATAAGCACAGGCACCTCCTGGCCGAGCACCCACCGCAACTCCGCCGCCGCAGCCTCGTCGGTGCCCGCGCCCGGCCCAAACACCCACGCCTGCACCCGGCCAGCATCCTGGAGCGTGTGCGTAGCGACGACCTCCGGATGCGCCCGCACCACCTCCACCGCCTGCGGGCCGGCGTAGCGCACCATCGCCGGTGTGGCGTTCACCGCGCCCGCAGTAGACAGGATAGCCGCGCCGGGATACCCATCGCTGCCTGCGCGGATGCCGACCACACCGCCGGTGTACTTGTCGTCCTCAGGCCCTGGCGCGATGTCTTGGAGCGGAGGCTGCCACAGGGTCTGTATCCCGTCGGGCCACTTCTGCTCGGTCCACTTCTGCTCCGGCAGCACCGCCCGATTTGCAATCAACAGCGGCGGGCCATCCTCTGCCCACAAGGTGAGTTGGTCGCCGAGCGTTTCGTGCAGGCGCTTGCCCGGCAATCCGATGTCGGCGAGCAACTGCACCCCGCACGCTGGCGACAGCCCGTGGGCGCGGCGCAACCCGCCGAAGGTGACCGTCACATCGGCGTTGACGTGGCACTGCCCTGCCCAGCCGGTGTCGGCCTCCACACCGGTGGGCACGTCCACGGCCAGCACTTGGGCGTTGAGTGCGTTGGCTAACTCGACTGCGGGGCGAAGGTTCTCGCGTACCTCGCCGGTCGCGCCGATGCCCGTCATCGCATCGATAACCAGGGCATAGTCCTGCCATTGTTCCGGGAGGTTCTCCAGCACTACCCCGCCGGCTGCCGTGAACGCCTGCAGGGCACGCTCCTGCGCCGAGCCTGTGGGCAACACCGCATCCACCCGGTGGCCTGCCAGCAACAACTCCGCGCCGGCGTAGAGGCCGTCTCCCCCGTTGCCGCCAGGCCCTGCAAGCACGAGCACCCGGGCGCGTGCCTCAGTACCTTCAGCGAGCATCACGTTGGCTACCTCCGCCACGGCGTGGGCCGCGGACTGCATCAACTGGTCCTCGAACTCCTGCGCCGCAAGCAGGGGTGCATCCGCAGCTCGGATCTGGTCGGCGGTAAACGTGGAGGAAAACATGCCTGCCACCGTAGCGCTACCACCGTGTGGAGGTAGCGGGGTGCGTGGTGTCGCAGCAAAGCAATAGAATTGCGCGCATGCCGTACACGACCGGTTTTGACCGCGAAAAATATATTGCAATGCAGTCCGAGCACATCCAAGCGCGGAGAGCCGAGGTAGGCGGCAAACTCTACCTGGAGATGGGTGGCAAACTTTTCGACGACAACCACGCCTCCCGTGTTCTCCCCGGATTCACTCCGGACAACAAAATCGCCATGCTTGACCGCATCAAGGACGAAGTGGAAATTGTCATCTGCTTCAACGCTGGTGATGTCATCCGCCAAAAAGTGCGCGCGGACCTGGGTATTACATACGAGGATGACGTGCTGCGTCTTGTGGATGTGTTCCGCGACCGCGGATTCCTCGTCGAAAATGTGGTGTGCACCCAACTCGACGGCCACAACCGCACCGTGGAGGCGTTCCTCGAGCGTCTTTCCCGCCTTGGCCTGAAGGTGTCGCGCCACTACATGATCCCTGGCTACCCCAACGACACCGCCAAGGTGGTCAGCGAGGAAGGGTTTGGCCGCAACGACTATGTGGAAACCTCCCGCGACCTGATTGTCATGACCGCGCCGGGACCTGGCTCCGGCAAGCTGGCCACCTGTCTGTCGCAGGTCTACCACGAGAACCAGCGAGGCATTGCCGCAGGTTACGCCAAGTTTGAGACGTTCCCCATCTGGAACCTGCCGCTCTCCCATCCGGTGAACCTAGCCTACGAGGCGGCCACCGCGGACCTGGACGATATCAACGTGATCGACCAGTACCACCTCGACGCCTACGGGGAGAAGGTCACCTCCTACAACCGCGACATTGAGGTCTTCCCGCTGCTGAAGACGCTGCTGCGTGAGGTTACGGGCACCGAGCCGTACCAGTCCCCGACCGACATGGGCGTCAACATGGCGGGCTATTGCATTTCCGACGACGAGGCCTGCCGCCACGCCGCCCAGCAGGAAATCATTCGCCGCTACTTTGCATCGCGTGTCGACGAACGCCGCACCGGCTCCGACTCCTCCATCTCCGATCGTGTGATGAACGTGATGCGCAAGGCGGATCTCTCTGTGCAGGACCGCGTTGTGGTTGCCCCTGCGCTCGACGTCGCGGAGGCGACCGGCAAGCCGGGTGCAGCACTTGAGTTGCCGGACGGCCGCATTGTCACCGGTAAGACTTCTGACCTGCTCGGACCTTCGGCTGCGGTGCTGCTCAATGCCCTGAAGCAGCTCGCGGGTATCGACGACGATGTGCACCTGCTCTCCCCCGATTCCATCGAGCCGATCCAGTCGCTGAAGACCCGCCACCTGGGTTCGGTCAACCCGCGCCTGCACACCGACGAGGTACTTATTGCCTTGTCCGTGTCGGCGGCGTCGAACCCGGACGCGGCGCTCGCGCTGGAGCACCTGAAGTCCCTTCGTGGTTGCGATGCTCACATCACGGCGATCCTTGGTTCTGTGGACGAGGGCATTTTCCGCAACCTTGGCGTGCTTGCAACGTCTGAGCCGCAGTACTGGCGAAAAGGGCTGTACCACAAACGCTAAGAAAATCTTAGATTTCTTCTTTAAAACGGCTCCGCTCGTTGTATTTGTGGTTTATGGTCGCCTGTATGCCTGTACAACAACCGCCGGTGGAGACCGCGTTGGCTCAGCTCAACGACGGCATTGCTGCCGCCCGAGCTGACCAGCGTGAGGAAATCACGCTACCCAAACAGACCGCTGCCTGGATCCGTGATCTGCTCGAGGATCTTGCGGAGGGGCGCCTCATGCGCCCACCCAGCCCCGAAGATGAAATGACCACCCAGCAGGTAGCTGACCTGCTCAACGTGTCTCGTCCATACGTGGTCAAGCTTATCGACGAAGGCACACTGCCCGGCCACAGAGTCGGTACACACCGCCGCGTGTACACGCGCGACGTATACGCCTACAAAGAACGGACCCGCTCGACGTAGACTGCCAGGCATGACCAGCAAAATCCTGCTCTACTACAAGTTCCAGCCCATCGCCGACCCGGACGCGGTGCGTCTGTGGCAACGCGACCTGTGCGAAGGGCTCGGCCTGACCGGCAGGATTATCGTCTCCGAACACGGCATTAACGGCACCGTCGGCGGCGACATCCGCGCCTGCAAAACCTACGCGAAGAAGACCAAAGAGTACTTCAAAGGCATCGAGTTCAAGTGGTCCGAAGGCGGTGCCGAAGACTTTCCGAAACTCAGCGTCAAAGCCCGCGACGAGATCGTGGCGTTTGGCGCACCGGGGGAGCTGAAGGTTGATGAAAACGGTGTGATCGGCGGCGGAAAACACCTCACTCCGCAGCAGGTCAACGAGTTCGTGGAGGCCAACCCGGACGTGGTCTTCTTCGACGGGCGCAACGCCCGCGAGGCCGAGATCGGACGGTTTAAAAACGCGGTGGTGCCAGATGTGGAAACCACTCACGACTTCATCAAAGAGCTCGAGTCCGGCAAGTACGACTGGATGAAGGACAAGCCGGTCATCTCGTACTGCACCGGCGGCATTCGCTGCGAGGTGCTGTCCAGCCTGATGATCAACCGCGGGTTCGAAGAGGTCTACCAAATCGACGGCGGCATCGTCCGCTACGGCGAAGCCTTCGGCAACTCCGGCCTGTGGGAGGGCTCCCTCTACGTGTTCGACGACCGCATGCACACCGAATTCGGTTCCGCGGACGACCCGGACTACGTCCAGCTCGGCCACTGCGTGCACTGCGGGGAGGCGACCAACCAGTTCTACAACTGCGCCAACGAGCCGGAGTGCCGCCAGCAGTACTTAAGCTGCGAGGCCTGCCGGGAGAAGAACCCGTACTGTGCGCAGTGCGCAACTACATCGTCGCCAGCATCCCAATAGTCAGAATCAGCCACGCCATGGTGAACGGCACGAGCGGGATCCAGAACACGCCCATCCACGGGATCCAGCGCTCGTAGCGGTTGAGTTTGCGCACCATGATCACCGCGCAGCCAATCAGGCCGGCGATCGGTGGGAGAGAGGTGACTACAGCCCAGGTGGTGCGCCAGGTTGGGGTGCACAGCCAAGTGGCGTCGCCGTCGCTGCACAGCGGCCCGCCCTGCAGGCGGGCGACCAGGCCTAACACAAACGCCAACAGGAACGTCACCCCAACGGTGCCCAGCGCCCACGTGATCGCCTGACGGGTGGAGCGCTTATTGCGCCGGTCTACCTCCAGCGGATCCGGGGCATCCGCCAACTCATCAAAGGAACGGGGCTCCGGGCGAACGCGGGAGAAGCGGTCGGCGGGGGAGTGCAGGTCGTTTTCAGGATGGTCGCGCATACGCCCTAACCTACTTCGCTGCCTCCGGACAGACGATGACGGGCACAGGCGCGTAGCGGATGAACTCGCCTTCGAGCGTGCCCAAAAACACCGTGCGCAGATTCGGCGACGGCTGCGAACCCAGGCACATGATGTCGCCCTTGCGCCACTTCACCGAGTCAATCGAGCGCTTCCAGCTCTTGCCGGTGGACACGGAGCTGGTCACGTCGAAATAGTCGAGGCGGTCGGGGGAGAGTTCGCATGCGTACTCCCAGGCTCGGTCGCGGGCGTGGTCAAGCATGCCGAGGGTGCGTTCGTACCATTTCGGGCCGTGCTCGTCGTAACTCGTCGGAGAGAACGCGATGATGCGCAGCGGCAGGTGCAGCGCGCACGCGAGGGCGGGGGCGTAGTCCAGGCCGTAAAACTCGGGCTCTTTCTTCCCGTCGGTGTCCACCACGGCGTAGGTCACGCGCGTGATGCCCTTCTTAGACAGCTTCACTCCGCGCGGTGCCAGCCCGAGGGGGATGGGGGAGGAGTAGAGCATTTCGTCCGTAACGCTGGACGGGCGTAGTCGGCCCTTGGGTGATTTTGCGCGGGAGCCCATGACGATGAGGTCAGCGTTGAACTCTAAGGCGTTGTCGAGAAGCGAGCGGACGGTATCTTTGCCGTCCTTGAGCGTGGCCACCTCTTTGGACCACTGCGATTTCGGGATCTGCCCGTCGAGTTCATTGACCACGCGTTTGTGGAACTCTTCGCGCATCTTCTTCAGCTGCTTCTTGCGGCTCTTCGCCGAGGTTGTCAGCGCCTGGATCGGCGGCAGTTGCGCAGATGCCATGACCTGCACCTTCATCGGCAGGGAGCGGCCGAGCCAGGCGGCGAACTCGACGGCTTCGCTACTTGTGGTGTCCCAGCCAACCGCAACGCGGAGAGGAGCATCCGAATCGACAGTGTTCGGTAGGCGTGCAGACTCGGGGGATACAGCGTGGTGGCTCACGTCGTGGCTCCTCGAAGTGGCAGTGTCGCTAGCAATCGTTTGAACATCAACATCATATGTGGCGTCGGCGACGCACCGAAAACGGCGTTACCATTGCGCAGATGTTTGTGTATGAGGGTGAGGTGTCGCACGAGTGGCGTCGTCGCCACGCATTGCGCGAGCTCAACGCAGGGCGCATGCGTATCGACGACGCCTGCGACGCCGACTTCATCCTCCGTGCCGCCGCCGAACACCACGGCACCGCATCCCCACGACCCTGCCCCATCTGTGGCGCCGAACTGCGGGAGATTACCTGGGTGTACAGCGAAAAACTCGGCCGACGCACCGGCACCGCCCGCAGCGCAGAAGAAATCGACCGCATGGTGCACGAGGTCGGCCCCATCACCGTCCACTTCGTGGAGGTTTGCCGCGACTGCAAGTGGAACCATCTGTTAAAGGAAGTCACTGCAGTACCAGTAGTGTGATTTCGCGTTGGCCGGGTAGGGTGTGCATAGAAAACGAGTAGGTAGCTCGCGGTTTCGCCCTCCCCGCGGGGGCCGCGAGTCAAATTGCGCAGGGAAAAACGAGTGTCAGATAAAGACAACGGCGGCGACACGACCGCCAAGAAGAAAAGCAACGGCTCAACGACCGTCACAACCAAGAAACGGTCGCGCGCATGGCAGTGGTTTATCGCGTTCTTGCTGTTCTTGGCCATGATTGCGGCGATCCCGCTGGCGTGGTTCTTCTGGAGCTACGCGCGCGCCGAGGTGCCCGAGCCGGGCAAGATTGAAACGGCGCAGATCTCCAACATCTTCTACCGCGACGGCGACAAGGAACTCGCCCGCATCGTCCCGCCGGAAGGCAACCGTAAGCAGATCCCGCTTGACCAGGTGCCCGAAGACGTCCAAAACGCGGTGCTTGCGGCAGAAGACCGTGACTTCTGGACCAACTCCGGCTTCTCCCCGACAGGCTTCGCTCGCGCCGCCATCGGGCAGCTCACCGGCAACGCATCCGCAGGTGGCGGCTCCACCATCACCCAGCAGTACGTGAAGAACGCACTGGTGGGCAACGAGCACTCCTACGAGCGTAAAGCTAAAGAGCTCGTCTACTCGGTGAAGATGACCAACCAGTGGGAAAAGGCCGACATTCTGCGCGCCTACCTGAACACGGTCTACTTCGGCCGCAACGCCTACGGCATCGAAGCCGCAGCGCACGCCTACTTCAACAAACCAGCCTCCCAGCTCACACTGGAGGAGGGCGCAGTCCTGGCCGCGTCGATCCAGCTGCCGAGCCAGCTTGACCCGTGGACCAACCGCGAAGCCGCGGAAGGCCGCTGGAACTACGTCATGGACGGCATGGTGGAAACCGGCGCCATCACCCAGGAGCGTCGCGCGGCCGCCCACTACCCGGAGACCCGTGACCCGGCCACCTACTCGGCCTACACGGAAGCAACCGGCGCAAATGGCCTGATTAAAAACCAGGTTGTGGCGGAGTTGGCCACCATCGGCATCACCGAGGACGACCTGACCAACCGTGGCCTGCAGATCACCACCACGATCGATGCCGGCACCCAGCAAAACGTCGAAGAGATCACCCGTCAGCGCCTGTCCTACCTACAGGATGACGCCCGCTCCGGCGTCGTTGCCATCGAGCCGAGTACCGGTGCCGTGCGCGCCTACTACGGCGGCGAGGAAGCCAGCGGTTGGGACTACGCCAACGCGGGCCTGCAGACCGGCTCCACGTTCAAAATCTTCGCGCTCGCGGCCGCCCTGCAGCAGGGTATTCCGCTCAGCGCGGTGTTTGATTCGTCGCCAGTGCCCCTGCCCGGCGGCATCACCGTGACCAACTGGGACGGCGGTGGCGGCGGCATGCTGTCCATGAAGGAAGCCACCCGCACCTCCTCCAACACCGCGTACCTGCGCATCCAGGACGAATTGGATAACACCACCCAGGACACCGCCGACATGGCGCATGCCCTCGGCGTGGCCAAGTCCATCCCGGGCATCCCTGTAACGCTGCGTGAAAACGGCGGCCAGCCCTACGAAGGCATCGTGCTGGGCCAGTACCAGTCGCGCGTGCTGGACATGGCTACCGCAGTGGCAACCCTGACCAACCGCGGCGCCATGCACCCAACCCACTTCGTGGAAAAGGTTGTGGACGCCAACGGTGAGGTCCTCTACGAGGTGGACCGCAACTACACCGAACGTCGCGTCTCCGAGCAGGTGGCGGACAACGTCCTCGAAGCAATGCAGACCGTGCCGGCGTACTCCAACGCGGTGCTCGCTGGCGGCCGCCCGTCCGCGGCAAAGACCGGCACTGCGCAGCTGGGCAACACCGGCATGAACAAGGACGCCTGGACGGTCGGCTCCACCCCGCAGCTCGCTGTGGCCGTGTGGGTCGGTACCGCCGACAACACCTCCGCCATCTTCAATGAGTGGGGCGGCATCATGTACGGCTCCAACACCCCGTCCCAAATCTGGAAGCAGTTCCTGGACACTGAGCTGGCGGATCAAGACTTTGAGTACTTCGAGCCGGCAAGCCCGGTGTACTGGGGCGTGAACGCCTACAAGGGTGGCGTTGGCCTGGGCGGTTACTACTCCACTCCGGCAACCCAAAACTCGGCTACCGGGACTGCGCCGACCGAATCCGAGTCGGCTGCATCTTCCGCTCCGAGCGAAGCACCTGCTCCGGCACCAGCACCGGCTCCCGCGCCAGCACCGGCACCTGCACCTGCTCCCGCACCGGCGCCTGCGCCGGACTTGCGTGATGCTGTCAACGATGTGATCGGCCAAGTTCAGGAGGCGTTCCAGTAACAGCATGTCTCAGACTGATCAAACAACCGTCACATGGCCGGACCCGGCCGACCGCGTCCAGCCCGGCAAAACCGAACCGGTGGCACGCGGCTGGGTGAACTACCTCGGCGGACCAATGGGCCGCTTCGCCCAGATCGGCCGCGCCCGGTTCTGGACGCCGCTGCGCGCCATCATCGCCGTCGCATACATCTTCTTGTCCTTCGGCGCACTACAGAAGTCGCGCTGCGCTGGCGGCAAACTGGACGACAACGGCATCATGCAGCTCAACTGGGACGGCAACCGCCAGTTCGTCGCTGCCTGCTACAACGACATCATCCCGCTCTACGGAGCACGCGGTCTGGACCAGCCGGGCTTTGTCTACGCCTACTCGTGGGTAGAAGACGACCTGACCCGCTACATGGAATACCCGGTGCTCGCTGGCCTGTTCCAGCAGCTCAGCGCCTGGATCGCGCGCGGTACCTACTTCCTGACTGATAGCTTCCTGCCGGAATCCGGCTGGTACTTCTACGTCACCGCACTGCTGATGTCCATCATCTGGGTGATCACCATCCGCATGGTCGCGGAACTTGCCGGCAACCGCATCTGGGACACGCTGCTCGTCGCCGGTTCGCCGCTGCTGATCGTCCACGCGTTTACCAACTGGGACATCCCCTCGATCTTCTTCGCCGTCGCAGCGATGCTCGCGGCGCGCAACCGCAAGTGGTGGCTGGCCGGTGTGCTCGTCGGTTTGGGCACCGCGTTCAAACTGTGGCCGCTGTTCATCCTCGGCGCGTACCTCACTGTGGCGATCCGCAAGCGTGACCTCGTGCCGTTCTTCAAGATGGTCGGCGCCACCGCCATCACCTGGATCGCCGTCAACGCGCCGGTGTACCTGCGTTACCCAGACGCATGGAGCGAGTTCAACCGCCTCAACACCGACCGCGGCTGGGAGTGGACCACCATCTACGCGGTGCTCTCCCGCGAGTTCGGGTGGGCCGGCTTCGACTCCGGTGAGGGCGCCCCGGTGATCCTCAACGCCGTCACCCTGATCCTGTTCCTGCTCGGCTGCCTGTTCGTCCTCATCCTCGGCCTGCGTGCGCCGCAAACCCCGCGCATTGCGGAACTGATCGTGCTCATCGTCGGCTTCTTCCTGCTGTTTAACAAGGTATGGAGCCCGCAGTACTCTCTGTGGTTCGTGGTTCCCGCGGTCCTCGCACTGCCGTACTGGCGTCTGCTGCTGTCCTGGATGGTGGCGGACATGATGGTTTGGCCGGTGCTGATGTGGCACATGATGGGCGACGACAACATGGGTGTGCCGGGTTGGTTCCTGGACATCTTCATCCTGGCGCGCGATGCGTTTATCGTGGCGGTGATGGTGCTCGTCGTCAAGCAAATGCTCGGCAAGCGCCCGGACAAGGTCCGCGACGCGCACAACGGCCACGACCCGCTGATGTCGCTGCCTGCGCAGTGGAAAGAGCCTGTGCTTATCGACGAGCCCACGCCCGAGCCCGTTAAGCCCGCCGAGGCTGAGGCGGAGGCGGTGAGTACGCAACCATGACCACCGCAACGGTGCTCGGCATCGTCTCTATCCTGATCGCGTTTGCCCTGTTCGGCGCGTCGTTCTACATGGCAACGAAGGGCCGCAAGAAAGAGTCGATCATCTACGGCGCGGTTGCGTTTGTGTTCATGACGATCATCCCGGTGTCGCTCGCACTTTTCGTCGCGGTGCCAAACCCGACCTGATCTTCGTCGTTACAGTGGGGCCATGCTTACGAAGAAGATGGTTGCCCTGACAGTCGCCGCCACAGCAGGACTTGCCGTGGCGGCGTGTTCTGATTCTGGCGAGACTGCGCCCGAAACAGTCACTGAAACCGTCGCGCCCGAAACGGTGACGGAAACGTCGAACGCTGGAGTCGCTGTGTCCGAGGATCTCCCAGCCGCTGTGACCGGCTACTCGGACGAGGCGCGCAAGGATCTTGTCGACGAAAACGTGACCGAAGCCGAAGTCCAAGACGTCTTAAAGGCCGCCCAGGATGGCAAGGCCAAAGTGGAGTGGGACGATGACGGCTACTTCGAGGTGGAGTTCGGCGAAATCGACATTGATATCGATAAGGACGGCCTCGTTTTAGACGTCGACCGCTAAGACCGAAGATTTTCGCGTTTTGCTGCGGGTTCTGCTCGGTGAAAATATCCTGAAAGCACCGTGTCCGATACCGGACTGCTGTTGCTAAAAAGGAGCCCGCGTTGAACCGTCGAATTATTACCCTGCCGCTCGCCGCATCGCTGGTCGCGGGTGGCCTTGCCCCGGCGGCAGTCGCCGCCACTGTCGGGCCGAATGAAGGGCCCATGGTGTTGGCGGCGAACGGGATCTGCACGTTAAAGCTGAACGACCGGGAAGCGGCAACCTACAGCGCTTGGGCCAACGTCAGCACACAAGAGGTGTACGCCAACGCTGCGGTGAAAGCATTTGAGGTGCTGTACCCAGGTACAGAGAACATCGTTCGGGAGTTCCGGGCAGAACCCTCGCTTGCAGAGCTTGTGGAGGCACAGAAGAATCTCGCGAGCAGGCTCGCAGACGCCAAAGAGGCTCAAAAGCGCACTGAGCAGCGGTACACGGAACGCCTCCAGCAGGTAGGTATGGAGCATGTGCTGGCACAACACCTCACCGAGGAACTTACAAAGGTCGAGGTGTGGGCGGTAAAGCCGAGCATCAAACAGGGCAGCATCTCGGAGCGGCCGGTCAGCGCACTTGGTGTTGAGGAGGCGAACCGTGTGCGGGGCAAGCGCGTGAACCGGCAGGACTTTGAAGACGTTGCCTGGAAGAGCTTCGTTGTGCAGGGCAACCTGTCCCAGTCCGATCTGAAGACTTTCCGGAAAACGTTCTTGGCTGCCGACGATGTCCAACTCGCCATCGGGGGAACGACGGCGTACCTCGAAGTGGATATGAACGCGCGGGTTGCCTGCGCAGACGGCGGCAACCGAGAGGTGAAGTACCCGACCAGCATTGACGAGGTTCGTAATTGGAACATCGACTCGCTGCGCGGTGAGGCGGGCTTGAGCAGTTTGAGTTCTCAGGGTGAGGTTGAGGTATCCCCGCTCGCGATCGTGGGCCTTGTGGTCGGAGTTCTCGCAGCTTTGGGTATTGCGGTTGCGGCGGTCGGGCCGTCGTTGGGCATCCCGCTTCCGCAGTTGCCGGCGCTGCCTGGGTTGCCGTTCTAACATCAGTCATTGGTCTGCACCAACGATTGGTTGCCGGCCAATTGTCCGCAATGCGGAGTCTTTCATGTCATCCCCGCGGCCAGGGTTTTGAGCAGTGCAAACCGTGGGGTAGTCTGTTCAGGTTGCTTGACGCAACGACCCTCCTGCCATGACCACAAGGGTTATGGCCGAACAGACTAAGACCATAGGAGGTGATGAGGTCCGTGCGTCACTACGAAGTAATGATCATCCTCGATCCGCAGCAGGATGAGCGCACCGTTGCCCCGTCCCTGGATAAGTTCCTGGAGACTGTCCGCAAGGACAACGGCAAGGTGGAGAACGTTGATGTGTGGGGCAAGAAGCGTCTTGCTTACCCGATCAACAAGAAGGAAGAGGGCATCTACGCCGTTGTGAACCTCGACTGCGAGGCTGACACGGTCAAGGAGCTCGACCGTCTGCTGAACCTGAACGACAACGTTCTTCGTACCAAGGTTCTGCGTACCGATAAGTAAGACCGGTAGGCTCTACAACCACACGATCAGCAGGTAGGAAGGTTCACGAAACATGGCTCAAGGCGATACCCCGATTACCGTTGTCGGCAACTTGGTTGCTGACCCGGAACTGCGTTTCATCCCGAGCGGTGCCGCGGTTGCGAACTTCCGCATCGCGTCCACCCCACGTACGTATAACCGGGAGACGAACCAGTTCGAGGACGGCGAAGCACTGTTTCTGACCTGTAACTGCTGGCGCCAGATGGCCGAGAACGTCGCAGAGTCCCTGACCAAGGGCATGCGCGTTGTGGTCACCGGCAAGCTCAAGCAGCGTTCCTACCAAACTAAAGAGGGCGAAAACCGCACTGTGTTCGAGGTCGAGGTCGATGAGGTCGGCCCGTCCCTGAAGTACGCCACGGCTAACGTCAACCGCAACCCGCGTGAGGGCGGGCAGGGCGGCTACGGCGGCGGCCAGGGCAACCAGGGTGGCGGCTTCGGCGGCCAGAACCAGCAGCAGGGCGGCTTTAACCAGGGCGGTTTCGGCGGCGGCCAAGGTAACCAGGGTGGCGGCTTCGGCGGCCAAACCCAGGGCCAGGGCCAAGGCGGCCAGAACCAGCCCCAGCAGCCTGCACATGATCCGTGGGGTTCCGCACCCGAGGCCGGTGGCTTCGGTGGCGCGGGCGATGAGCCACCGTTCTAAACGACAACCACACATCAAGCATTTTTCACCATAAGGAAGGTTAGGATTATGAAGCTGATCCTCACCGCTGCCGTCGAGAAGCTTGGCGAACCTGGCGAGGTCGTCGAGGTCAAGAACGGTTACGGACGCAACTTCCTGCTCCCGCGCGGCCTGGCTATCCCGGCTACCCGCGGCGCAGAGAAGCAGATTGAAGACATTAAGCGTGCTCAGGCTGAGCGCCAGGTCCGCGACCTGGATCACGCCAAGGAGCTGCGCGACCAGCTCGACCAGCTCACCGGCGTCAAGGTTGCCGTTCGCACTGCGAACAACGGCAAGCTCTTCGGCTCCGTGAAGGCTGCCGACATCGCCGACGCCGTCAAGGCTGCCGGCGGCCCGAACCTGGACAAGCGCCGCATCACCGTGCCTAAGGGCCTGGTGACCAAGACCGGTGGCTACCAGGTCAAGGTCAACCTCCACGACGACGTGGAGGGCAAGGTGAACTTCGAGGTCGTAAGCGCATAAGCACCGCTTGACGACGACTGCGCGTCAGAACAGCACGCAGCAGTCCAACGACAACAGCACTTGTAGCGCGGGTCCCACTTGTGAGGAGTGGGGCCCGCGCTTTTTGCATGCCTGAAGGTGTGGAAGAATCCTCGCCATGATCTCTTCCCGCCTGCGCCGGGTGCGCAACACCGTTTTGTCCCTCACCGTCGCAGCAGCGGGCGTGCTTGGCATGGCAGCCACCCCAGCCCAAGCACTGGCCATGTATGCGGGTGACAGCATTCGCATCGAGTACAGCGATGGGGAGAAGTACGGCTGCACGTTGAACTCCATCGCGTACCGGGGCGGTGTGATGTACGGCGTCACCGCCGGTCACTGCCTCGCCCCGATCGGTGGGGCGCACGCGGTGCGGGTGCTGGCGGCGGATGCGCGAACCCCGATCGCGAGCAACCTGCAGGATTCAGGTTTCGAGCTCGAGGGCGACAACACCCTTGGCGGCGAGTTGAAGGACGTCGCCTGGTTCCGCATGGACCGCCACGTCACCGATGCCCACGCCATGCGTGGCGGGTTTATCGACATCCCGTTCATCGGTGCGCTGCACGGTCTGAGCCAGTTCGCGCAGTTCGTCAACCCCACGCGGCGTGTGGCGGGGCGCGCGCCGGTGACGTCGGTACGCGAAGGCCAGATCGTGTGCAAGGACGGCGCACGTACCTCCCGCACCTGCGGACCGGTGCTCAACGTGAACCCGCGCACCGGAGAGATCGCGGTGATGATCCTGTCGCTGCAGGGCGATTCGGGCTCCCCGCTGTACACCGTGAATCCGGACGGCAGCACCAACATCGTCGGGATTATCTCCGGCGCGGCCTACGGGATCCTCGTCGCGGCAGATGCTGCAACGCCACTGCCAGCAGGTCTGCGGTAAAAGCTACTCTTGCCGGGCGCTTCATTGCGGGCTACGGTGTCAGAAATACGAAAGGGTTGACATGCCACACGCTGAACGCAATAGCACCGACACCGATTTTGCCAGTGTCATCGCGGAGCTGCGGAAATTTCAGCGTGAACACGGCTTATCTGCCGAGATTGTCGAGGTTGAAGACCTGCCAAACGGAGATGATGTCCCAGATCTAGACGACCCAAACTGGCGGTAGCCCCGTGTTTGTTACCCGCGTGCGAATCGATGCTCCTGTGGAGGGCTACGCGCGCGATCTTCCGGTGGTGCATTCCCTCCAGCGGTCGCCGCTCGAGTTAGGCCAGGTCACGCTGTTGACCGGCGATAACGGTTCCGGAAAACCCACGCTCGTCGAGGCGATCGCCGTGGCCATGGGCGCCAACGCTGCTGGCGGTTCGCGCCACGCGCGCTTTACCGTCGCAGACCATTCGGCCCTGCACCGCTCGCTCACGCTGACGCGCCGCGAAAACCCCCGCGACGTCTACTTCCTGCGCGGCGAAACATACCTTGACCTTGCGGAATACCACGAGAGCCTGGGGCCCGCCGACCCGCTTGTAGGCCTCACCAGACGCAGCCACGGCCAGGGCATCATGGACCTGGCGCGCACCCGCTTCGGCCCGGACTCGCTAATTCTTCTCGACGAGCCCGAAGACGGCCTCTCCACCTTCTCCCAACTCGAACTCCTCGGCCTGCTGACGGTGCTAGCGCGGCGTGGGGCACAGGTGGTCGTCGCAACGCATTCGCCCGTGCTCCTCGCCATCCCAGACGCCCGCATCCTGCATGTTCCCGACCTTGAGCCCATGCTTTACGACGACTGCGAGCCCGTCACCGCCACCCGCGAATTCATCAACGACCCAACCGGCACCGCCCGCTACCTGGTGGGGCCATGATGTTCATCCAACGCGTTGACGTCGACGCCCAAGCTGCACCGCCATGGGCTGTGGAAACCCCGGCCATCGCGCACGTCGCCGAGTTCGGTTTTGCCTTGAGGCGGCCAATCACGGTGATTACCGGCGGCAACGGGGTGGGCAAGTCCACGCTGTTGGAAGGCATGGCGCGTGCCTGGGGGTTCACGTTGGAAGGCGGCACGTGGGGTGTAGAAAAGGCCGGCGCCCACGACCCGCTGTACGGCGCACTCACCCTGACCACCGGCCCGCGGGCGAAAGTCGGCTACTTCCTGCGCGGCGAAACCCATACGCGCATCACCGAATTCGGCGGGCGCTCCCACGGCGAATCGGTCCTCGAACTGACATCGCGGCTGATCCCCAACGCGCTGTATCTTCTCGACGAGCCCGAGTCCGGCCTGTCCCCCGTCGCCCAAATGGCCCTACTGGCGCAGTTGCATGCGTTGGGTGAAGTGGGGGCGCAGGTAGTCGTCGTCACGCATTCGCCCATTGTGGCGGCGATCCCGGGCGCGGAGATCATCGAGATCAGCGACGACGGGGTGGAGCGCAACCTTGCGGTGGAGGACACGCTGGCGTTTCGGGCGACGCGCGACTTCCTTGCGGACCCGCACGGCATCGCCGAGTTCATGGCGGACTGGGCAGAGGGGGAATTTGGTTAAGCGTCCTTGAGTCGCGCCATGAGGTTAGCGCGCTCGTTGAAAATACGATCGAGCTCAGCGTGCGTAAGTCGCCGTGTTTCCTCGTAGCTCGCGACTTCCGACTCGTCGAATGATTCCATGACGCTGATACTACTGTATCTGCAGGCCTGGGCCGTGTCGTGGCGGTGTTATAGGGTTGCGCCATGACAGCGACGCGCACACAAGCAGACGAACTTCTCAAAGGCATTGCGGGGCCCGGGGCCACGCTTCGCGACGACCAGTGGACCGCCATCGACGCGTTAGTCAATCAACGCAGACGCATGCTTGTCGTGCAACGCACCGGTTGGGGTAAGTCGGCGGTGTACTTCATTGCGGCGAAGTTGCTGCGTGAGGCGGGGGCGGGGCCGTCGATTATTGTGTCGCCGCTGTTGGCGTTGATGCGTAACCAGGTGGAGTCGGCGGCGCGCGCAGGGATTCGCGCGGCGACGATCAACTCGGCGAACATGACCGAGTGGGACGAGATCCAGGCGCGCCTGAACGACTACGACCTGCTGCTGATCAGCCCGGAGCGCCTCAACGCGCCGGACTTTCGGGAGCAGGTGCTGCCGCAACTCGCGCGCTCCGCCGGGATGCTGGTGGTGGACGAGGCGCACTGTATCTCGGACTGGGGCCACGATTTCCGCCCTGATTACCGGCGTATTGCGGTGCTAATTAGCGACCTCCCGGAGGCCACGCCGGTCCTTGCCACGACAGCGACCGCGAACGACCGTGTGGTGGCTGACGTTGTGGCCCAACTCGGCGAGAACACCGGTGTGCTGCGTGGCGGGCTGGACCGCGAGTCGCTCGCACTCAACGTGGTGCAGTTGCCGGACCCAACCCAGCGCGCGGCGTGGATCGCGCAGTACCTCGCTTATGTCAACGGCTCCGGCATCATCTACTGCCTAACCGTCGCCGCTGCGCACGACCTCGCCGAGGCATTGGAGGCCGCCGGGTGGAACGTCGCCGCGTACACCGGACGCACCGAGGCGGAGGAGCGCGAACGCCTCGAGCGTGCCCTGATCGACAACGAGCTCAAAGCGCTCGCGGCTACGTCCGCGCTGGGCATGGGCTTCGACAAACCCGACCTGGGGTTTGTTGTGCACCTGGGGGCGCCGTCGTCGCCAGTGAGTTACTACCAGCAGATCGGCCGCGCCGGGCGTGCTACCGACCACGCTGAGGTCGTGTTGCTGCCCGGGCCTGAGGACGAGCGCGTGTGGGACTACTTCGCGTCCGTGTCCATGCCGGAGGAACACGTGGTGCGCCAACTGCTGGACACACTCAGCGAGGAGCCGTTGTCCACACCCAAACTGGAAAACTTCGTGGACCTCTCCCGTACGCGTATCGACCAGGCGTTGAAGGTCCTCGACGTCGACGGTGCCGTGCGTCGCGTGAAGGGCGGCTGGGTGTCCACCGGTGCTGCCTGGGAGTATGACCACGAGCGCTACGGCGGGCTCGCCGAAGCGCGTAAGCGCGAACAAGACCTGATGCTGGCTTACGAAGCCACGGACGGGTGCCGCATGGCGTTTCTACGTCGTGAACTCGACGACCCCACTCTCGCGCCCGATGAGCGTTGCGGGCGCTGCGACAACTGCACCGGCAATCACCTGCCAGTGGACGTGGACGCTGCGTTGGCGCAGCGTATGGACGAACAACTGCGCACCCCCGGCGTCCAAATCACCCAACGCAAAATGTGGCCGACCGGCTCCGCGCGCCGCGGCAAGATCAAGGGCGTGCTGCAAGGCAAAGCGTTGGGGCGCCTTAACGACGTCGCCCGCGGTCCCGCCCTGGCAGAGCTGCTGCGGGCGAACACCTACCGGCCGCTGAGCAACTGGCGTGAGGATGCCTGGCTGGGCCGGTTCGTCGCCGTGCTCGCGGACTGGGCCTGGGAGGAACGCCCCACCACTGTCGTCGCTTTGGGCGATGCTGATCCGGCACGAAACGAGATGATCGCCACCACCGCAGAAGCGCTGGCAAGGGTGGGGCAGATGCGGTTTGGTGGGGTCGTCGATACGCCATCGCGCGAGGTA
This sequence comes from Corynebacterium sp. HMSC034E11, assembly GCF_001835905.1. Classification (NCBI taxonomy): domain Bacteria; kingdom Bacillati; phylum Actinomycetota; class Actinomycetes; order Mycobacteriales; family Corynebacteriaceae; genus Corynebacterium; species Corynebacterium sp. HMSC034E11. The sequence goes on from NZ_KV826388.1 coordinate 63,081, forward strand.
GAAGCACGAAACTCGGCGTTTCGCGTCAACGGGCTTGACCGGTACTACGACTACACGGGCCTCGAGGTGGAGACAGGCCCCGTGCTGCTGCTGACCGGGGAGGTGGATTCCGGTTGGTCGGTCACGGTTGCGGCAGCCGACCTTGCGGAACGGTACGGGGTGGAGGTGCTACCGCTGGCGTTTGCTTCGCGCGCGTGATGCGGACTCGGCGATGGCGGCGGCGAAGACAAGCACCGTGCCGACTGGGATGAGGAGCATGAACAAGTTGATGATCGGCAACGCCATGTCGGCCTGGTACTCCTCCCAATGCGCAACGGCCATCGAGCCCCAGCCGACGACGAGGCAGGCGGTTGCGAGCCACACCGTGACCAGTGCGCCTATTTTCTTGCGACCGCGCGCCGCGGCGGTGAACCAGACGGCGCCACCCAGCGCGAGCAATGTGGTCGCGGCCTCGAGGGTGCCGAAGGCCGCCGTGACGGTCCGAAATTCCCAACCGCCGCCGATCAGACGCAACAGGCTTATCCACGCCGCGGGAAACGCCACCATCGCGATGGCGTAGATCCAAAGAATGCCTCGTGTTTCCATGTATGCACTGTAACTGCGGAACAGTTGTCATGGCGTGTGATTGATGTGGATAAGTGTGGATCCAAAGTGCCTGGGCACGTGGCTGCAGGGGCCAAAAAAGGGGTCCGAAACTGTTGAAATGTGCTTTGTCAAACCCCGTGGTGAGAAGTTATCCCCCGGCTACACCCGGAGCGTGGGGTTTGGATGAATAGCGTTTGACCTGCATATTTGGGATAAGTTCCTGCGGGTTTGGTGTCGCTGTACACAAGTTCTCCACAAGCTGGGTGGATGACTTGTGAATAACTACCCGCACAACGACGGAAGATTTCACAGCCCCTGTGGATAACTCGTTTAGTGGGTCTAGAAAATGTCGGGGGAGAGGGTAGTGTCATAGCCACAGTGAAAGGGGAAAACATGGGTGCGAACGACAGCTTCGACGACTACGTACCACCACCGGAGCCGGTAGCGGACTACGGTGACTTTGGGGACTTCGCCGACTTCGAACAAAACACTGGCGGCTCCAACCGCTTCGCCGGCGGCGATAACTCCGGCGGCAACGGCAAGGGTGGCCAGAAGCGCTACAACAAGTACGGCAACAACCGTGGTGACGTACAGCAGGAGTACCGCACCCCACCCCACGACGAGCGCGCGGAGCGTTCCGTCCTCGGCGCAATGCTGCTCAACCCGGACGTGATCCTGGACGTGGCCGACGGGCTGCGGCCGGATGACTTTTACCACCCGGCGCACCAGCTTATCTACCAGGCGATTCTGGACCTGTTCTCCCAGGGAAGCTCCGTCGACGTGCTCATTGTCGCGGCACGCTTGGACCGTCTCAACGAACTGGAGCGCGTCGGTGGCGCCCCGTATCTGCACACGCTGATCTCTGAGGTGCCGACGTCGGCGAACGCCGGCTACTACGCGGAGATCGTCGAAGAGAAGTCGATCCTGCGCCAGCTGGTTAACGCCGGCACCCAGGTGGTCCAGTTGGGCTACGAGGGCGAAGAGGGCATGGAGATCGAAGCGCTCGTCGACCATGCGCAGCAGAAGGTGTTCTCCATTTCCCGCAATAACGTGGGCGAGGATTACCGTCCGCTCTCGGAATTGCTCAAGCCAACTATCGACGAGCTGACCATGATCGCATCCGGCGGCGCCCTCGAGGCCGGCGTGCCGACTGGGTTTATCGACCTAGACAAGCTCACCAACGGCCTTCACGCCGGCCAGATGATCATCATCGCAGCACGTCCTGGTGTGGGTAAGTCGACACTAGCGCTGGACTTCATGCGCTCCTGCTCGATCCACCAGGGCAAAACCAGCGTGATCTTCTCGCTGGAAATGAGTGCCTCCGAGATCATCATGCGCATGCTCTCCGCCGAGACGGAGATCAAGCTTTCCGCGATGCGTTCCGGCCAGATGGAGGAGCGCGACTGGGAGAAGCTGACCAAGCGCCTCACGGAGATCCAGGATGCGCCGCTATTTATCGACGACTCCCCGAACCTCACCATGATGGAGATTCGCTCCAAGGCACGCCGCCTCAAGCAGCAGCACGGCCTGGATCTGGTTGTGGTGGACTACCTGCAGCTGATGAGCTCCGGCAAGCGCGTTGAGTCCCGCCAGCAGGAGGTCTCGGAGTTCTCTCGCCACCTCAAGCTGTTGGCCAAGGAGCTCGAGGTTCCAGTCATTGCGATTTCGCAGCTCAACCGTGGCCCCGAAGCCCGTACCGACAAGCGCCCGCAGTTGGCTGACCTGCGTGAGTCGGGCTCGCTGGAGCAGGACGCCGACATGGTGTTCCTGCTGTACCGCCCGGACTCACAGGATCGTGACGACGAGCGCGCCGGCGAAGCCGACATCATCGTGGCCAAGCACCGTGGCGGCCCGATTGACACCATCCCGGTGGCGCACCAGCTGCACTACTCGCGCTTCGTCAACATGGCGCATGGCTAACTAAAGGATGGTGATCTTGTTACGCCATTGGCGGGCGGGATCGCCGTACATGACCCGCGGATCGCTGTTGCCCGGCCCGGAGCAGCTGAGGTGCTGCAGGTCTGAGCCAACGATGCATGTGAGGTCGTAACCCTGTCCGGTTACAGGACTCACGACCCCATAGAGCTCGGCCTTTGGAATTGAGACAGTTTCCGGGTTTTGGGTCATCGAATAAGTGGCAGCTAGGGCTTGTGGATAGAGCGCAGCCGCAAAGTCGCACGAAGTCGACCCGCCGACCCTGATGCTGTAACCCTCCGCCGTGCTTCCACACGTCCCGCCGACCTGGCCCTTGTACGCCGGGTCGAGTTCGAACGCTCCGGCTAGCGGGGCAGCGGGCTGCTCTGGTGCTGGTGCAGCCTCAGGTTCCGGCGCCGGTGCGGGCTCCGCCTCCGGCGCCGATTCAGGTGCGGGTGCGTCGACGACTTCGGTCGAGGTGACCACGATGGTCTCCGGCTCGCCGGTCCCACCCGCGCAACCGGCGAGCAACAAGGCGGTCAGCAGAGACAAGGGGGCGAGTACGCGACGCATGGCAATCCTTAACACGGGAACGGGGGATGAGTGCGATGGTACGTGGTGTCGTCGCTAGGCAAGCGCAACTCCCTTTTGCTCCGGCAACGTAAACGCAGCGACGCACGCCAGCAGGAACGCTGCGGCAAACACGCCGAACACTGCGGTCGAGCCGCCGAACGCCAGCACCGGCGGGACCACGAGCGGGGCGAGGATCGAACCGATGCGGCCGAACGCGGCACCCGCGCCGGTGCCGGTCGCGCGGATCGCGGTGGGGTAGAGCTCCGGGCCGATCGCGTACAATGCGCCCCATGCGCCGAGATTGAAGAACGACAGCAGGCAGCCCGCGAGGATGATCTGCCACTCGGCACTCGCCATGCCGAAGCCGAACGCGGAGACCGCAGACCCTGCGAGGAACACGGACAGGGTGGTGCGGCGCCCCCAGACCTCGATGAGCCAGGCGGCAACCGTGTAGCCCGGCAACTGCGCAAGCGTGATAATCAGCGTGAACGTGAATGACCGCACGAGCGAGAAACCCTGCTCCACCAGCAGCGATGGGATCCAGATGAAGGCGCCGTAGTAGGAGAGAGACACGCAGAACCAGACGGTCCAGAAGGCGGCAGTGCGTCGTCGCAAAGCAGCGCCCCAGATGCCACCTTGGATCGACTCCTCCTGTGCAGGGACAGTGGTGTCGTAGTTGGCGGGGTCGGCCTCCGCCTCGAAGGAGCGCACGATCTGCTCAGCCTCGTCGTGGCGACCCTTGGATTCCAGGAAGCGCACCGATTCCGGCAGGCCCATACGCACGATGATGGCGTAAAGCGCAGGAAGTGCGCCGATGGCGAAGCCCCAACGCCAGCCGGTCTCGCCATTAGCGACGACAAACGTGCCGATCACCGCCGCCAGAATCCAACCCACCGCCCAAAACGCTTCGAGCAGCACCACCATGCGACCCCGCACCTTGCGTGGTGAAAACTCGCTGACCAGTGTGGACGCAACGGGAAGTTCCGCGCCGAGGCCCAAGCCCACCAGGAAGCGGAACACGATCAGCGACGCGACCGACCACGCCAGCGCCGACGCGCCCGTGGCCAACCCGTAGAGCAGCAGCGTCGCGGCGAACACCTGGCGGCGTCCGATCTTGTCGGCGAGCAACCCGCCGAGCGACGCGCCGATCGCCATACCGATAAACCCAACCGACGCGATCCAACTCGTCGTGGTCTTGTCTAGATCCCAGTGGATGGCGAGTGCTGCGATGATGAACGACACCAAGCCGATGTCCATCGCGTCCAGCGCCCAGCCAATGCCGGAGCCGACAAGCAGGCGTTTGTGTTTCGGGGTGACAGGAAGGCGGTCGAGGCGCTCAGTGCGCGTGAGCTGTTGATCAGTGTTCATGCAGGGGGAGTTTAGGCCGTGGCCTGCGAAAACTCGGAACTTAATATTCAGCTGAGTGTGCCTGGGCCTCCAAGCCGTCGAGCAGTGTGTCGATCAACTTGTGTGTGAGCTTGTCTTGGCCCAGTAGGTCCGGTGCCTGAGCAGGTAGCGGTCGGCTCACAATGCCAAGCGATATGTGAAACTCCAACGGATCCAGGTTGGCCGGACACAGTTTGGCGCGCTTCGCCGGCGCGAGGAGGCCCCCGTAAATCTCCCGGAGCTCTGCAGCACGCTTATCGACGACCCCTTGGCGCTCCGGCCCCACCCCTGGATCCTGCATGGAGTCCATAAATATTGCCTGAGCGAGGGCGGCAAGTCGAAGGTTGCCGATGGCATGGACGGTGCTGCGCCAAGCCTTACGCGTATCAACCGTGAACTCGACGGCATGGTCGTCGATGACTTGGGCGATGTCGTTAACGGCTTGGGCGCCGACGGCATCGAGAAGCTCGATGCGCTCAGGGAAGTGGCGCGTCACGGTTGCCACACCCACTTTGGCGGCCTTGGCGATGGTGCGCATGGACACACCCGGGCCTTCGTCGAGAAGCAATTGCCTGGCTGCGGTGACGATGGCGTATCGGTTGTCAGCGGCGTCCTGTCTCATGCTTGACACCATAGCAAACGGAACACTATGTTCGAACTATAGAAATAGAACACCGTGTTCCAGATAGGAGATTTGCAATGGTTAACGCATCGAAAACACAACGACCAGCCGTAGCAAAGGTGCTTGGAGCGAGCATCGGTATCCCAATCATCATCGGATTGATGCTGTTCGCGTTCCTCGCGCCAACGTTCGCATCCGGGCCAAAGGACGTGCCGATCGCCATCGCCGCGCCCGAACCAATGGCCAGCCAACTCGAACAAACAATGGGCGAAGACGGCCCAGACATCACCGTCTACGGCTCAGGCGAGGAGGTGCGCGACGCCGTCCTCAACCGCGACGCCGTCGGCGGGCTGAGCATCGCACCCACCGGCGCAACCGCCTACACCGCGGCCGGAAACGGCGCACCCTACGCGCAGATGATTGAGGGCATGGCCAGCAAGATGGAAGCACAGGGCGTAGAGGTCACCCGCGAAGAGCTGGCACCGACCTCTCAAGATGACCCGCAGGCAACCGGCCTTGCAGTCCTCGGCCTGCCGCTGGCGTTTGGCGGCATCATCTCCGCGGTGATCGCCACCTTCCTCTTCCGCGGCAACAAGTGGGCAAAACTCGCGGTACTGACCGGTATCGCCGCAGTTGGTTCGCTTGTGGTCACCTGGATGCTGCACTCCGCGTACGGCACCCTGACCGGCAACTTCGCACTTGAGTGGCTCGGCATCGGCTGCGGCATCCTGGCAACCTCTATGCTCACTGCAGGCCTCGCCGCGATTATCGGAATCCCAGGTGTGGGCATCGGCGCAATCCTGACCGTCTTCCTGGCCAATCCGCTCTCAGGCCTGGCAACAGGGCCATGGCTGCTGCCCGCCGGGTGGTCGACACTGGGCCAGTGGATGCCAGTCGGCGCCACCGGTCACCTGATCCGCTCCGTCTCCTTCTTCGACGGGCTCGGCGCCGGAAGCAGCTGGTGGGTGCTTGCTATCTGGATCGCGGTTGGCTTCGTCCTGCTCATGCTGGATCGCAGCAGCGCAAGAAACTAGCGCTGACCTACGCTGACTTGAACGCGCGCAGGCGCAGCGAGTTGGACACCACAAATACTGACGAGAAGGCCATCGCAATTCCGGCGAGCATCGGGTCCAAGAAGCCCAGCGCAGCCACCGGGATGAGCAGCACGTTGTAGGCGAACGCCCAGAACAGGTTGCCCTTGATGGTCTTCAACGTTTTGCGCGACAGGCGGATGGCGTCCACGGCAGAACGTAGCGAGGAATGCATCAACGTAATGTCCGACGCCTCAATGGCCACGTCGGTGCCAGCTCCCATCGCCATACCAAGGTCTGCCTGGGCGAGGGCGGCGGCGTCGTTGACACCGTCGCCGATCATGGCTACCCGGTGGCCCGACTCCTGCAGGCGCTTGACCACGTTGACCTTGTCCTCCGGCAGTACGCCGGAGGTGACGTTGGCGGGGTCGATCCCAACCTCAGCCGCTACAGCCTCCGCCGCGCCCTGGTTGTCGCCGGTGAGCAGGTGCGGGGTCATCCCCAGGTCTCGCAGGCGTGCGACGGCATCGCGCGAGTCCTCCTTTACGGTGTCTCGCACAGCAATCACACCGGCCACAACACCGTCGACCTCCACGGCGACGGCGGTCGCGCCACGCTGCTCGGCCTCAGTGAACGCATCCGCCAGGGCACCAAGGTCCCCGGTGGGGCGGCCGACGCGGATAAGGCGGTCGTCGATACGCGCGGAAGCGCCCTGGCCTGGAAGATTCTCAAAGCCGGTCGCTTCGGGGACATCGTCGGCGGCCTCAACAATCGCCCGCGCGATCGGGTGCTCGGAGCCAGCCTCCACACCGGCAGCCAGGCTCAGCACCTCCTCGGCCTCATAGCCCGGGCCAGGCAGCACCTCGGCCACGCCCATCTGGCCGGTGGTCACCGTGCCGGTCTTATCCATCACAACCGTGTCCACCTGGCGAGTCGATTCGAGCACCTCCGGGCCCTTAATCAACAACCCCATCTGGGCGCCACGACCGGTACCCACCAGGATCGCCGTCGGCGTGGCCAGGCCCAGCGCGCACGGGCACGCGATGATCAGCACCGCCACCGCAGCCGTGAACGCGTCCTCCACCGCATGGCCAACCAACAGGTGTCCCACCAGCGTGATCAGGGAAATCACAACAACCGTCGGCACAAACACCTGAGAGATCCGGTCCACGAGGCGCTCCACCGGCGCCTTGCCAGCCTGCGCGTCCTTGACCAGCTGCCCCATCTGCGCCAGCGTCGTCTCCGACCCAACGCGGGTGGCCTCCACCACCAGTCGCCCCGACGTGTTCAGGGTCGCGCCGGTGACCATCGAGCCCTCGCCGACCTCCACCGGGACGGACTCGCCGGTCAGCATGGATTCGTCGATAGCTGAATGCCCCGAGATCACACGCCCATCCGTGGCCACCTTCTCACCAGGGCGAACCACGAAACGATCCCCCACAACTACCTGCGAGATCGGCACCCGGACCTCTTTATCCCCGCGGATCACCGCCGCGTCCTTGGCGCCCATGCTCAGCAGTTCGCGCAGCGCTTCCGAGGACTGCCCTTTCGCGCGCGTCTCAAACCACCTACCCAAGAGCAGGAACGTGATCACGACACACGCGGTCTCCAGGTACACCGGCTCACCAGGGCCACCAACAAACAGCGCCCAAATCGACCACAGGTACGCCGCCGACGTACCCAGCGTGATCAGCGTGTCCATGGTCATCGCGCCGTGCTTCAGATTCACCCACGTCGCACGGTGGAACACACTGCCTGCGGAGAAAAACACCAGCGTCGTAGCCGCCAGCGCCGCAAACTCCCAATTCGGAAACTGCAGCCCGTGAATCATGCTCACTAGCATCACCGGCAGCGACACCAGCGCCGACCAAATCGTCGTGCGCTTCAGCTGCTCCGCTTCATTGTCGCGCGCCTCATCGAGAGCATTGCTTGTCGACGAACCCCCGTCCCCACCAGGTTCCCCACCGTTTTCGTCACCCATTTCAAAGGCGTCGTAGCCGGCGGCGCGGACTTCGTCGATAAGCAACTGCGTCGACGTCGCCGACGGGTCAAACGAAACAGTCGCAGTCTCCGTGGAGTAATTGACCGACGCATCCACGCCGTCGAGCTTGTTTAACTTGCGCTGAATACGCGAAGAGCACGACGAACAGGTCATCCCCGTTACGCCGAGCTCGATCTGTTGTAGTGCCACAGGAGGTTGAGTCATGCCCCCACCATATATCCGTGGCAAAATCCCCCGATTAAGCCAGCTTGTAGCCCGCTTCCTCAACAGCAGCAGCAATATCCGCGTCGGAGTAGCCCTCGCCCTCCACAACAACATTGCCGGACTTGTGATCAGCCTTTACGCCGGTGACGCCAGCGATCTCGCCGACCTCTTCCTGCACGCTCAATTCACAATGTCCGCAGGTCATGCCATCAACCTGGAACGTACGCTCAGCCATCGCAGCCTCCTCATGCAGTTTCAAACGGTTACAAATGTAAATCGTAGCCCGCGTTCACCGCCGCCAGCCGGACATCCTCATCGGTGAACAAGAACCCGACAACCGTCAGGACCCCATCCTCCATATTGATGTCCACCTCATGCGCGCCCTCCACCATCGAAAGTTCATCTGCAAGTGAAGCAACAGCAACTTCATCATCAAGACCAGAAATCTTGTAGGTCTTGGTCATGACTGGTGAGCGCCTCCTTAAAGCGGCCCAACACGGGTTGGAATACGACAAAACTCATCGCGTTGTACTTTGCACAACGTCCAAGAGAATAACCTAACGCAATAAGGAGCGAAACGTTGAGCACCGTTGATGTAACTGAGGACACGTTTGAGCAAACCGTCACAAAGGACGGCATCGTCTTTGTCGACGCGTGGGCATCATGGTGCGGCCCCTGCCGCCAGTTCGCCCCCACCTTTGAAAAGGCATCCGAGACTCACACTGACGTAACCTTTGCCAAGCTCGACACCGAGGCGAATCAGCAGCTCGCCGCCGCCCTGGAAATCCAGGCAATCCCGACACTTATGGCTTTCCGCGACGGCATCATGATCTGGCAGCAGGCAGGCGCCCTTCCGCCAGCCGCCTTCGAGGACGTGATTAACCAGGTCAAAGTCCTCGATATGGACGAGGTTCGCCGCCAGATCGCAGCGCAAAACCCCGAGGAAAACTAGGCCTCATCGCCTAAGCGCCCGCCTGCCGGGCGCTTTTTTCATGCGTACACTTGCTTATCGACGAAAACCCCACCACACATCACCGAAAGGACCCAACCATGGCAAACCCGTTTACCAAGGGCTGGAAGTACCTTATGCAATCCTTCGACACCAAGATCGACGAGAACGCCGACCCGAAGGTGCAAATCCAACAAGCCGTCGACGCCGCTAAGAAGCAGCACCAGGAAATCACCCAGCAGGCCGCCAACATCATTGGTAACCGCAACCAGCTGCAGATGAAGCTCGACCGTCTGATCAAGTCCCAAGACGACCTACAGACCAAGGCCCGCACCGCCCTCCAAGCAGCCGACAAGGCTTCCGCCGCCGGCGACAACGAAAAGGCCCAGCAGTTCAACTCCACCGCCGAGGTCATCGCCACCCAACTGGTCTCCGTGGAGCAGGAACTCGAGCAGACCAAGCAGGCATACGCCTCCGCCGACCAGGCTGCGACCGAAGCCCAGCAGAAGCAGAAGCAGTCCGAGGCCCGCCTCCAGGAACAACTGTCCCAGGTTTCCCAACTCGAGTCCCAGCTCAACCAGGCCAAGATGCAGGAGCACACGGCCCGCACCATGGACACCATGAACCAGTTCAACCCTGACGACGTGCCCACCCTCGACGGCGTACGCGACAAAATCGAACGCCGCTACGCCAACGCGCTCGGCCAGCAGGAGTTGATGAAGGACTCCATGACCGACCGCATCGCCGAGATCGAGTCCGGCACCTCCGACGTCGCAGCCTCCAGCCGCCTCGCCGAGATCCGTGCCTCCATGGGCGGCGAACTCGAGGCCGGTTCGGGTGCTTCTGCTTCCGCAGCCGACCGCCAGCTCGAAGCCGGCTCCGAGGGGGACGCTGCCGATTCTGCTGAGACTGCCGACACTGGCGTTGCCGACGACACCATCGCCGACGCCGAGGCCTACCTCCGCGGCGCCGAGTCGGATGCTGACGCTAAGGCTGATGCCGACACTGACGCCGAGACCGACTCTGGCGCCGAGCGCTAGGCCTTTCCTGACACATTCCGCCGGAATCTGTCAGCCGTCGGCATCGCGCCTGGTCAGAAATCGCCCCTGACAGATTTCTCAAAATCTGTCAGGGGCGGCTGCGTAGCCGCAAAAAAGTTCCCAGGTTCACGCTGAATCCGGGAACTATTTTGTCCGACCACGGGTGTCTAGAACTGCCGACCTGGGAAAATGTCGCCCTGAAGGCGCCGGAAACCGAAGAAAGTTCCCGCGCGGGGAACTATTTCGAGAAAGGGGGGCAGACGGGGAGGCGCCGGAAGCAGAAGAGAAGCGCAGGGCAACCAACACAAAAACGGGGCCGCAAGGTGGTTGGCGGCCCCGGTGTCGTCGTAAAGCGACTAGTTGCGACGGATGTTGATCAGGACACCGCGGATGCCGGAGTGGAACCCGTCGCGAAGATTGACGCGCTGGGTTTCGCTCAGCGTGTACTCGTGGAGGGTTTCGCAGGCGAACTGCAGCAGTGGCCTGTCGATCTCCGGTGGCAGACCGCCACCCGACAGCAGATGTGCGCTGTCGCGCTGCTCCATGGTGGCGGCGTTTTCAAACCACCATGACGCGTACTGTTGTCCCACGTCGTAGGGGGTTTGGAAGCCGGCGGACGTCCACACCTCCTCCGGGAGCGGGACGTAGCGGGAGCGAAGCTTGCGGCGCGGCGCCATCATCGACGGCTTCGGTGCCGGCTTCGGTCCCTGCTGCGGCGCGGAATCCTCCGCCTTGGTTGAGTCGGCGGACGAGTCGGTATCCGAAGGGCTTGTCTTTGCGGCCGGCGTCGGCGCCGGAGTGGCAGCCGGGCGTTGTTCGCTGGAGACCTGCTTGTTGCCGGGTTTGTTGGACTCGTTGTTGGCCTCGACCTGTGCCTCGGAAGGCTCGTCGAGTTCCGGCTCGTCGGGTTCGTGCGTGCGCTGCTGGGCAACCGGAGCACCGACAATGTCGGAGGGCTTCGGCGCTGCAGGTGCAGCAGACGAGGCGGGTGCAGCAGGCTTGGCTTCGGTGGCCTCGGCCTCAGAGGTCTTGGAGCCCTCCGCCGAACCCTGCGACGCATCAGCACCGGCATCAGCACCGGCACCCGAACCATCGCCAGCACCCGTCTTCTCTTCCTGTTTCTCTGCTTCGGCGTTGGCGCATTCGGCGCTGAGCGGCTCGGGGCCAAGGCCTGGGACGGAGGTCGGGCCGTCGGCTTCGTCGAGGGGTGCGGCGTCGTTAAGCGGGCGCTCTCGGATGGTCGGCGGCAGGGGGCCTTCGAGGACTTGCAGGCGCATGGCGTTGGAGAAGTCCTCGCGCGGGTCGAGAATGGTGGTGCTGTCGCATGCGTGGCGCAGTGCGGAGGACATGGAGTCCCACCCGAATCCGTAGAGGTGTACGCGGGTGCCGGTGCGGGTGACTTCTTCGACGCCGGGGATCATGTCTGCGTCGCCGGAGACGAGGACGAAGTCGGTGAATTTTTCGCTCAGGCCGTTGACCACGAGGTCGGCGACGAGGCGGGTGTCAACGCCTTTTTGGGTGCGTCGTTCGCCCCATTCGATGAGTTGGCCGGTGCGGAGTTGCACGCCGTCGCAGGTGCGCAGTGCGCGTTGGTAGCGGTGGGGCCCGGAGTCGGGGATGCCGTCGTACCAGAGTTGCCTATGGATGGGTTGGTTGAGTTGGTCGGTGATCATGTTCCCGAGGGTGTTGACTACCTCGGGGAGGTCGATTTCTAGTTGGGCTCGTGCGCCGATTTCCCACGAATTGTAAAAGCTCGCGAGCAGGTAAGACGTGTCGACGAACACCAGTGTGCGTTCAAGCATGGCTCCTAAATTCCGATTCTTTTCGTTGCTAAGTTGATTCTCACGGCCCATCTTGCCTGATTTTGCGCGGGTTCTCCATGTTCTTTTTCTGTTTTTTGGTTGCACTCCACCTGAACCCGTGTTAGTTAGTTGGTTACTCGAGTAACTAACCAATGAGGCGAATGGAGGCGTCGTGAATACTGATGCGGAGCCGTTATTCGTGCAGATCGCCAGTTTTGTGGAGGACCTCATCGTCGACGGTTCCCTGAAACCCGGCGATCAGGCCCCATCGACGAATCAGTTGGCGCAGTTCCACGAAATCAACCCCGCTACAGCGCGCAAGGGGCTGACGCTGCTTGTGAGCGACAACGTGTTGGAAAAGCGCCGCGGCCTCGGCATGTTCGTCACCGACGGCGCCCGCGAGCGCATCCTGGCCACTCGCCGCGAGGCGTTTGCGGGCCAGTACATCGCACCGCTTATCGACGAAGCCGTCCACCTCGGCTACTCCCGCGCCGACCTCCACGACCTCATCGACCGCGTCGCAGAAAGTAGAGGACTGTACCGATGACAATCCACACCGCTGGCCTCACGCATCGCTTCGGCAGCACGCACGTGCTCAACGGCGTCGACCTGGACCTCGGCCCCGGTATCCACGGCTTGCTCGGCCGCAACGGCGTGGGCAAATCCACCCTGCTGCGCATCCTTGCCGGCCAGCTGAAACCCACGGACGGCACCGTTGAGGTCTTCGGGCAGCGCCCCTTCGACAACGCCCGGGTGATGGACAACACGTGCCTGACCGGCGTCGATACCGCCTACCCCGGCTGGTGGTCCGCCGCCGACGTGATCAAGGGCGCGCGCCTGCGCTTCCGCGGCTGGAACCAAACCGTCGCGGACACACTCATCGCCGACTTCGCTCTCGACCCCGCCCTGGGCACCCGTTACGAGAAACTCTCTCGCGGGCAGCGCGCCATGGTTTCCATCGTCATCGGGTTAGCCTCCAACACCGAGCTTTTGCTTCTCGACGAGCCCTACGTCGGCCTCGACACCCACAACACCGACGTGTTCTACCGCCACCTGTTGGCGCAGGCGGACTCGAAGCGCACGATCGTCATGGCCACACACCACATCGATGACGCCGCGAAAGTGCTGGACAGTGCGGTGGTTCTGGGGCGTGATGGGGTCGTCGCAAAGCAATGTGTTCCGGAGGATGCGGACGCGTTCGCTGTTGCTGGCCCCGAGCTTGTTCCTCTCGACGACGCCCCGCGCCATGCCCGCGCCGCCAAGTTCGACGACCTCATCGAGCACGTGTTGGAGGTGTCGTAATGAACACCACGCTTCTCGGATTCTTTCGCCACCAGTTTGTTGCCTCGCCGCTGAAGCGGCTGCTGTGGATGGTGCCGTTGATCGCCGTCATGGCGTTTGGACCGTTTGTTGTGGATAGTGCGCTTTCTGCCGCATTCCTCCCCAGCATGGTCACGGTGCTTGTACTTGTCGCGTTGCAGCAGGAGGAGACTGCCTATACCGCGTTCGGTGTGCCGCGCTCGCGCGCTGTGAAACTTGCGGCCTTTGGGGTGGTGCCGGCGGTGTTGTGCGGGGTTGGCGTGGCGCTGGCGGCGCGGCCCGACTGGGTTGGGCTGCTCGGCGCGCTCTTTGCGGTGGTCGCTGGCCTGCTGATAGGCACGCGCTACGTCGAGGCGACCAACGACGAGGATCGGCGCGCGGTGCGTGGCCGAATCGGCCGGGGAGGGTTCATCTTCGAGGTGATTTTTAAACCGCAACTGTTGTGGGCAGCGGGCATCGCAGTCGCGCATTGCCTCCTGCTTTACTTTGCCGGAGTGGTGAGCAGCGAGCCTCTCGCCCAGTTCCTCGTGAGCCTGCCGATCCTCGTCTGGGCCATGGTCTATTGCAGCAACGGCACAGGCATCCTCGGCGCAACGTCCATGACGAGTTTCGGCGTTCCCCGGCGCCGCTGGCTGGTCCTGTATTGGGGTGCCGCCCTGGCATCGGTTGCGCTCTATATGGCGGTATTGCTGCTGGTCGCGCCAATCGGTCTGAGGGCGGTTCTTGCTCTGGGGGCAGCGGGCCTCGCCAGCGCAGTGCTCGGCGCCGCGCTGAAGGTGTGGCGCACAGACGTTGGTCTCATCCCTGCGTTGTTCCTGTTCTTAGCGGTCAAAGACGCATTGCTTATCGACGACGCCCACCCCGCTTCTTTCGCATACCTCCTGGCCATCGCTGGTTTGCTCTTTATAATCGGCCTGGTTTTGCAGGTGTTATTCGTTTTTGGCGTGATTAACCCAAAACAAGGATTTAAAGACGCTTAGAAAACCCGCTCTACGCTGGCGATTTGTGTTGTTGTTTGGGTGTGTGTAACTTAATCCCAGTCAGC